>NZ_FNNO01000008.1:0-197996 GCF_900106985.1 Hydrobacter penzbergensis | reverse complement strand
TATTGTATGATAACCTATATCTTTTTATTCACCTCCATTGTGCACAAACCCACCCTTAAAAATAAAAAGAGGCTGCCCTTTTGAGACAGCCTCTTTTATTTTTTCTATAGAGATTAGCATCAGCCAAGTTTGAAAAGGCTGTCTACGAATTCGTGTTTATCGAAGATGATGAGGTCATCTATTTTTTCTCCTACGCCAATGTATTTGACCGGTATTTTAAATTGGTTGGCAATGGCCAATACCACGCCCCCTTTGGCCGTGCCATCGAGCTTGGTAATGGAAATAGCAGATACATCTGTAGTAGCAGTGAATTGTTTGGCTTGTTCTACTGCGTTTTGTCCGGTTGAACCATCCAGCACGAGCATCACTTCATGCGGCGCCTGCGGAATAAGTTTTTGAATCACTCGTCTGATCTTACTCAACTCGTCCATGAGGTGGGCTTTGTTGTGTAATCGACCTGCTGTATCAATGATGGCTACGTCTGCGTTTTTGGCAATGGCGCTTTGCACAGTATCGTAAGCAACAGCGCTGGGATCTGAGCCCATGGCCTGTTTTACAATAGATACGCCTACCCGTTCGCTCCAGATGGTGAGCTGGTCTACTGCTGCGGCCCTGAAAGTATCGGCAGCGCCCAGGATCACCTGTTTGCCGGCTTTCTTGTAATTGTGCGCCAGTTTACCAATAGTGGTGGTTTTGCCTACACCGTTCACGCCTACTACCAGTATCACATAAGGTTTCTTGCCTTCGGGGATATCGAAATCTTTGTAGTTCTGTTCGGGTGCGTCTACCAGTATGGCTTCTATTTCCTGTTGCAGCAGGTTGTTGAGTTCAGCGGTATTTACATATTTATCCTGCTTTACTCTTTTTTCAATGCGTTCAATGATCTGTACGGTGGTTTCAATACCTACATCGGCGCTCACGAGCGCTTCTTCCAGGTTATCGAGCACTTCTTCATCTACCGTGCTTTTACCGGCAATGGCTTTGGTGATCCTGGAAAAGAAACCTTCCTTGGTCTTTTGCAGACCCTGGTCGAGGCTTTCTTTTTCTTTTTTACCAAATAGTTTTCCGAGAATTCCCATATCAATTTATTTTTTGATCGTCATCCTGAGCGCAGCCGAGGGATCTGTCCGAGTGTTCAACAGGTCCTTCGACTCGCTTCGCTCGCTCAGGATGACGTGCACTAAATACAAAAAGCCTTCCGTTGGCTCGGAAAGCTTTTAATATCGTTGATACCCGATCAATTATTTTGATGACAGGAAATCTTTTACTTTGTCTTTGTGGACAATCGTCTCTTTAAAAGTATAAGCACCTGACTTGGGGCTGCGGATAGCCTTGATCACTTTAGTCCAGTTCTTAGCTTCAGCGGCTGCCTTCTGGTCTTTTACTTTCGCGTTTTTAGAAGCTGCTTTTGCCATGGTTATTTGATTTCTTTATGAACGGTTACTTTTTTCAGAATGGGGTTGAACTTTTTCAGCTCCATGCGCTCAGGAGTGTTCTTTTTGTTTTTAACGGTGATGTAACGGCTTGTACCGGGCTGACCGCTGGTCTTGTGCTCTGTACATTCCAGGATTACCTGCACCCTATTACCTTTCTTTGCCATTGTAGGTAGTTTACGTTGTTAATTGTTAGATTTTAGCTCCCTGGGCTCTCATTTCTTTGATCACCGTAGCCAAACCATTTTTGTTGATCGTTCTCAAAGCATCAGTTGAAACCTTAAGGGTAACCCAACGGTCTTCCTCAGCAAAAAAGAAACGTTTTTTCTGTAAATTAGGTAAGAACCGGCGCTTGGTCTTAATGTTTGAGTGAGAAACAGTGTGACCACCAATCGGCTTCTTTCCGGTAACCTGACATACTCTTGCCATGACTCTATTTTTTTCGGGACGGCAAAGGTAATGAAATACCCCAGATTTTCAATAGAAAAAGTTCCTTTTTTTAATATTTTCTCAACAGGGTGGTAGAAATACCATTTGGAAAATCTGCTAACCATTGATTATCCACATTTCCTGCCGCCGTAATAATATTCCGGACAATGCAAATCCGGAATATTATTATTGATAATGAACCCTTTAGCATAAAGCGGCCAATGCCTCTCCTTTCTTTAGTTGCAGTATGGCCACTTTAGGGTCTACATCCACCGTATCGTGGTCAAAATTGAGCTTAATACGCCATTTTTGTAAAGTAGCCGCTCCAATGATGGCCTCCTCGCTCAAATTGGGAACTACCAGAAATTCATCACTCAACAATATGTCGTGAATAAAGAAATCAAGTGTAATTCTCTCTTTGATCTCAATAAAATGGCCGTTACTGGCAGTCCCTAAACGTTTTACGCGTGAAAAAGCAGCAGCTCCGCCTAATTGTGCAACAAAAGACGAATTAATACAAGACAGGTTGGCTCCGCTGTCAAATAGCGTTACTAAACGGGCATCTCCTTTGGTCCCTTCATACAATAAGGGCAATTTAATTACTGACATAGCAATCGGTTTTAAGGTAAAATTAAGCACTCGCTCATAAAAAAAGCCGCTTCACAGCGGCTTTGGGAAAATTTTCGGCAAACACCTAACACTTTCCTATCAGGAAGCATACATTTCTTCACGCAATTCTTTCACACGCTTGTCATCCAGGTACTCATCAAACGTCATCAGCCTGTCGATAATACCCTTAGGGGTGAGCTCAATCACACGGTTAGCCACTGTTTGCATGAAAGTATGGTCGTGCGAAGTAAGCAATACCACACCGGGGAAAGTATTACATCCATCGTTGAAGCTCTGGATACTTTCCAGGTCGAGGTGGTTGGTAGGCTGATCCAGCGTAACTACGTTGGGGTTCTGCAGCATCATTCGGCTCACCATACAACGCACTTTCTCTCCCCCGCTCAGCACATTGGTTTTCTTCATGATGTCGTCTCCGCTGAACAGCATCTTGCCCAGGAAGCCGCGAATAAATGGCTCATCGGCATCGGTTACATGTGAAGGCACGAACTGGCGCAGCCAGTCCATCAGGTTCAGTCCCTGTGTAAAGAACTCACTGTTCTCCAACGGCAGGTAAGCCCTGGTAATAGTGGTGCCCCACTCATACTTACCGGCATCTGCTTTTGCATTGTCGTTGATGATCTCAAAGAAACTGGTAACCGCCGAAGGGTCGCGGCTAAGGAAAGCGATCTTATCGCCTTTGTTGATGTCAAAAGTTACTTTATCGAACAACACCCTGCCGTCTACGGTCTTCTTCAGGTTCTCTACATTCAGTATCTGGTTACCCACTTCACGGAGGGGTTGGAAAATGATACCGGGGTATTTACGGTTAGATGGTTCGATCTCTTCAATGGTAAGCTTCTCCAAAGCCTTCTTACGCGAAGTAGCCTGTTTACTCTTAGAAGCATTGGCCGAGAATCGCGCAATGAAGTCGAGCAATGCCTGGCGCTTCTCCTCGGTTTTCTTGTTCTTGTCGTTGATCTGTCGGCTCATCAATTGCGATGATTCGTACCAGAACGTATAGTTACCGGTAAACACTTTGATCTTGGCACGGTCTACATCGGCCACATGGGTACATACCGTATCTAAAAAGTGGCGGTCGTGACTCACCACCAGTACAATATTTTCATAATCGGCCAGGAAATTTTCCAGCCAGCCGATGGTTTCTATATCCAGTCCGTTCGTAGGCTCATCGAGCAGCAAGATATCGGGGTTACCGAAAAGCGATTGTGCCAGCAGCACCCGCACTTTCATGTTGGAAGGAATATCTTTCATCAGGCTGCCATGCATCTCGTCTTTGATGCCCAGGCTGCTCAGCAAAGTAGCCGCGTCGCTTTCTGCCGTATACCCGCCCATCTCACCAAATTCCGCTTCCAGCTCGCCTGCGCGGATACCATCTTCCTCCGAAAAATCGGCCTTGGCATAAATGGCTTCGCGCTCATGCATTACTTCCCACATTTTTTTGTGGCCCATCAGCACCGTATTCAATACGGTGTAGTCATCGAACTCGAAATGGTTCTGCTTCAGGAATGACATCCTTTCTCCGGGCGTAATTTCTACAGATCCCTTGTTGGGCTCTATCTCTCCACTCAGTATCTTCAAAAAAGTAGATTTACCGGCCCCGTTGGCTCCTATCACTCCATAACAGTTGCCTTTGATGAAATTGATGTTCACCTCATCGAACAATACCCTTTTACCATAAGCCAGGGTGATATTTCTTGCGCTGATCATTGCTTGCTTGATTTTTCCGGCGGCAAAATTAAGGGTTCACGGCCATAATCAATATCTTTAGCCATAACTTAACCTGACATGAAAACGTTTGCTCACCTGTGCCTGCTGGCGTTATGCCTCAGCCTGATGGCCTGCCGCAACAACCAGCCCGGTCAGCGCCTCGCCAAAGCCAGCCGCGAAAACAAAAACGGATGGATCTATGTTCACCTGGAAGGTAGTCCCGCCGATATCGGCTACCAGCACGGTTATTTATTGAGTGATGATATTGATACCTCCATACAGGCTGTCAGTTACCTGCTGGCGCACGATACGCAGAAGGACTGGAGCTTCTATCGCAGCTGTGCCAGGGATTTTCTCTGGCCCCACCTCGACCGTGAATACAAAGACGAGATCAACGGCATTGTAGAAGGCTTGCAGGCCCAGCACAAAAACTACGACAGTCTCGACATCACCGCATTGAATGCCGTTGAAGAACTGGCTTTTTATTATGTTCCTTCTTTGATGGAACAGGCGAAAGCCGGTAGTGGCAACAACAAAGCCCCCGGTAATTGCAGCGCTTTCATCGCCACCGGCAGTTATACCAAAGATGGTAAAATCGTTATAGGGCATAATAACTGGACCGAATACATCATTGGACAACACTGGAATGTGATTGCCGATATTGTTCCTGCCAAAGGCAACCATATACTGATGGATTGTATGCCCGGTTTCATTCACAGCGGCGACGACTTCCTCATCACCAACAATGGATTACTCATCACCGAAACCACCATCACCCAGTTCAAAGGCTTTGACACCACTGGTATCCCCGAATTTATGCGGGCGCGTAAAGCAGCGCAATACAGCAACAGCATCGACGATGTGGTGCGCATATTCACTACCGGTAACAATGGCGGATACGCGAACGACTGGCTCATTGGCGATACCAAGACCAATGAAGTGGCCAAACTGGAGCTGGGGTTGAAACATTACCGTGTATGGCGCTCAAAAGATACGGCCATCATCGGCTCCAATTTCCCCAGTGATGAGCAGCTGATCAAAGACGAAACAACTTTCAACGTGAACGACCCAACCACTTCACCCAATGGCCGCAAATTGCGCATGGAACAATTGGCGCTGGACCTCAAAGGCAAGCTCGATATCGGCACTGCCCAAACACTGGAAGCCGATCACTTCGATGCCACACAGGGAAGAAAGGCCAGTAACAAATGCGTGGTATGCGGACATATCGATGAAGATGCCAAAGGTTGCAGCGAATGGGACCTTGCTCCTTACTATCCCATGGGCGCTGTACAAGGAAAAGTGACCACCGCCGCCTTGGCAGGCAAGATGCAACTCTGGGCGCATATGGGGCATCCGTGCGGACAAGACTTCATTGGTGAAACCTTTTACAAAGCGCACCCCGAATACGCATGGCAATCGAAGTACCTGAAAAACCTGCGCGCTTATCCCTGGACTTTATTCTCTGCAAAATGACCAAACACTGCTCTATGACAAAAACGCTTTTTACTGCCTTCTGCCTGGGGCTGGCTACGCTCGTGCAGTCACAGCCGCTATCGGGCACAGCTATCGACAGCCTGGTGCAACGTTCCATGAAAGCCTTCAACGTGCCGGGCATTGCCGTATCGGTGATCAAAGACGGCAAAGTAATCCATTGCAAAGGTTACGGCGTTCGTTCGCTGAACACTATGCAAAAAGTGGATGAGAACACCCTGTTCGGCATTGCTTCCAACAGCAAAGCATTCACTGCTGCTGCATTGGGCATACTGGTTGACGAGAAAAAATTGAAATGGGATGATAAAGTGCGTGATTATATTCCCGAATTCAAATTGTATAGTCCCTTCGTAACCGAAGAATTCACCATACGCGACCTGCTCACGCACCGGAGCGGAATGGGCCTCGGCGCCGGCGACCTGATGTTCTTTCCCGATTCCAGTGATTTTACCCTGAAAGATATTTTATACAATCTCCGTTTTCTGAAACCTGTTTCCAGCTTCCGTACCAAATACGATTACGATAACAACCTGTACATCGTTGCAGGCGAAGTGGTGCACCGGGTGAGCGGCGAAAGCTGGGACGATTTTGTAACCGAACGCATATTAACGCCCCTGGGTATGACGCATACGGCTACTTCGTTTGAAAGGCTCCAAGACAAATCGAATGTGATCGATGGCCATGCACCGGTGGACGGCAAAGTGCAGGTGATCGCACGCAACACCATCGGGGAAAGCCACGCCGCGGGCGGCATCAATTCCAGTGTTGCGGACCTGAATAAATGGGTATTAACGCAACTCTCACATGGCAAATATGGCGATCAGCAATTGTTTTCAGATATGGTGCATGAAGAAATGTGGACGCCGCAAACCATCATCCCCGTTCGCAATCCCGGCCCCTATAACACGCATTTTGCCTCTTATGGGTTGGGATTTTTCATCAGCGATGTAAAAGGATACAAACAGCTTAGCCACACAGGCGGGCTCGAAGGCATGGTAACACAAATTACCATGATACCCGAACTGAACCTTGGCATTATTGTATTGACCAATCAACAGGAAGGTGGCGCTTTCTCGGCCATTACCAACCAGATCAAAGATGCTTATTTCAATATCAGTGGAACCGACCGCGTGAAAGAATATGCTGCTTCGCGGAACCAGATGCTTGCTTCGGCCAATCACCTGACCGATTCTATCTGGCATGAGATTGAAGTTGCACAAAAAGGCAGTAATGGTAAGATGGATTTCAATCAGTATGCCGGTACTTACCGCGATGTATGGTTTGGTGATGTGATGATATCTGTTAAGAATGGCAAATACTGGTTCGATTCTAAGCGCTCTCCTAAATTAACCGGTGAACTCTTCCCTTATAAAGGCAACAGTTTTGTAGTGAAGTGGCGCGACAGGAGTATAGATGCCGATGCTTTTGTAAACTTTGGCCTCGACGTCAATGGAAAAGGCGCTAGCATTACCATGAAACCGATATCACCGCTGACTGATTTTAGTTTTGATTTCCAGGACCTGGAGTTTCATAAGATTAATTAATTAGTTCGTCATCCCGAGCAACGTCACCCTGAGCGAGCGAAGCGAGTCGAAGGGGCAGCCGAGGGATCTACCCGAGTGTTCAGCAGGTCCTTCGACTCGCTTCGCTCGCTCAGGATGACGTTCTTCGCCCGCTCAGGATGACGGTCAGGGCATTACCACTCTGCTCTTGCTGAGGGGCTCGCTTCCAAACCAGTGAACTGCGAAGCCTGGTATTTGTAATAAGCAGTGATAGCAATCATCGCGGCATTATCGGTGCAGTATTCGAACTTAGGAATGAAGGTTTGCCATTTGTGTTTAACGCCCAGCTCCTGCAAAGCAGTCCGCAGGCCGCTGTTGGCGCTTACACCACCGGCAATGCATACTTGCTTTACGCCGGTTTCCTGCACCGCTTTTTTCACCTTCTTCAATAAAATATTGATGATGGTATGTTGCACAGAAGCGCAGAGATCATGCAGGTTTTGTTCTATGAAGCCCGGCTCCTGCTTTTGCAAAAAGTACAATACCGATGTTTTGAGTCCGCTGAAACTGAAATCCAGTTCGGGTATCTGCGGCTCGGCAAATTTGAAACGCAATGGGTCTCCCAACTTAGCGTATTTATCTATCAATGGGCCGCCAGGATATGGAAGTCCCAACAGTTTGGCTGTTTTATCGAACGCTTCTCCTGCTGCATCATCGATCGTTTCACCGATCACTTCCAGTTCCAGCGGACTTTTCGCCAATACGATCTGTGTATGTCCGCCACTCACCGTAAGACACAAAAAAGGAAAAGACGGCCGGTTCTCATCTATCAGGTTGGCCAGTACATGCGCCTGCATATGGTGCACACCAATCAATGGTTTATTCAGCGATAAAGCCAGCGACTTGGCAAATTGGGTACCAACCAGCAGGCTGCCAATCAGGCCAGGCGCCTGGGTAAAAGCAACAGCATCTATACTGGTTAAGTCAGGCGCACCAGGAAAAGCAGTTTGCAAGGCCGAATGCACAACGGGTACGATGTTCTGCATGTGCGCGCGGCTGGCCAGTTCCGGCACTACCCCACCGTATTTTTCGTGTACGGTTTGATTGGCAATATGGTTGGACAATATCTTTCCATCCACACATATTGCGGCAGATGTTTCATCGCAGGAAGATTCTATGGCGAGTATGGTAACCGGGCGCATGAAAAGTTAAAAGTTAAAACGCAAAAGTAATAAATGCCCGTTCATCCTGTGCATAAAACAGAGATCACATTAACTTGCAGGTTATATGAACCAGCTGCGCATACATTACTTACAGCATGTGCCTTTTGAAGGACCCGGTTATATTGAAACCTGGGCAAACAGCCATCATCATACACTTAGCTCCACACATTTGTTTGAAGATTTTCATCTCCCTTCATTGGATGCGTTCGACTGGCTTGTCATTATGGGTGGTCCGATGGGTGTTTATGAAGCAGCTAAATTTTCCTGGCTAAAAAAGGAAAAAGAATGGATACTGTCTGCTATTGAAGCAGGCAAAACGGTGATAGGCATTTGCCTGGGCGCGCAATTGATTGCAGCCGCCCTGGGCGCCAAAGTTTATCCGAACAAACAAAAAGAGATCGGATGGTTCCCTGTTTCATTAACAGCAGCCGCACAAACCCATGCGTTGTTCAAAGACTTCCCGCATTCATTTACGGTCTTTCATTGGCATGGCGATACGTTCGACCTGCCCAACCAGGCGCTGCACCTGATGCAAACAAGCGCTTGTGCCAACCAGGCATTCATTTATCAAAACAAAGTGATCGGATTGCAATTTCACCTGGAAGCCATGCCCCGCAACCTGCGACACATGATCGATCATGGAAGGGAGGAACTCGTACCGGGCAATTTTGTGCAGACCGGCGATGATATCCTTCATAAAGCCGATCAATGCAATTTGACCAATCAATTGTTGGCAAATTTGCTGGATAAATTAGCTGCTGCTTTCCCGCTTACTTAGTCCGGATGGCCACCACCGCATCCATGCGTGCTGCAATAGATGCCGGGATGATGCCGGAAATAATACCCAAAATGATACAAATGCTCAGGGCAAGCGCAATAATATTAGGTGCGATATAAATGGGAAAAGGAAGAATATTGCTCAATACCAACGACAGCACCCATACCAGCCCCAAACCAATCAATCCGCCGATGATGCACAAAAAGGCGCTCTCTAACAGGAATTCAGTGAGTATGGTACTGCGTTTGGCGCCGATGGCTTTTTTCAGTCCAATCTGACTGGTCCTTTCCCGAACGGTTACAAACATGATATTGGCCACCCCAAATGCTCCTACGATCAGGCTAAGACCCGCAATAGCCCATCCACCGGCACTAACCTGGCCGAAGAATCCTTTTACCTGTTCGCTGAACGTAGCCACATCGTTACAAGAGAAATTGTCCTCATCGGCTGGACTCAACTTCCGTATCTGCCGCATCACCCCTACCAGTTCATCTGCCAGCGCTGAAGAAACCACATTATTTTTCCCCTGCACCATGATGAACGGATTGCTGTAATCGGGATTATACACGCTGGTAAAATAGCGGTAAGAAACAATAAATGCCTTGTCATAGTCGAACCCGCCAACAAAACTTTGGCCCTGTTTTTTGATCACTCCTACCACGGTAACCCTTTTGCCGTTATAGGAAATTTCGGCCCCTACTGCTTTTTCAGGGTTATGGAAGAGCTCTTCAGCCACCTGGTACCCTACAACAGTAGTGGGCGTGCCACGCAGGAACTCTGCATCGTTGAGGTAACGGCCATAGGCGATATCGATGGTTTGGATATTGGTGAATTCCTCGGTTACACCGTAAATGTTTACGCTGTTCAATTGTTCTTCCTGGTACAATACGGTTACATTATTCGAAACGAACATAGAGGCATTGGCCGCCAGCTGACTTTTGACCTTGATGAATTTCATCTCTTCAATCTTCGGAGGCGGGCGCTTGATGTATTTCCACCAGGGGTAAGCACCACCCTCCCCGCCGCCATAATTCCACTTGTCTATATAGATGGTATTGCTGCCAAAAGATTTGATGTCGTTCTGCACCTTGCGTTCCAGGCTGTCTACCGTAGCCAGCACGCCGATGATACAGAAAATACCAATGGTAATCCCGAACAGCGAAAGAAAGGTACGGAGCTTGTTCACCCGCAATTCCTGCATGGCCATGCGGAAACTATTCCATAAGATGCTTAATAATTTAAACATATTCCAAATGTAACCCGCTAATATTACTTGCGGAACTATTTTTATGTGGACGGTTTCTGTTTCTGGCTTACTTTTGCACCGATTACTTCAAACACAAACTAGCAGTATGACCTGGAAACAAGTCTTCACCTCTTCCATCGGAAAGAAACTGGTCATGGGTTTCACCGGTATTTTCCTCATCCTTTTCCTGATTGTTCACGTTGGATTGAATGCCACCATTTGGGCGAATGACGATGGCGAAATGTTTAATAAAGCGGCCCATTTTATGGGCGCTACCGTGGTTCCGAGGGTATTGGAGTTCGGACTTTTCCTTGGTTTCTTTTTGCATATTATTCAGGGATTTATGCTTACTGCCCAGAACAAAAGCAAGCGCCCGGTGGGTTATGCGGTAGACTATGGTAATAACGGCAGCAAATGGTACAGCCGCAGCATGGGTATTTTGGGTACCCTGGTGTTGTTGTTCCTCATCATGCATATTTATCATTTCTGGACGCCCAGCCGTTTAGGCGGTTGGTTCCAGATCCACGAATTAACAACCGTTACCTATAATGGCCAGGAATACCACAATCTTTTTAACGAAATGAAGATGGTGTTCACCAACCCGCTGATCGTGGTATTGTATATACTCGGTTGTTTGTCCCTGGCCTATCACCTGGCACATGGTTTCCAGAG
Organism: Hydrobacter penzbergensis; assembly: GCF_900106985.1. Classification (NCBI taxonomy): domain Bacteria; kingdom Pseudomonadati; phylum Bacteroidota; class Chitinophagia; order Chitinophagales; family Chitinophagaceae; genus Hydrobacter; species Hydrobacter penzbergensis. Next base: position 186,882 of record NZ_FNNO01000008.1, on the reverse strand, counting down.
CGCCTTCAGAACCTTGGGTGTACACAACAAAAGATACAATAACATGCTCACCGGCATCGGTTATGGTTTCTCCATCATCGTGCCCCTGGCTTTTGCCATGATGCCTGTTAGTTTTTATTTCAACTGGATCTGATGACGGGCCAAGACCTGTGAGCCCTTCACATATAGACAGCAACTGATTAAACCAATAAACTCTCTCGTATGTTTGATGCGAAAATTCCGGCCGGCACTTTAGATGAAAAATGGAGCGATTACAAAGGCCATTGTAAATTGGTGAACCCTGCCAACAAACGCAAGTTGGAAATCATTGTTATTGGTACCGGGTTGGCCGGCGCGTCTGCCGCCGCATCGCTCGGTGAAATGGGTTATAAAGTAAAAGCATTCTGCTTCCAGGATTCTCCCCGCCGTGCGCACTCTATTGCGGCACAGGGAGGTATCAATGCAGCCAAGAACTACCAGAACGACGGAGACAGTGTATTCCGTCTTTTTTATGATACGATCAAGGGTGGCGACTACCGCTCCCGCGAAGCCAATGTACACCGCCTCGCCGAAGTGAGCGCCAATATCATTGACCAGTGTGTGGCACAGGGCGTACCCTTTGCACGCGAATATGGCGGATTGCTGAGCAACCGTTCATTTGGTGGTACACAGGTACAGCGTACTTTTTACGCAGCCGGACAAACAGGCCAGCAATTGCTGATCGGCGCTTACCAGGCGCTCGAAAGACAAGTGGCGCTGGGTACGGTGAAAATGTACAGTCGCCATGAAATGCTGGAGATCGTGAAGATCGACGGCAAAGCACGTGGCATCATTGCCCGCGACCTGGTAACCGGTAAACTGGAAAGGCATTTCGGTCACGCCGTATTGCTTTGCTCAGGTGGTTATGGTAACGTTTTCTATTTATCAACCAATGCCATGGGCAGCAACGTAACTGCCGCATGGAAAGCACATAAACAAGGAGCTCTTTTCGGCAACCCTTGCTTCACACAAATTCACCCTACCTGTATACCGGTGAGCGGCGACCATCAGTCGAAACTGACCCTCATGTCAGAATCACTGCGTAACGATGGCCGTATTTGGGTGCCCAAAGAAAAAGGCGATAACCGCAAACCCAGCGATATCCCCGAAGACCAAAGAGATTATTACCTGGAGAGAAGATACCCTGCTTTTGGTAACCTGGTTCCACGCGACGTGGCATCGAGGGCTGCCAAAGAAAGATGTGATGAAGGATATGGTGTAGGTTCTTCCAAACAAGCCGTGTACCTCGATTTCGCATCGGCCATTGAACGTTATGGCCGTACCGAAGCCAACAAACATGGCGATGACCATGCCAGCCTGGAACACATCATTGCATTGGGTAAAGAAGTGGTAAAAGAAAAATACGGCAACCTTTTCGACATGTACGAAAAGATCACCGGTGAAAATCCCTATGAAGTACCGATGCGTATTTACCCTGCGGTACACTATACCATGGGTGGATTATGGGTTGACTATGAATTGCAAACTTCTGTTCCCGGCTTGTATGCTTTAGGTGAAGCCAATTTCAGCGACCACGGCGCCAACCGCCTGGGAGCATCAGCGCTGATGCAGGGCCTGGCAGATGGCTATTTCGTCATTCCTTATACCATTGGTAACTACCTGGCCGAAGAGATATACAGCAAAGCGGTGGGTACCGATCACCCTGCATTCGTGGAAGCAGAGAAAACTGTATCGGATCGCATTCACCAGTTGATGAACATCAAAGGAAAGCAATCTGTTGAAAGCTTCCACAAGCGCCTGGGTAAGATCATGTGGGAGAAATGCGGTATGGCGCGCAACAGCCAGGGACTCACAGAAGCCATCAGCGAGATACAGGCGTTGAAGAAAGAATTCTGGAGCGACCTGCGCATCCCCGGTGATATTAATGAAATGAACCCCGAGCTGGACAAAGCCAACCGTGTAGCGGATTTCATTGAGTTGGGCGAACTGATGTGTAAAGATGCTTTGCTACGGAATGAAAGCTGCGGCGGCCATTTCCGTGAAGAGTACCAGACACCCGATGGAGAAGCCCTGCGCGATGATGCCAACTACATGTATGTAGCGGCATGGGAATACAAGGGCGATCATAACTGGGACCTCCACAAAGAGCCGCTCCATTATGAAGTGATCAAACCAACTCAACGTAACTATAAATAATTCGGCAATTTGGCAATCAGGTAATTCGACAATGTAAGGAAGAATGCAGAATCAGGCTGAAAATATTATTCTTAAAAAGACCATTGAGTTTTCACTCAATGTGATTGAGTATGTTGAATTGCTGGAAGAAAAGAAGAAATACGTTATTGCCAAACAATTATTAAGATCTGCTACTTCCATTGGTGCATCAGTACATGAAGCGCAGAACGCAGAGAGTAAAGCAGATTTTATACATAAATTTAAAATTGCAGCCAAAGAAGCTGAGGAAACCCAATACTGGTTGACGCTTTGTCAGGAAGCAAAAACTTACCCCAGCTGTGACGATTTAATGTATCTGTTGCATGAAATAGATAAAATAATTACAAAAATTATTTCTACAAGCAAAACAAAAGAATTGTCGAATTAACTAATTATCGAATTGTCAAATTGAATCACATGGAACATTATAGTATGAATCTGAACCTGAAGGTTTGGAGACAAAAGAACAACAGCGAGAAAGGCGGTTTTAAGATGTACCGGGTGGAAAACATTTCTTCTGAAATGAGCTTCCTGGAAATGTTCGACGTGCTGAACGAGCAACTGGTTCATGGCGGCGAAGAGCCTATTGCATTCGACCATGACTGCCGCGAAGGTATTTGTGGTACCTGTTCTATGTATATCAACGGTAAGCCGCACGGACCCTGGCAGGCCAATACTACCTGTCAGCTGCACATGCGCGCTTTCAAAGACGGCGATACCATTGTAGTGGAGCCCTGGCGTGCCGGCGCTTTCCCTGTGATCAAAGATTTGATGGTAGACCGCAGCGCTTTCGACCGCATCATACAAGCCGGTGGTTATATCAGTGTGAATACCGGTAATGCCGTAGATGGCAATGCCATTCCTATTGCCAAAGACAAAGCCGATGCTTCTTTTGCAGCAGCTATGTGTATTGGTTGCGGAGCTTGTGTGGCCGCTTGTAAAAACAGTTCGGCCATGTTGTTCCTCAGCGCTAAAGTATCGCACCTGGCGCTTTTGCCACAGGGAGAACCGGAGCGCAAGAGCCGTGTACTGGATATGGTGGCGCAGATGGATAAAGAAGGATTCGGCGCTTGTACCAACACCGGCGCTTGTGAAGCGACTTGTCCGAAAGAGATTTCGCTTAGCAATATCGCCCGCCTCAACCAGGAATACCTGGTGGCAAGTCTCACTGCAAACAAATAAATACACTTTGCACTACCATAGAAATAAAAAGCCGCATAATTCTTATGCGGCTTTTTATTTTTGACCATCATTGATCTGATTATGGCCAATACTTATTTCGGTTTCAAGGAATTTATGGTTTACCAGGAGCACTGTGCTATGAAAGTATGCACTGATGCTTGTTTATTCGGTGCCTGGCTGGCCGACAAAGTACAAACAGGCGCTCTTGGCGAGATCAAGAGCGCGCTGGACATTGGCCTCGGAACAGGTGTATTGAGCCTGATGCTGGCGCAGAAATGTGACGCCGTTATTGACGGGGTAGAGATAGACGAACTTACCATCCGGCAAGCGCTGAGTAATTTCCGTACCAGTCCCTGGGAAAAAAGACTGAATGTTTTTCATCAAACCATACAACGGTTCATGCCGGCACAATCGTATAACCTGGTATTTTCCAATCCTCCTTTCTTTGAACAACACCTGAAAAGCAGCGACAGTAAAAGAAACCTTGCCTTACACAGCGAAGAACTGAAACTGGATGAATTGGTTACTTCTGCAGACCGCTTATTGAAACCCACCGGGCACTTTGCCGTATTGCTTTCTTATGCAAAAACAGCAGCATTCATTCGCATGGCGGGCGATCATGGATTATTCCTGCACGATTCCGTGACCGTTAAACAAACGCCTGCACACCAGCCTTTCAGGTCCATGCTGCTTTTTGGTAAAACGCAGGTCAGCGCCCCCGGCTCAACTACCATAATCATTAAAGAGGGGGATGAATACACAGCGCCATTCGCCACGCTGCTGGAAGATTATTACATTAATCTCTGATCAGTGGGCAGCATAATCGCTCAGGTACATAAAGCCTGGCGTCAATTGTCCCTTTTGTAAGATGGTGGCCTTTTCAATAAGCGCGCTCCCACCCTTTCTCACATCATCGAGCACATATTTAATTAACTGTTCGCCAAAAAATTTGCTGGCATCGCGGGGTAATTCGTTGGGAAGGTTACCTACGGCTATCACATCTACACTTCCCGGGAGGTAAGGCACAGTTTTGGCGCCTGTACGCTTGTCTACACCGTATACGGGCGATTCAATGGTGGCGTCGCCCAAGTTGCATGGTACACTCCCATTTTTATCGTCAGTGATATCAGCGATTGTTTGCAAGCGGAAATCGGGCCGTTGCAGGTCTTCCATGGAAAAAAGGCGTGGTATCTGCTGGTCCCAGTAAATACCATTCATCAAAATATCGGTATGCGCCAGGTATTGATTAAATACGCACTCGTAGGAATCGGGGTGGGTATGGAATTCAGTTCTGTCATAAGTGCCATTTTGCCGGTTGTGGTAAAGATCGGTGCCTTTGAGGTGAACATATACCGGATAATCGAATTCCTGGCGCAGGTATTCGGCAGGTTCAGCTTCCTGTACATCGAGCAGGTTCATGATTTCCAGGATACCATGCGCCACGCGGCCTGTTCCGGTTACGGCAATTTTAATATTTGGCAGTTTCATACCGAAATAGGTATGGATGAGTTCGCGGTAGTCATGCACTTCCCTTACCCTGCCCAATTGGTACGCGCCGGTACGGTTGCCGTAGGCCATAATGCCGTTGTGCGCGCCCACGATGCCGGCAAAAAAGCCGAAGCCAATGATGCGCTGACCGTCTTTGTGTTCCAGGCATTCGTAATCGATGAGGGTAATGTGCCGGTCAACCATGGCATGCATCAGCGGCTGGTTATAGGCTTGTTTTTTCTTCGTATGGGAGAAGAAAAAGTAGATTTTATTGTCGATCAGCATGTTCACCGGCACTTCCTTGATGCCGAATAAAACATCGCAGGCCGAGAGGTCTTCCGTTACTTCGATGCCCGCCTGCCGGTACTCTTCATCGCTGAAACAGCGGTGGGGCGAAGATTGTACCAATATGGACAGGCCGGAAAAATGTTTCACCAGCCATTTGCACTGGCCCGGCGTAAGCGCCACCCGGTTATCCGAAGGAACTTTTCCCTCTCTAATAAGTCCGATGACAAGCATTGGTTTACATTTGCAGGCAAGATAAGAGATATGAATTATTTCGAGTTATTTGATATCCCGGTGGCTTTGCAGGTGCCTTCAGCAGGACTCAGCGACAAATATTTCGCCCTGCAGAAAAAATACCATCCCGACCGCTTTGCGCAGGCGCCGGAAGCCGATCAATTGGAGGCCCTCGAACTGTCTTCCCAGGTAAACAAGGGCTTCAGGATATTGAAGAACCCGGAAGAAACCATACGTTATGTGTTACAGTTGAAAGGTTTATTGCAGGAGGAGGAGAAATACGAGCTATCGCCCGCTTTTCTCATGGAAATGATGGAGTTGAATGAGCTGGTTATGGAAGCCGATGGAGACGCCGGCGCGCTACAATCCGTGACCAGAGCAATTGATCAGTTTAAACAAGATATCTATGAACCTGTTAAAAAAATTATGGCAAATTATCAGGAAGGTGTTACTTCCGAAGAAGAGTTGCTGCAAGTGAAGGAGTACTATTTTAAAAGAAAGTACCTGAATCGGTTAACGTCATCCCGAGCGTAGTCGAGGGATCCCTCAAAAGATTTTGCCCGTACCAATTCCTTCCGTAATATTGCACCCCATTCCCAAGCCCAGATGGCGGAACTGGTAGACGCGCTAGACTCAAAATCTGGTTATCGCAAGGTAGTGCAGGTTCGATTCCTGTTCTGGGCACAACAAAATTAACCAAACTCTTGTAAATCAAATATTTACAAGAGTTTCTTATTTTAAGGGGAATGAGCAGGGGAATAAATTGTTTGCTAAAATTTTCCTCACTTTCTTATTTCCTTGATGAGTTTGACAAATTCATCATCCCCTAAATTATTTCGAGAAATCACTACGTTTTGATAACTATTCAACTTGAAATACTTCTCCTTTAATTCAGGAACCTCTTCTAACCAAAGTTTCTCAGAACGAAGAACAATAATCATCTTATTATTTTGAATAGCTTTTCTGAGCAAATCGAAAGTATATTGTTGTGAATCCAGAACCTTACCTACAGATTTGTAGCTTTTTGAATGGTATGGGAAATATTGTAGTTCGCATATCTTTTGAGATAGCAATAAATGATTATTGTTAGTTTCTTCAAGAAGAGGTTTCAAAATTTTCCTCCACCATTTAGCTCCCGGTGAGTCAGAAAATCGTTCTTCCAAAAAAAACAAAGGATAATTAGTATTTTGATGCACAAGATTATTTAGCAATGCTTGATACAATGCTGGATTATTTTGAAGATACCCCTGTTCTTTGCCATCATATCCGGGATTTAAAGCAAGCAAAAAAATATCAGCCGTAAGTGGATTCCCAATATATGGCTCAGGAGGAAGATCCGTGTATATTTTATATTCGGTTGAATTTTTGTTATTGAAATTTTCTACCAGTTCTTTATCACTGTTTAAAATGTAAGGGTCTCGTTTGCTTAAGATTTCACTCCAAGGGTTCTTAATTATACTTTGAGATACTATAGGAATAGAATCTTTTATAAATTCTGATTTTTTTTCTTGTTCACTTGCTGCCCGATGCATCCCTTCATTGATAATATTGTTTTCAAATTTAAAAAATGGTGAATACCGTGCAACCAACGCCAGCATATCTAATACGCCTTTTATATCCATATCACTTCTGTCAATTGGATCGATATTCTCAAATCCTTCAGATATACTATCTATTTCTTTTTTCAGTCTTATAATCGAATCTGTTATTTTTTTCTTTTCATCATCTGATATAATATTGTCTGCCGGTTTAATAGCGTTTCTTAAAAATTGTAATAAGTAAATTAAAGATTGAGGGATCGTTTCAATAACATACGGTTTCTCTACATTCCTAACATAATCTATCTTATACCCTTCTATTAATTCAAGTAAATCATACTCTGAATGAACTGCTTTCTTAATAATATCAAATCGATAATAATCATCCTTGCTTTTGTATTCAGCAGAAGAGAAATCTAATATATTTCTAAAGCTTGTACCGAATTGATTAGATGCTTGATAATAAACGTTTAAGGGTTCTTTCATACTAATACTATCTGTTTTTTGAATTGGGTTGTCTTCGTCAAACGCCATATTCTCGTCCATTTCTGTCATTGCATTGGGAACAGAGTAATTATTAGGTTCGCTTTCTATTGAGTACTTATTGATGTTGTCTAAATCCACCAATGGCGGCAGTTCCGGAAAATCGCTTGAGACAGGGCATAGAATAGGGAATGAAATTCTACTCCTAAAAATCAGGTAAGAGATAAAAAAAACAACGACTGACCAAAAAGTCAGAATTAGAATGGTATTTGGATTCGATTTCATTAAGGCCATATCTCTCCTATTCAAAAAAACTAAAAATATCCAACATACAAATCCACAAAGAAACCCATATTCTAAAGCGTATGTGTCTTTATAATTTCGAGAAGCACGCAACCAAATATTCTTAATATTATTCCACTCATTTTTTGCTTCTTCCCATCTTTGCTGTGGTACTTTTTTTAGTGATTCATTCTGCCTACCCAATTTTACTAATGTTTCTCTCTTAATAGCTAGATCGTTTTCAATCTCTCGACCTAAGCTATTCCTTTTATCAAAAGAGCCATCTTGATTTATTGGAACCTTGTTGAAATATCCTTTGTGAAATAAAAGCCTACATTCTTCAGCTATCGAATCAAATTTTTTTGAAGAAAACTGAAACCTATTCTTTTCATCCTCGGTAAGCCAAAAATCGTTTTCATTATATTGAGTTTGATTAAAACTATCAATAGAGAAAGTTGAAACTTTCTTTTTTTGCTTTGCGAAATCAATTCTTTTCCAAATAAATCCACTGAGCATAACGACTGGAGTGACAAACGATATGATCAAACTTAGGTTAGTGCCGGTATTAAGAAAAACAGAAGCAAATAAAAAGACAGCTACTGATAGTATGATTATAAATACCAAAAAGTCATCTATTGATTTATTTCTTTTTTGCATCTAGTATTATTTTCAATTTGTCAAGATCGCTCAAGTTTTCATCCAAATTAAGGTTGTTTACGTCTTCTATTTTATCTCTTCCGGGTTGATCATTTTTTGCTTTTGAAGAACTATTGATATATGATATTCCTGTTCCAGGAATTCCTATTGCAACCCTTTTCTTATTTTTCCCAACTGTATATCTTAAACCCCTTGCACCAAATGAAAAAGAAATTCCCTTTTTTCCAATATTCAAAGTTCCGCCGGAAAAAAGTTTAATTCTTCTCCAAAATCTCAAATACCCCATAATACTCCTATTTAGCTTAGGCAAATTGACAGAGAAAATCTTATCACATAAATATACACAAATTACAATATAAAAGTTCGCAAATCACCCCCCCCGAACAGAGGCAAAATGCGAACTTGAAAACCTTGTCAGTTAAGCACCTTATAACAGTGGCTCGATTTCGTCAAGCGGGTCAGGCAGTATTTTATACACTTTGCAAGGCTGACAATACAGGAGTATATGCTGCTCCCAGTCATAAAAGTCAAAATCGTACTTTCTGTCTTCCGGCAAATCCTCGAACTCGATGACTTTCGCGTTATAAACACAAGCTTCACATTTTTTCAAGTGTTGGCTTAAAGCTTCCATACAATTCATAGCTTAAATATTTAAGTAGGCTAATGCCTGTTTTCTAATGTTGATATACTCCGATGCCTTATAGGTGAAGGCATCGTCATGATCAGGAGCTTTTCGATAGTTTTCAATATCGAGTATGGCGGCCTTGAAGAACTCAAACACTTCGATATGCCGGTGCATCAATATGGTCATCATCAAAAACTCATCTTCACCCATATCGGTGTAGAGGAATCGGAACTCTCCCTTTTCATCCCGAAAAAAGGTCAAGACGTTTGTAGCGTTACGAATCAGGTCAAATACTTGATCAAGTTGTATCAGTGTTTCTATTTTGGAAATGGTCATTTTGGGTAAACTGAATGCGCTTTTCATAGAATCGTCTTTTAGTCTTGTTCCTGCCATACGGCTTTGTTTTTTTCATCAATGCGGTTGTATAAATTCATCGTTCGCCTGTTGAGTGGTACGATATGGATATTGCAGAACTCCTGCGGGTATATCTTTAGCTCCCCACCTAACTGCCCTGATTTTTCAAGGGCTTCCAGATGCCGGAGGAAGCTGAGGCCTGAATAGAACTCTGTATACAGCCGGGAAATCTTCTTAGAACAGTTCCATACCTGACAGTCAAACTGCCCTTGATTCTTGGTCACATACTTGGTGAGGTAGTTGACAATCCCCTTGATGTTATTGGAGCTTACATGCCGGACATCGAAGGCCGAGGAAGGCTTTGAACCTGCTTCACGGGGTAGAATCCCGAAACGAGCCTGCACGTCGAGCCAGTAGGGCCACCACTTTTCCAGCTTCCAGTATTTGTTCGTGATCAGGTGGAAGTGGATATTGTTTTCAAATACTGTGTTCTTGGTCTGTCTCTCGGCTACCCACAGGTATTGAAAATCCTTGCTTCGTTTCTTGGCATTGTCGAGGAATACCCGCAGCACTTTAACGGCGGTACTATCCTGCACTTCATTGACAAAAGTCAAGGTCAGGAAACTCAGGTTCTTATGTATCCGGGCAAAAGCGATCAATTTCTTTCTGATCTTTCCCTTTGTCCTTGATGACATAGACCTGAGCTTCTTTTCCTTTTTCTTTTCGGTCTGCCCAAGCGGCTGTTTGAGCAGTTCAGCCATAGGATCATTTATTTTCTCTTTAGGGGCTGTTTTCTTCCGGTTGAGCGAAGAACCCCCTAAAGTATTAAGCAGTTCAGGGCCAGCAATTCTGGGGGAAATAGACGCACTGATCCCAAATGTGTTCTTGACTACGATCATAAAACACCTCCTTTTTGAAGGTCAGAGGGTGTCCAAATCGTCGCAGAATTATTAAAACCATTAATAAAGGTGAGGGCGTGAGATGGAGTAGGATTATTAAAGGTTAAGAAAAAGGATTGGCCCAATAAGAAGATCAAAGCAAGAAAGCCAGGTATAGGATTGCTGGGATAGAAACGTTTGAGGTATGCAGCCGTTCTACGGTCGTATACATTGAAGTACTTCCAGCCGGGGTGTTTTTGATCTAAGAACTTAGCATACCGACCAGATTTAGTTAAACCTTTAAAGCAATAAAGAGTTCTAACGAGAGCCATCCAAATATGTATAGTTATTAGGTGTCCTATTAGTTTGTTTGAAGGAAATGTTTTCTCCTTTAAGTGTAAAAAATATATTCTCCGTAAGAAAATAGTTTAGATTAAATGTATTCTTTAATTGTTTTAGGTTTTGTAGGTTATGGGCTTGTGTAGGCTCCCCTTTTTTTTAATTTGACGTTGTAGTCCTTATTACTAGCCTGTTCTAGAATAATCTCTTTCTTTTCTTCAGGCCAACTGTTTAAGAATTCAGAAATTAGATCACGTATCATATTTCCTTAAAGAATAATGAGCAATTCTCATTAGTGTCCGGTAAAAATTATGATCAGTTCTTTGAAAATCTTTCTGGATAAAGGTTTCATCGGATTTTAGGTCGGTGACGATTTGAAAATGGCAATTTTATAACTTTCTGAAAATCAGATAAGTTATGAATCAGGGCAAGTACGTTTTTGCACAGGTTGTTGTATATGCAAAATTTTCTCCGTATCCTGTGGTACCTGTTATTAACTGTTTTATGAAAAAGACGCCTATTGCAGGTTACTGCTTTTTGTTCTTCTTTTTTACGTTGCTGTGCTGCACCACAATAAAGAATGTTACTGGTGTGGATCTTCAGAACGCAGGCATTAACTCTTCCCTGTTTAACGATGTCATTAAACAGCCACAACCTATCAGTACCGGTTTTGCCAATGCTGCAAAAACACAGGTACTGCCAGATGATTTTGGCAATGATAGGCAGGCCCGGAATCTCTCGGAACTGCGTCGTACTGCTAACGGCGCTTTTATTTTAAGGCCCGGTTTTTATGAAACCTATTGCAAAAGTTTTTGTCTTCATGCCGGCACACATGCCCCTTCTAAAGGAGATGGCTACCTGTATGCCCCGCTTCTGGGAACACGAAGCAATATTATTCATTCCATACTCAGCAAGTCCGCACAAAACCCTTCCATCAAACAGACCGATGTTCAATACCTGATTTGGGCTATCCTGGCCAGGGCCAATTTCAAGCAGCTATCTCCCGAACTGCGAATAGTAGCTGCGCAACTTTTAAACACCAAAGAACTTTTTGAACTCAACGGCGGAATATTGGGCGTGGTTCCGGACAAGCTCATGGCTGAATGGAAAAAGAATCTTTCTGCGCCATTACAACAGGCGCTGGATGCCGAAAATAAGATCAGGGCAATGTTTGCTAGCGGCCTGTCAACCTACCAGGCCTGCCAGGACCTGGCCATCATTCCAGGTAATGCGTTGGTAGATAATCCTGAATATAAAAGGGGAAGATGGAGCCATCACCCCGATGGTTATTATATCCGTTTCTTTCCCGAAGGCTACCAGAGAACAAAAGTTCAGGTATATTTTTTACCGCCGTCTGGCAGCAGTACAATAATAACAAACGTTTCATTCACGAACACCCATGTTCGCGCTGCAGCCATAAGACCGGTGATCGATCTCAGTAGTATTGTGGCCGTTCCTGCCAATACAGGCGCACAACGGCTTGCGCTTAGTCCGCCGCCGGTAGATGAAGTAGACGACAATTATGTGCGTAAAAAGCTACCCGATTGTTTCAAGACGGCCATGGTGAATTTAGGAAGGAACCTGGATACGGTAGTATGGTTTTTCAGGGACTACCACAATGTAAGATCGGGTAAACAATTTTTTAACGATGCGGATGAGATCATTGAAAACAATCCCCATGGATTGAATGAGTGTGATGTTTATGCGCTATGGGGTTATACTACCAGGCTGTTTTACAGAGAACTCAACCGCTGGCTCAGGGAAGGAAGCCACAGAGACGAAACCCGTGAGATCACCCGCCTGATTAACAATGCGCTTGATAAGTTGCCCAATTACTCCAAGCCCAATGTATACCGGGGAGTTGAGATAAGGGAAGACCAACTCCAGGAATTTCTTAGAGATTACCGCGCAGGCCGCAGGAATGTCTGGGACGGGTTTATCTCCTGCGGGGGCACACTGGATGGCTCTTTTGCCGGTAGACCCAGGGTAAACATAATCTTTGAAATAACGCATCTCACTGGTAAAGATATTTCTGAACTGGCAGATGGGGTACGCTATGGCGGTATGGAACCACCCGAGGTAATGATCCGTGAAGGCAGGAACTTTGAATCGGTTGCCGACCCGGTCTTCGACGAAACTAGAGGAAAATGGATCATCCGGGTGAGACAGCTGAATTAATCTGTTAATTTTAGCGTATGGCAAAGCGCAAAAAAAAAAGCCAGTCTTTCGGAAAGATGTCGTTTGATGATATCCTGAACCTCGCCCCGGAAAAATTCAGGGAGTTGATGAAAGCAGAAGAAACGGCTTACTACCATGAGTTGAAAGACATGGGTGATTCGTTATATCCTGGCTATAACTTTGAAGAAAAAGTACGCTTCTGGGAAGCAGTACTGAACAGGCAAATGCGTCGCCAGGCTGAAAGCGGGCTCGATGAATATGCTATCTACTCCCCCAGCTGGTATGTAGCCATAAAAAGAATTGAACCGGCTTTCGATGAGATCATGGATAAGGTGTTTGAGCAACCGGGTTTCCATGAATGGAGCCGGCAGGAATATTTTAAAAGGATACAACATACCAGATCATAGTGATCATTATAGAAGTAACTTCATAACATATTGAATTAATACACAGATTCCATGTTATTTGCATGCACCATGCAGGTTTTTTGTTGTCATAATGTCGGCTCCCCTTTATTTTCACCCACGATCAGTTAGAGTTTTCTTAAATAATGTTTTTTAGGTCTTCCATCATTTTCGCACACCTGGCCGGCAATTGCAATCATTGCAAACCGAAAATTTCTTTCGCTTTTTTCCAATTCTTTTTTAAAATTGGTTTGCTTACTGAAGTTTCACCATTGGATGGCTCACCTGAAAAATGGCAAAATTTTTCAGCATAATCCGGGTCGCAGTATTTACTCCATAATTTGAAGGCTTCGTAACTCATGGGCTTTTCAACATTAAATGGAATTGGTACATTATATTTCTCACTGAAGGCATAATAGAACTCGTTTCCCGAATTTATTTTAAATGAAGCGATTATTATAAAAATAATGATTCCAAATCCTAAAAATGAAAGTACTCTTTTCATGATATTTTATTTTTAGTATTATTAGTTCTTCGACTCACTCGTCCTAATTTCAATCAATTATTATAAACTTCTGCATCCGTGCTTAGGGTATAACCTCATAAGTGCTAATAATCTTAATTTATTTACCCTTAATATCGTGAATAAAATTTCCTAGATTAATATCACCAGTACAAGGGGGGTAGGTTTTCTCAAGGTCAGGAGTAGTTTCGTAGGAAAACTTAAATTTATATTTGTTGCGATATTGTAGGGGAAATAAATAATTTATTTGATAATTTAAAAATACTTCCGGCGGAATAACAAATATAGAAGGTAAATTATAAGTAGTTACAGTATCAATGATTGTGGAATTTACATTGATTGACAAGGTTTCAATTTTCAATACCAATCCTTTTTTTGTAAGATCTGTACTTAATGCAGTACAAGGGTCAAATCCGATAATTGTTGCTTTGAATCGAGGTAAATCGGGATTTGATTTCTTACATTTAGAGAAATTGATAATACCAATTATCAAAAAAAATGATAAACTAAAATATTTTAGTTTATTGAAAAAGCGAAAGAGATAACAGTGATTTCTCATAATGCCCTCCTTTAGATTTGAGAGATTATCGGTACTAAACTCTTATAAACTTAGAGCCTGTTTAAAAATGGGAAAATAAAAGAATTAAAGGGCAAAAGTTAAAGGTCGAAAAGTCGTTTTATAAGTGACCAAACTCAAAAAGCGATGTATTCGACGAATTTAACTGATGCCCAGTGGGGCAATATTAAGGACTATTTGGGCAGATCAGGCAGGAAAAGGAAATACAGTCTTCGATCAATATGGGATGGACTGATGTATTTACTGAAAACGGGTTGTCAATGGCGGATGTTACCAAAAGAGTTCCCAAGAGGGTTGGTTGTTATGGAAAAAATAGAATGCAGGTTTGCTGTTCTATTCAACCTGGCAGGTTTTACCAGTTATTGCATTTTTTGCAACAACTGAATCTCTGTCCAATTCACGCTCCTTGAATAGATTTTATAAGCTTTTCCGCATGTGCAATAGCAAAGCGAATTATCGACAAGTGGTACCAAGTTGGTTTACAGTGGCTTACGGATTAAAAAAACAGGTCGCCAGCCGCGCGGAAAACCAATAGATGCTGATTTTGGAAAGTATCAGTAACTTTAAGTTCCAGCCAATATTCCTAGTGATGATCAGTGCCGGTGAAAGCTATAAGCAGTTGTTTGAAAACAGTCCTGCTCCGATGTATATTTACGACAATGAAACTTTCCAATTCATTGAAGTGAACCATGCTGCGCTGGAACAATACGGTTACACCCGGGAGGAGTTCCTATCCCTGAGCGCTTTGGACATCCGGCCGCCGGATGAGGTAACGCCCTTCAAAGCCGCCAATATCGGTGTGCCGGACAGCTACTAAGATTTCGGGCGCTGGCAGCACAGAAGAAAAAATCTTGACATTTTTTACGTACAGATCTATGGCTACAGCACAGACCTGGAAGGCCGGAGAGCGACCGTTGTAATGGCCGTTGATATCGATCAAAAAGTAGCGACTGAAAAAAAACTTGCCGAAAAAAATGCGGAGATAGCGGGCATGCTGGATAGTATCGCCGATGGTTTTTATGCCCTTAACCATAAATGGGAAATTACTTATTTCAACAAAACGGCGGAGCAGGTGCTGTGTTGTAAAAGAGAGGATGTGATCGGTAAAAATATCTGGGATTATTTTCCGCGTTCAAGGGAGGGAAAGTTTTACGAAGAATACCACCGTGCAATGCGCGAAAAAGTGGTCGTACAGTTCGAGGAGTGCTACTGGCCATTGGAGGTATGGGGATCTATCCGGGTGTACCCTTCTGCCGATGGAATCTCCGTTTATTTCGTCGACATTACTGAACAAAAAAAAGTACAGGAAAAAATATACAACAACGAGCAGAACTTAAGCGCCATTATCAACAATACAAATGATGCCATCTGGTCTATCGACCGTGATTTCCGCTATATTTCCGCCAATACAGCTTTCTGGGAAAGGTTACGCGCCAAATTTGGTACGCAGGAAGGCGCACTTACCAGGGGTGATTTTGACAAAGACAGGTTCCAGGAGTGGGCAGTCTATTACCAGAGAGCCTTTGCAGGTGAGACTTTCAAAATAGTGCGCAGCACAGAAACGCCGGAAGGAAAGGTTTATGAAGAAGTAAGTTTTAATCCCATACGCAATAAAAACCAAGAGGTCATTGGGGTCAGTTGCTTTGCCAGGGATATTACAGCTGCTTACCTCCATATCCAACAGATCGAAACACAGAACGAGCAATTGCGGAAAATCGCATGGACGCAATCCCATGAACTCCGGCTTCCTGTTGCCAATATCCTGGGGCTGTCTGAATTAGTGGACCAGGAAAACTGCGGTAATCCTGCCAACAGGGAGCTCCTGAAGCTAATGATCAAGAGTGTTACCCAGCTCGACCAGGTGATCCGGAAAATTACCGGTTACACGAGTAATCCGACCAGCCCATCCTGATGGCGACCGCGAAATGTTGTGACAGGTCCTGGTTTTTTGAAAGCGGATTCCAGGTTTTTCAGTTCAGCCGAACCCTCACCCTGAGGGATGCATGAAATCCTACGCCAGACAAATCAAAATGTAGTCTTTGGGACGTGTCGTTTCAGGAATGACAATTTCCAAAGCCCCCTCTAACGCAAAGGTGGTTTCCACCAAACGGTCGGTGATGTCAACCAAAGAATCAATTGCTGGTCCAGCGAGAGATGCACTTCGTAACTGCCTTTACCCGTGATTGACCAGTGAATCAATTTTAAAGAGTTGCGAAAAGCGAAAGTGTCCCCGAAATTTGGATTGTACGTTTGGCAAACTTTCCAATATTGATATATCTTGGAAACAGAAACCAAAAGAATGTAAGTGTCAAACAAAGTACAAGCATTCCTGCCATAGCGATTGGTTTTGCAGGATTATGTTGTCCGTTAATAGCATTTTCGTTTAGTAGGTTGCACCAATAATTATTTATCCAGCTAAATCCGATTGAATTTTTATCCACTTGTGAACCACCTGGATAAAAAAATGTCGCAATAATGTAAACCATAACAAAAATTATGGTTCCTAAAACCGGTGCTAATACCCAGATATTGTTCGTTTTTTTCAAAGGCACTTGGAATGATTATTATGAAATAAAAAAGCAACTTATTTGTAATGGCTAATACAGGGAATACAAACTAAACTGCGTCTGGGTCATACCTGGAGCCAAGTTGGTGATTTTTCAGTTGGCTGATTGACCTTGATTTGCCGCCCGTCAGAATCTCTGAAAACAATGGTCATCATACCTAAATGAGAATCTTTAGGGCCTTCGAAGGTAACGGATAATGCGTTTAGCCGTTCAATGACCTGATACAGATCGTCCGTTATAAAACTAATAACTACCTTTTCATTAGGATAATGAGAAGAGATGTTGAAGTCAAGCCCGGGGAAACCCGTTTGGAAAACCTGCAATTGCCCTTGATCGATCGCGTTTTCAAGGCCAAGCGCAGATTCATAGAAGCGCCTGCTTTTTTCAGGATCAATGCTATTAAGCTCGATCTCTTGAAGTCTTAGTTTCATACAATTAAATTTTGTAAAATTAGATAGAGCTACTTCGCGGGCTACGCTATCCACTCGAGGTAGTTTTCTTTATGGAATGTAACAAAATCAGCCTCCGGATATGCTTTGGAAAAAGCCGCAGGGATTTTATTCTTCTGCGCTTGCCATTTGCATTCCAATGCCTGTAAATGTTGTTTGTTGTCTAACTCCAACAAATCAATTTCCTGGCCGTCGTAGGTGCGCCAAAAAAAATATTGAGGTTGATAGTCCTGGTAGCCATTATGCTTCATTCTTTCGCTTAGTACATATTGTTCCCATAACTGACCAGTACCATTACGGCTTTGTAAAGGGCTAAAGTTATTAATCAGCGCATTTCGAATGCCATTATCCCAAAAGTACCATTTCTTGCTTTTGGTTACTTCTTTGCGCAAGTTGCCGCTGTACCCTGTTAACGGGAAAATGATGAACACTTTGGCAAGCAGATCCAGGTACCGTTCAACAGTAAGTTTGTTCAGTTGAAGGCTATTTCCAAGTTCCATGGTACTTACCTGACTGCCTATCTGCCATGCAAGTAATTGCAGTAATTTAAATAGTATATCAGCCCTTTTAATATTCTCCAGGATGAGCAGGTCTTTGAGCAAATAACTGTTAACCAGTTGCTTTAAATAATTTTCCTGTTCCTGTTGGTTCTCCAAATGCCACAATTCGGGATACCCACCATAGATCAATCTTTGTTCGAGATGGCGAACTGTACTAAGTTTATCTTCAATAGCAGATAGTTCGCCCTGGGCAATGGGATATAAATGATAAACAATATTCCGGCCTACCAGGGGTTCCCCGGTATTATATACCAGGTCAAAGCTGCTGCTGCCAGTTGCAATAATGGTAATCCCTTTAATGTTGCCGATCATCAATTTTAGCACTTTTCCAATTTCAGGTACTGCCTGGGCTTCATCTATAATGATGATTTTTTTACCCTTGGTTAGCTGGCTGTAATTTGCCACCGTTCGCTGTTGCAGTAGATTGGCTACCTGCATGTCCTCTCCTTGTAACATCAGCACATCATCTCCATGCCTGGCGGCAATGTTTTCTATAATGGTTGTTTTGCCAGTGCGCCGGGTACCATATAGCCTAATGACCTTTTGCCTTCCAAGTTGGTGTTCAATCTTCGTTTCCAGGAGGCGGGGAATATTCATAATTTACGTAAATTAAGTCATTAGAGTGACGCAAATATGGTCACTATAATGACTTTTTTAACAAAAACACTTTAATCTTGGCAGTTAAAGCATTGACTTTAAGGTTCTGAAACCATATAGAGGAGTACCATGGCAAACATAAGGTCGTTTGTCTTTATGCGAAAGCTTTTGAGCGCCAGGCTCATTTTCTTTTCAACCGTTTTTATCGAGATATTCAATTCTTCCGCAATTTGCTGGTAGGTCATCTGCTGTTCACGATGCATCCTGAAAATACGTTGTTGATCCGCAGGGAGACCATGCATGATTTCCGGAATAAGGGATTGCAATTCTTTAAAAAGCAAAGGATCTGTGAATAATAATTCATGAGAGGCTTGTGAAACCCTATCGAAAAATTTCTGTTGTGCTTTTCCATCTTTGATCGCCTGAAAAACCAGGAAACGTACCGATTGATGAAGGTAGTTACCCAGGTGTTCTATTTGTGCAACTTTTCGTCGCTGCCATAGCGATAAGAATGCCTCCTGAACGATATCTGCTGTATTTCCTGAACGCTGGAGAATGGTTTTGGCCCGTACGAAAAGAGATTCCGAATACCGTGCGTAAATCTCCGTGAATGCCTGGCTGTCATCCAACCGCATCCTGTTAAGAAGCTCATGATCACTAAAAGATATATAGTCGGAATTTCGCATAAAAACAAGCTTAGTCGCCTACTTAAAAATATGACAAATAACGACCGTTTTAGGCTGCGGGATGTAGATTTATGAAAAAAACAGTCCGTAAAACATTGTCTTACGAACTGCTTCAAATTGCTTGGCTTTTTATATAAAGGTATTCCCTCCCCCACTCGTGTTTTATCTCATCTATTCCCCCTTTGATATGGTCATTGCACCACTAGTTTATATATTCCTGCCCTGCCGGTTTTATCTGAAATATCAACGAGGTATATTCCCTTTCGCAACCCAGCCTGTTTTAAATTATCGATCCGGATAGTATTGATCCCCTCTGCAAGCGGGCTCCGCTTTTCCATAACCAGCCGACCTAACATATCCCGCACCCTGATCAAAACCATCCCTCCGGTACTTCGTACTGCCCTGATCGAAACATCTCCGGTTGTAGGATTCGGGTACAGGGAATAAGTATCTTTCCCCAAGACTGTTGTTATACGAAGGGCATTGAGGGCAGTTACCACAGGGCCGGCAGTGCAAGTAGTTACA
Organism: Hydrobacter penzbergensis; assembly: GCF_900106985.1. NCBI lineage: Bacteria > Pseudomonadati > Bacteroidota > Chitinophagia > Chitinophagales > Chitinophagaceae > Hydrobacter > Hydrobacter penzbergensis. The sequence goes on along the minus strand of NZ_FNNO01000008.1, from coordinate 167,278 downwards.
AATTCCAGCGCTCCTGCATCAATGCGGCAACCCATGATCCTGTCATTAAAAATATAATCTACAAGGCCCGACACTGAATAGGATGCGGCAGGGTTACCTATATTATAAGCTGTGGAGCCTGAAACCAGTTTGAACCTGTCGGGGAAAACAGTACCTCCCACAAATACCGGGTCTGGCGAAGGAGCGGTAGCCAGTTCTATCCCGATTGAATTTGAGTCAAGACCCACCGTAGCTTTATAATTGACAGTGTTATACGTATTCCCTGTAAAGCCGGCAGCAGCGAAATCATAGTTAATGGCATTATTATACCCCGGTTCTATATAGTATAAATTATAATTCCAGTCAAGCAAGGTATTAATGTTGGTATTGATCAGGGCCGCACCTGTATATTGATTTGTTTTAAAAGGCTGCAACGCAATAATAGGTTTCCCTTTCCTCGACCTGAAAATATTATTCTGCACCACTATCTTGGCTCCCGGTAAATCATTACTATTACTCAGTCTTTGCGTGGTGATTTCAGAAGCATTGGGAAAAGTGTCGATAACGGCCACGCCACCCTGAATGATAACAAACCCGTTGGCGTCCTTTTTAGGGATCAGTGTTTTTACGGAAGTATTATTTCTGAACAATGTATTGTTGAGCACTTTGGTATTTTCAACCCAGGCGCTGTCGGCGTTACTTCCCAATATCATCCCTGTCCATACATTGTCATAGATGATATTGTTCCGGATAGTATGTCCGCCGGAATGGCTGTTGCTGGTTTCGTTACCTACCGAAACACCCACATGATTGTCGTATAGCCTATTCCTTTCCACCAGCACTGTTCTGGCCCCGTCGAGATAAATACCCGCAGAAGCTGCAATAGGAGAAAGGCAGTTGTACACTGTATTGTCTGTAATGGTACCATTACGGGCATAATTTTGTGAGGCTGGTGTGCTGAATCCGTTGGCCGGGTCGAGCACCCACCTATAGTTTCCGGCAGCCACAATACCGATATTTTTTATATCGTACACCAGGTTATTGGTAATCTTAAAAGTGTCCAGGTAACCGTTCATGGTAATGGCTTCTGTCCATCCCGGTATACAATGATGCACTTCGCTGCCATCGATGGTAATATTTGTCATTACGGTAGCCGCTGAACCCAGTACGTTCACAGGCCCCGCATTGTCATTCGGCCATGCATTCCGCAGTATTTTCTTTTCAGCTTCTGTGAGCAAACTGTCGGCTTTAAAGGGATCTACATTTGAAGTCCATGAAATATCGCTGATATCACTGTTTAATACACTAACATAGCGGCAATTACTTGCTACCTGGATACCAAATTTTACATCCTTCTTGCATTCATATATAGTATCGCCATAAGGCGTTCTTACCGGCTGACCATTGTACATAGATATTACAGTGGGCCTCGTGGCAGTGTATGTTCCATCGGTATTTTTCCATTTTGTAGAGTCAGGATTGTTGCGCAAACCGGCAATGGTAAAGCTCTGCAGTTTTACATATTGAGCGCTGTCGGTAAAAGTTACAATAGCCGCAAAGGTTTTTTTATACAGGCTGTCGCCTCTTATGGTAGCGGCAAACGGCACATCCGATTTGATGGTAAGCCATTTTCCATTCCTGCCGCAATTGTACCGGTTAACAATAACCATATCATTAGGCCCGGGGTAATAGGTACCCGCTCTTACAATAATCACTTCATCTGTTACCATACCGGCCAAACCGTTGGCCTGTCTTTTGTCCAGCGCCTTTCGTATGGTCTTAAACGGCTGGGTGCTGGAACCGGTTTCAATGGCGCCGGTGTACGCTGCATCTACATAAATAGAATCTCTGGTCTGGCTGTTTGCGGTGATGGAGAAAAAAAAGAAATAAATAATATGGTAAAATTTCAGTTTCATGTTATTAGGTTTTAGTGGAGATCATTGTTTTAATCCTCCATATTGAGGAAAAAGGCGGGTGTTCCGGGATCGGGGAATATTCCCAGGGTTGCACTCCAGTCGTATTTGGTGGCAGTCATGGCAAGTTTCAGTCCTTTACCGGTCAGGTTTTTAATCTTGGACCGTATCAATCTGCCTTCAAATTTCAGGATACCGCCACTGTCCTGGACCGTACCTATTTCATAAAAATCTGTAATAGTCTGGTAATCGAAAGTGAAGCTGTTTTGAGGACCGGTATGATAAAACATATCGAACCAGTTGTTCAGCGGCTGGCCTTCCAACAACACATCAATGCCAGCTCCTTTGGCAACCCATGTGGTTAATCCGGTAGCTGGGTTGTTATCGGCATCTATGTAAACGTCAAGAATGTCATTATTTGCTTTTGAGGATGCCATTTCAATGTAGAAATAAATGTTCTCCGCGTCATAATCCATTTTCACCTTGCGAAATATGCCGCCACCCGCGCCAGGCGCCGATATCCTTATATTATGTGTTACGGTATCCCAATCAGAAAAACTGTTGTCGTGCAGGTTGATCGATGAGCTCTTTGATATCCGCAGCACGGTAGAAGCATCATTTGTTTTGCCATTTCCGGAAGTGGCATAAAGCGTGGGAACATATTTCCCCTTTCCTGCATAAGCATGGGTGGGATTGGCATCTGTTGAAGTAACACCATCGCCAAAGTCCCATTTATACGAAACGGCGCCATTCGTCTTGTTCGTGAACTTTACCGTGTAGGCATTTACAGAATAGGAAAATAAAACATCAGGTCCCGGATCAACGGCATCCTTCTTGCAAGATGGAAGTACCATCATAAGGTATAAGGGCAGTACTATATAAAGTAAATATTTTGAGTGTTTCATAAAATTCATTTATGGTTATTGATTCTGACGGCATAAAGCGTTCACCTGTATCTCGTCGACCGGCAAATAATAAATGATGCGGTTATTGGTATATGGGATCAGCATATTGGCATAGCCGCTCGGCTGCTGCGATAAATTAATATCCGATTCTTTCAAACCAGGCAGGTGATAGCCCCAGTAGGTACGGTTCAGCGTTTGCTTATTCCGGTACACATCAAACACACGATGTCCTTCAAATGACAGTTCCAGTCTTCTTTCTTTCAATACAATATCCAGCGCGGTCTTGCCTGCAGGAACTGTACCATTGTACAGGGATGCAGACAAGCCCCTGTTATTGCGGATGGTGTCCAGGTCGCTCAGGGCGCCTGCAACATTTCCCAATTTGGTTTTAGCTTCCGCCCGGTTTAAATACATTTCGGCCAAACGGAACATGATAGGAGAACTCAATGTTGGGCTATTGTTCTGGAAAGAAAATTTAGAGACATAGTATATTTCAATTCCATTTTTCTTTTGTACTGCTCCGGAACTATTTTTTAAGGGAACGATGTATTTTAAGCGAACGTCATTAGGCTGGTCGCTCATCGTGTCTCTTAATGATTTTGATGCAAACTCTTCGCCCCAGCCTGAATTGCCATCCGAATACAACATGGAAGCAATAGAGCCGAATTTTCCATAATCATCTATACTGTTGAATGCGATACAAAATATGGTCTCCCTGCCCGCGAGTGCATTGGCAAACAAAGAAGGAAAACTTGCCGCAGTTTCAAGACTGAACCTTCCGGAACCAATCACTTTATTGGCATAATCAATGGCTTTTGCGTTATCTTCTTTATAAAGGTTCACCCTCGACAATAAGGCCCACGCAGCTTCTTTAGAAGCGAACTGAATGCCTCTCGGCACATTCATCAGGGAGGCAGATTTTTCCGCATCAGCAATTACTGCGTCGTAAACTTCTTTTACTGTTGCCCGGGCTTTCTGGGAAGCATCACTGGTAGAAGTTCTGATGATCACTCCCGGCGACTGCGGGTCAACGGTATAGGGTTTGGCAAAAAGCCTCACCAGGTTAAAATGCGCAAAAGCCCGTAAGAAATAACATTCCCCGATCAATTGTTGCGTTGCCTGGTCCGGATTGGAAATTTTTGAGGCGGCTTCAATTACCGTATTCGCATCGTTGATGATCTTATACGAAATGTACCAGAAGTACCTGGTATTTGTCTGCGCAGGTGAATGGTTCAAAGTGAAGCTGCTCATAAACGGATCGGTAGTTACCTGTCCGCATGCAATATCGTCGCTGGCAAAGTCGGCCATCTGGAAATATTGCCGCAGGTACATATTGGTCATATCTTTTGTACCATTGAAAGGCACATGGTCCTTGAATAAAGAATAGGCGCCGTTCACCGCGCTGGTAAGACCTTCTTTTGTCTGCACCAGTGAACTGGTTGTAATCGTATCGCTTGGCGTAATTTCTTTAATACAACCCGAAACAAGCATGCTGGTAAGCGTAAGCAGGCTGAATATTTTTTTCATGGTCATATGGTTTAAAAACTAAGGTTAATATTGAATAAAAACTGCCGATTGTTAGGATACTTGAAATCAGATACTCCCGGCATGATATAAGTTCCCGGTGTGATGGTCGTTTGAGGATCCTGCCCTAAAAATCTGGTAAACGTGTACACATTGTCTGCACTTACAGCAACGGTAGCCCCTTTCAGTCTCAATTGCTGGATCCATTTCCCGGGTAAAGCATAACTGAGCGTAACATTCCGTATAGAGAGAAAACTTCCATCCTTCAAATACCTGCTTGATGTTTGTGTTGAGTTGGCCGAGTTCTGCGGACTGGGATTGGTAGCCATATCTCCGGGCCTGGCCCATATACTATAGTCTTTGGGCAACACGATCTGGTTGAGATAAGGCTCACTTCCATCATTCATCACAAAACGAAGGTTATTGCTGAACACCTTATTGCCCGACAAAAAATAAGCGTTTACGCTCAGTGAAAAGTTTTTATACCGCAGCTGGTTGGTAATGCCTCCCTGGAAATTCGGCAAAGCGGAACCCACTTCCTGGAAAGAAGCCTGCGCATAGTCTGAAGTCATTTCCGTTTTGGTTACATTTCCCTGTGCGTCCTTGGTTTGTTTTTCCCATTGCGGCTGTCCTGTCTGGCTGTCTACTCCCGCCCATTTAGGCATGTAAAATTCATACAGGTTTCCTCCATTGCGATATACCTGTGATATGGCCCATGGACCTGTTCGGATAATGGGATTTTTCAGCCCTTGTATTTTATTGCTGTTGAAATTAATGTTGAAATCGGTTGACCATTCAAAGTAGCGATGCCGGATATTAACCGTATTCAGGCTCAGTTCGATTCCTTTATTTTCAATCTCGCCTGCATTTTCCCAACGTTGTTCAAATCCAATGGAAAGAGGTTGAGACACCTGTAATAATAAGTTTTTGGTGATGTTACGGTAAACATCCACCGTAATTCCTACCCTTTTAAAGAGTGTTATGTCTACTCCTCCGTTAAACTGATACTTGCTTTCCCATGTCAGGTTCGGACTGGGCAATTGTAAAGGTGTGGCGGCGGTTTGTGAATTGTACTGGCTTGAGAGGGAATACAACCCAAGATAGCGCGAGGCGCCTATATCCTGTGTACCGGTTATTCCATAACTGGCGCGCAGTTTAAGATCGCTGATGATCTTGCTCCTGAAAAACGATTCATTGCTGATCATCCATGCACCGGAAACAGAAGGAAAAGAAGCATACCGGTTGGATTTCGGAAAATTAGATGACCCGTCAACCCTATAAGAAGCGGTCAGGAAATACCTGTTTGCATACCCATAATTGACTTGTGACAACAATGACTGAATCGCCGTTTCACTGTTAAAACCTGTAACCCTTATATTGTTCGACACAGCATTCAGCACACTCAAACCTGGCGGCAATCCCCTGCCTGTGCCTCCTTGTGATTCTGTTCTGCTTTTTTCAAAAGCAGCGCCCACCAGGCCGCTGATATTGTGGTTATTATGGTTGAAATTAAACTTGAAGAAGTTATTGGAAACAATACCATAATTCAAAACATTGTTCTCATCAAGGTAACCGGTACCATGATAAGAACCCGCCACATCAGGTGAATAATAATTACTTCCCTTGTTGTAGCCTGCCGCAAGACGATTACTGCTGCTGAAATTCAGCCATTTGGTAATTCCTATATTCAGCACTACATCATAGTTGGCATCGAACCCTTTATAAACATGGTTTGAGTTTTTAATGGTATGAATGGGGTTTACCTTGTCTCTGCTCCACCATTTAAAGGAAGCATTACCATCCACATACAACACATGGCCGGCGCTATCGTACGGATTATCCCAGGGAAGATTCAGGTACGCATAATAAATATCACTGTAATCATAGCTCTTACCTGTAAAGGCGCTCAGGTTGATATTATTGGTGATGTTTATTTTTTTATTGAACCGGTAATTGGTGTTGCCCCGCAGGTTCAGTCGTTTGAAGTTGGTATTCATGAAAGTACCGTCCTCATTGTAATAAGTAGCGCCGAAATAATAATCGATCTTTTCAGATTTTGCAGCTACAGAAACATGGTAGTTTTGTATGATGGCCGGTTTAAAAATGGTGGTAAGCCAATCTGCATTGCTGCTTTCCAGCGACCGGGGCCTTTCGCTGTAAAATTTCAACAGGTCAATTTTATATGAATTACCTGTATCGGTAGGAATATAATCGCGGTACAATTCTTTTTGATAACGATAGAGCTGGCTTCCATTCATCATTTTCATTTTACCAAAATCGGGTGTACGAAATCCCGTAGTGATCCTGGCTTCATAATGCGGTTCTCCTGACCGCGCTTTTTTTGTAGTGATGATGATCACACCGCCATTTGCCTGCGAACCGTACATAGCGGTAGCTCCTGCGTCTTTCAATACGGTAATATTTTCCACATCATTCGGATCGTAATTCCCGCCGATAATGCCATCCACCACAAACAAAGGAGTTTGTGCAGCGTTTACAGATGAAATACCGCGTAACCGGATCTCAGCTGCCGATCCCGGAACACCTGAACTGTTGATCACCTGCAAACCAGCCACCTTGCCCTGGAGCATGGCTCCAACGTCGTTTGAAGTAACATCGTTCAGCTTTTTAGCATCAATGACCTGTACCGAGCTGGTCAATTCACTCCTTTTCTTATCGTTATAACCCAGCACAATTACGTCATTCAATTTATTCGTACTCAATTGTAAACGGATAACAATGACAGACCGGCTCAATGCGGGTTTGTTAGCGAGATGGTATTCTTCTGACAGATAGCCGGTAAAAGAGATAACAAGTGTGGCATTCGCATCAATACCTGTAAGCTTGAAACGGCCATTGGCATCCGTAACCACTCCTTTGCTGGTTGATTTAACAAAAACCGAGGCTCCTGCAAGCGCCTGCCCCTCCTGCGCAAGGACAATGCCCTCGATATCAATACCAGGCGGATCGATAACAGTTGGCTCGTTCAGGGGCGCCAGGGAATGAGAAGCCTGGTTTTTCCGGCTGATCACGATCGTTTTATTCATGATGGAATAACCAACGGGCTGGTCTTTCAGGCACATGTCCAGCACCTCATTTACGGGCAGGTCCTTAACGTGTAAGGTTACGTGCTTTGCATTCCTGATGGAGGCTGCATCGAAGAAGAAAATATACTCCGTCTGTTTTTCAATTGCAGAAAAAATTTTCTGGAGCGGCACATCCTTTCCCTTAACAGTTACTTTTTGTGCAGTGCTTTTTGCATGTACATGGAGAATGGCAGCAGTGAGTAAAATAAATGTAAGCCGCATAGCTTTCACCATTTGTCGGGATACTGCTTTCTTTCTGGATCCGGATCTTCCTTTTCTATTACCGGGAGGTGGTAGAAAGCAGGGTTCCCAAGTCAATAATTTCATAACTTGCAGTGTTTGGGCCTGCCTGGCAACAGGCGGGTTTTGAAATGAATAATTCCTACAGGTTTTATTTTCAACTTATCCAAACAGGCCAGGAGCAGCGCAAATGCTCCTGGCTGTTTTTTATACTTAAATACCAGCGCTCATTTTGCCAGGTTACTGAGCAGCTGTTACTAAAAGTTTTTTTCCTTCTACCCTGAACTTTACATCCATTTTTTGAAGAATTTCCAATATCTGAGACAACGAAAGGTCTCTCTGCATCTGACCTCCAAATTCTCTTTCGGGAATAGCGCCCTCATAAACAACCTCCAGGTCGTACCATCTCGCCAATTGCCGCAATACGGTAGACAGGCTGGCATTGTCAAAATTGAACCTTCCATTCTTCCAGGCCATCACAGCATCGAGATCCACTTCTTTTGTTATATGGATGTTTTTAGATACCCTCGCCTGCTCTCCGGGTTTCAGCAACCCGCTGCCGGTTTTATTACTTATTTTAACGGCCCCTTCTAACAATGTTACCCTGATATCCTGCTCATCATCATAAGCATTGACATTGAAATGGGTTCCCAGCACAGTAACTTTTGTATCTCCATGTGTAACGACAAACGGCCATGTTTTTGCTTTTTCTACTTCAAAATACATTTCACCGGTTGCAGTCAACTCTCTTGAATGCTGATTAAATACAATAGGAAAAGTAAGGGAGCTTTCGGCATTGAGCCACACATGGCTGCCGTCAGATAAAGCAAGATCGATTACCTTGCTTCCTTTGGGATTGGTAATGGTATGATAAGTAACCTTGTCTGAACTGCCTGAATAAGCGATCTTGCCATCCGCTAATTTGATTAACTGCACATTTCCTTCTGTGGCAAGACTGCCATTGGCTGCACTGTCAAGGTAAACTGTTCTGCCATTACCGAGCGTGATCATAGCACGGTTGGTCACCGGCGCCTGGATATCACTGATTTTGGCAATGGTATTAACCGGCTTCGGCTTTTCATTCCATAAGAAATAGGTGGTTGCGGCCATCAGTAACAAAATTGCTGCGGCCGCGGCAGTTGCCCGGCGTTTGTAAAATGGAATGATCCTGGCCTTGTTCCCGGACGGCTTTTGTACCAGCTCACTAAGATTACGCCCCACTTTTTCCAGCAGCCGGCGGTCGGCTTTGCTCAAGTCGCCTTGCCTGGCCGATAATTTTTCATAATACGCTTCCACCAGTCTCCGCTCTGCGACAGTGGCAGTCCCGTCAAGGTATTTGTCAAGTAACGCCTGGAATGTCTGTTTTTTCATGGGCCGGACAGGTTTGTAAACTCCCTTTATCTTTCAGAGGTGAGAGAATCAAGGTCATACCCTACGATCCACATTATTTTTTCTTGAATTTTTTTTTAAGGTGTAAGTCAACAGGAAAGGCTAAACCGTATTTTTTTGTGAAATCTTAACAATGAAGGGGAAATTGCCCCTGTTTGGAGGTCACTTACGATCCGGCAGAAGACAAAACATTTCTAGCTTTCTTAATCAAGAAAAAATAGTAAATATGACTATGCTTACAGCTAAAACACATACACCTGCTGGGAAAGGAAAAGAGCCTTCGTTTACAAAGAGGCAGGTTAAAAGTTCGTCTTTTAAAGAAAAGATCGAAAAAGCCAATGAATTATTAAGTGCCACGGTTTTACTTAAGAAAAAGAAATAGGTTACTTAGCGCTGAAATCCTGGTTACTGAATGGAGGTGCAGAAGGTATTGTAATGACATTAAATGCATGCCCTGTTGCCTGGTGACAGGTATTGCAAGTTGTTGTAAGAATATGAAAGCTATTTTTAAATTGAAGACTGTTTTTTTGTTGAATGGCATTGCTTACACTTTGAAGCGATGAATCGATCATTCCGATAAACTTGGTCTCCGGCCGGTCTGTACAATACATTTTTATATTGTCCATGCTCTCTTTGATCTCATTGATTTCAAAATCGGCCAGCTTCCAGTTCTGATTGACTCCCGCAAACCAAAGCTTGTTGTGATGCACCTGGATGCCGCTCATAAACTCTCCGAATCCCGGTTTGTACGTTTTATTGATTTGCGCTTGCAAGCTATCTATTTGCCTTTGCAATGATTGCGTATTCGAGTTGGACGAATTACAAGCCCAAAGCAATATGACTATAGTTAATAACAAAATACATTTCATAGCTATAGATTTTGTTACACACCTAAAGTTAACCCGTCAACGCAAATCAAAGAAGCCGTGAGCCCTGTTTTAATAATGTGCTCTATAATATTTGCACATGCTGCTCGCCCGGTTTCAACGCCAGCGTTTTCCCGTTCCAATTAAATGTTCCGGAAGTGTTAGCGGGCAGTACTATTGTGCCCTCAATTCCGTTTGCACCTTTTCGTTGCAGGTCAACAGCAATGGTGCCGTCCGGATGCGGCATGGTGCCTTTTATGGAAGTCAGTTCCCCTGGCGCCGGCGCGATATTTATTTTTTTGAAGCCCGGTGCCGCAGGTTCAATACCACAAATGGTTGCCAGGAAATCATACACAGGACTGGCGCTCCACGCATGGCAATCGGAACGCGTGGGATCCGGGTTTTCAGCAAAAGTGGTCAATCCATTCGCCAGCATATCGCGCCAGGGTTTCAAATTGCTGTAATAACTGTTGGACATGCCTGCTGCTTTCATAGCGCGGGTAAGATAGAACCGGTAATAAAAAGTGGCCTGGCTGAGGCTCTTATCGGTTAAAATGGTTTGCAACACTTTTTGCATATCATGCTGCGGAATACTGCCTGTTAAGATAGCCATGATACTGGCATGCTGGCTGAATGTATTCTTGAGCGGCGTATTGGCCATTGCATTTTTTGTTGCATCAAAACAATAACGGTAGGTGTTTTTTATGAGCGCCGATGCTAATGATTCATAATGCGTCGCCTCTTCTTTCTTCCCAAAATAATTGAACAAACCGGCTGCCTGTTTTAATGTGTAAGCATACTGTAAAGAAATGATGGAACTGTTGCCATCAGTAGCCCCATCGGGAACACCACCGGGGAAACTGTTGTTCCAATCTACAAAGTTCCACCACTTCATAGGGCCTAGCATCTGTTTGCCGGCATCTATCTTTTTTTCATACCACCCTAGCACTGCACGTACCGCCTGCAGCTTGTCTTCAATAAACGCATCATCGCGCCGCAGCATCCAGTAATCATGGATCATGCTAATCCAGAAAAGAGAAAAAGTGGGGATGATCTGGAAACGACTGCTCGGATAACGGCTCTGCGTTAACCCCTCTGGTACCTGCGAGTTGTGAAAATCAATAATGGCTTTACGCATCAGCCGGTCGTCTCCGGTAATGTACAAAGAAATCAGGCATTGGATACGGGTATCCGCCGCATATTGTAATTGCTCATAATAGGGACAATCGAAATAATTTTCCCCGGCGCAGAGCCTTGCAGTGCGCCAGCCCACATCCCAAATATTTTTTAAAGAAGGGTCGTTACTGCTGAATGATGCTTTCTGCACAAAGGGATAGCCTGTATACTGTCCATATAAGTCTTCTATCGTAAGCGGCTCATTGCCCGTTGTAATATCCAGTTGCAGGTAACGGAAAGTGCGGAACCACAGCGGCCTGAAAAGCCTGTTTTGGCCACCATCAGGCAAGAAAATATCATAGTTGCCTGCTATGTTTTTACCTTCAATCTCGTTCCGGTTGCCCTTGATATGATTGGTATCAAACAATGCTTCTGCATATGTAAGTTTTACCGCACTCCCCTTCCCCCCGCTTACATTCAATTCAGGATAAGCCACCGTATTAAATGTTTGATCGAGTAAAATACTTACAGTGGCATTTGCCGGAATAGTTACCGGATGATTGCCCGCAATAAAACCTGCATCCTCGATGCCCGATTTCCTCCTTACACTAACGATGCGTTGCAACGATTCTTCCATCTGCGGAATGGAACGCGGCGCGAGCGTCCATAAATTATCCGTACCATAACCTTCGGGCTGGGCTCCGGTTACAACCACAGCCTGCTGCCATTTACTATCGTCGAAGTTCCGGGTCTGCCATCCCCAGGGGTAAGCGCTGGCATCTACTTTATCACCCGGACCAATGACCATATAAGTACGCAGCTTTGCACCATTTTCCAAAGAGCATGGCGAGTAAGCGCTGTCTTTACAGGCTTTCCAGGAATTATTCGTGTTGAGTATCTGTTCCGCATCACCATCTCCCTGCAATAAAAAGCCTGTCTGGTTGCTCATCTGCGGAACCGCCGCATATTCTGCCATATTCCAAACCTGTGCGGCAATGATATTATCGCCTTCGTGTAATTGTGGGGCGATATCAACCGTTTCGAAATTCCAGTGATTGAGGTCACATCTGGCCGGGCCGGCCGACACCATTTTTTCGTTCACAAACAAGCGATACCGGTTATCTGCAGAAACATGTATGATGAACTGTTGCGGCTTTTTGTCTACATGCAGCACTTTCCTGAAATGATATACGCCATAGGCCCTTTGCGCTATTCCGGAACAACTGATCCACCGGGCCTTCCATAAGCCGTTTAATAATTGGGGATTGATAGGTTGCTGAGCCTGGGCATGTAAGATGATGAATATACCCAGCACACCTGTAATTTTTTTCATATGGCAGCGGTTTTGCTGAAATTACACAAATATTAAAAACAACTATCCCGTACTTACCGGCGATCGCTATCATAGTTTAAAATAAAGCATCTTTGCGTCTCAAAAATCAGCAACAACTGATGATACACATTAATAAAAACCATTCATTTCCCCTGGAGAATGTACTGTTCTCATTTGCACTGGCATCGGAAGCTGCCGATGTTTTTGAAGGATATCATACACTGATCACCGGAATAGGAAAAGTAAATGCGGCTTATGAATTAACAAAAGCCATTCAACACAAAAGACCCGCATTGATCGCTAATCTTGGATCGGCAGGAAGCAATGTGTTTCAGAAAGGATCGGTTGTTTGTTGTACCAAATTTGTACAAAGAGATATGGATGTGCGGGGCGTGGGATACGCACAATACGAAACGCCTTTATCTGGTTTGCCTCCCCTGCTCGAATATGGCTTAACGATGGATGGTTTGCCCGAAAGCATTTGCGGAACGGGTGATAATTTTGAAATGGGGCATTCCGCTACAGTTTACAACGTGGTAGATATGGAAGCCTATGTATTAGCCATGATAGCTATGAAAGAGCAGATCCCGTTCTTATGCCTCAAATATATTTCAGATGGCGCCGATGATGATGCAGCAGAAGACTGGACTGTTCAGGTTCATAAGGCAGCCATAGCCTATGGGAAGATTTTGAAATTGAATTAGTTCAACAGGCACACACATTAATCAACTTTTGTATTTATCTTTATATGGATTTAGTGTTCACTTGCCGTTCCGGCAGACTGAACACTAATCTTGCCAAAGTACAAATGCTCTTCCGTTAGCAGTAACGGTACAACTGACCCCGCGAGTAAAAAATTCTTAGATGTCAATGGATCAAATCAGGCAAACAATAAGACAAATGATTGAAATTTCAGATAAGGAGTTTGAAAATTTCCTGAGTCGTTGTATTGTAAAAAAATTTAAACGTTATGAAGTAGTGAGCCGGCCCAACATTGTTCCCAATGAAATTTTTTTTGTCAACAAAGGGCTCATTCGGGTTATTGTAACAGACAAAGATGGTACAGAACATTCCTTGCATTTCGCTTTGGAGAATCAATTTATTGCCGACTATTCTGCTTTCATGTTAAAACAACCTTCACTGTACACCTTGCAAACCGAAGAAGAAACGGAAACAGTTGTAATGCCCAGGGCAGCGATTGAATGGGGATACAAAAATTTAAAACAAGGCGATAAGTTAGGCAGATTAATTGCCGAGGTTTTTCCGAACATACATGACCGTGTACCACAACATATGATTGCCTCTTACCTGGGCATTACGCCGATTCATTTGAGCAGGTTGAAAAAAGCAAGTATCAAAAAAATCTAAACATTTGTTATCGTTTTAAAATTGCTCTTCAAATAGTTTTGCTGGCAAATGCTCCGGCTGTTTGCCGTGCTTGTTCTTGTTCAGGCATTGCAGGCCAAGCCATTTGTTATGCCAAAATAAAAACATCATGCAACTATCAGCTAAGGAAAAAAAGAGATTGAAAACCAAATACGGAGATTGGGCCATTGTTACAGGCGCCACATCGGGAATTGGCCTGGAGTTAGCAACGCAATTAGCAAATGCAGATTTCAATCTCATCCTCAACTCAAGGCATTTAGAAAAATTAAAGTCAGTCCAATATAATTTGAAGTTTAAAAATAACATTCAAATAAAAATTGTCGACGCAGATATATCAGAGCCATCAGGTGTTGAAAAAATTATCCAGGCTGCGCAAAACCTTGGTGTTGGCCTGCTTATCAACAATGCAGGTGTTGGCACTTCAGGATTGTTTGTCGACGCTTCGCTTCATTCAGAAATAAATATGCTTCGTTTAAATTGCGAAACAGTGCTTTCACTGACTCATTATTTTAGCCAAAAGTTTAAACAACAACAACGAGGTGGAATTATTTTTTTGAGTTCTTTGGTGGCGTTTCAGGGAGTACCCTATGCGGCCAATTATGCCGCTACTAAAGCCTACATACAATCATTTGCCGAGGCATTATCAGTAGAACTAAAACCTTTCAATGTTGTGATGTGCTGGCAGCGGCTCCAGGACCCGTCGAAAGCGGTTTCGGTCAACGGGCTGATATGAAAATGAATAAAGCATTAAAACCATCCGAAATCGGGGCACCCATTTTATCAGCACTGGGAAAACAAAGAAATGTTATTCCAGGGTTGCTTTCAAAAGTATTGGTGTATTCATTGAGAATTCTTCCGAGATCTGCAAAAATAAAAATCATGCAAACAGTGATGGAAGGATTTACGAAACATCAGAGAGAATAAACCGCAGAAATATTATCCCATATTTTTGCAACAATCTCTCTGAACCAACAAGTAAACTGTTCAGGATGTTTTTCAATTTCAGTCCTCAAATCTTTCCTGGAAATCCATTTAAAATCCTCTACCTCCATAATATTAGGTTTGGGCTGTAAATCTGAATAACCAATAAAGACATGGTCAAACTCATGTTCAATCAAGTTATTTTCAACCTTTGACCTGTAAACGAAAGAAAACAAAAAATCCAGTTCACAGCTAAGCCCCATTTCAAACATTAATCGTTCTCTGGCACTTTGTTTCACATTTTCACCCAATTGGGGGTGCGAGCAACAGGTATTGGTCCATAGGCCCGCTCCGTGGTATTTCTGCTTGCCTCTTTTTTGTAAAAGCATTTCACCCTTGCTATTAAATATAAGAATTGAAAAAGCCCTATGAAGCGCTCCCTTTAAATGAGCTTCCATTTTGTCCATTTCGCCAATAGCATGGTCCTGGCGATTTACTAATACTACATTATCTCTTTTCATTACTTTACACATTGAATATTTTGAATACTTCAGCTGTTTAATTAGCGTATTGGTAATTTTGCTTTTGAAAAAGTTTAAAAAAGTAAATATTCAGTAGAAACTGGCTGTAACCATAAACAACATCTTCAATCGGAATGGTCAAAATTTTAATTCCTAAAAAATCACCCGGATTGTAATTAACGACAGGTGATTCAATACAGGTGCCCGTTAATACGCCATTCACAGGAATAAATCCCAGCAGTAAAACAAAAAAAACAAACGACGCCTGCCCTATCCATTCTTTTTTAGCTATAAAATGCAGAAAAATAAGCACACACAGCGTTACCAGCGCCGTAATCAATGTGTATGTTTTCTGATAATGCAAAAAGGCGATAACCACCAGTACAACAGAACTTGTAAATACAATTAAGTTGTTTAATGAGTTCGCCCAGCCGAGATCAAAGAATTTTTCCAGGCAGAAATAGGTGAATACGCAAGCAAATGGGATGCACCAAAAGAACAACCATTCTTCTAGCGGTAGCCCGGCAATTACTATACCCAAAGTATAATTTCTATCAAACCACCAGACGCCCATTTTGGTGAACCAAACATCCCATAAAATATAAAGAACAGCAACAATGGTGCTTGACAATAAAAAATCGCCAAAATATTTATAGAACTGAATTCTTTTATCAAAAGATGCAATAAGGCAAATAATGATAGTAAAGAAATTAACCAGTAGATATGTGTAAGATTGCATCATCTTTTTTCAGGGGTATATTTTTTGAAATATTTAAAATGTGCCCACAAAAACCCAAAGCATTCGCCGTTTTCTTTACCTAAATGTTTGTGATGTTGCTTATGAGCCCGCCTGATTGCCAACAGATAAGGATTCTGCGTATTGCTCAAAATCTTTGCTCTTTGGTGGATAAAAATATCATGTACAAAAAAGTACGCCATTCCGTACAATGTGATGCCCAATCCAATGAAAAACAAATAACTAAAATCATGCTTCGCTCCGGCATATAGCAACGCAATGGCAGGAGTTGCGAAAATCACAAAAAAGAAATCATTTCTTTCAAGAGACCCCTTGTTGCTATGGTCATGATGGTCTTTGTGCAAGAACCACAGAAAGCCATGCATTACATATTTATGAATGAGCCAGGTAGCCCCTTCCATTGAAACAAAAACCGATAAAACGATTAAGAAGTTCATTTTGACGAACCTGTTTGGTTAAAAATCTTTTAAAGCTTCATCTATATTTTTCAGTACAGTTCTAGATGTAATTTCATTCCGGTGCATTTTAAGAAAATCTTTGTCTGACTTGATGTTTGAATAGTAACCCAGAAAAAAAGGTGCATTTTTTTTGATAGAAAACCTGATAAATCTAACTTCTACATTATTCGGCTCCTTTAAGACCGCTTTTTCAATATTCTTCCGGCCTTCTCTGAATGTATTGAGTTTGGCAATGGGATTAACCACATGATTCGCCCAAATTGCCTGCAAACCTCCTAAATAAGCTAAATACAGCGGTTCACTTTTAACCGGTTTCAAATCTTCAATCATTCGTGCACACAAGTTTTTATTTGCAACGGCCTTGTTATAATTGCTCCTTACATAATCCAGGTCAATACCGCCTGCCGGCACATTCATGTGAAGTATTGCATTCCATATCAATATGCTCCAAAAGCTCATCATAAAAAAGCCGCTTTATAGCGCAAATAACTTTTCAGGGCTACAAATGCTTTTTGAGAATTTGGGATGCGGATTCTGTTTTTCAGAATTTCCTGCGAACTTGTATTTTTAATTTTTTCAAACAAAGAGAGGTAATATTTATAAGCCAGGTAAACGCCAAACATCGATGAATTGGGAAGCTTTTTAATGCCGTTTAAAGCCTCTGTAAATTCTGTTTCTATTTCTTTTTCAATCTGACATTTTACAGCGTTATCAAATACACAGATGTTTATGTTCGGAAAATAAGTGCGCCCCAAAATTTGATAATCATCTTTCAAATCCCTTAAAAAGTTAACCTTCTGAAATGCCGAACCCAGCTTCATTGCATATGATTTTAGTTCTTCATATTTCTCCTTATTCCCCTCTGTAAATACCTGCAAACACATCAAACCAACTACTTCTGCAGAGCCGTAGATATACTCATTGTACAGATCAGAATTATAATCCATTTTTTGCAGATCCATTTCCATACTGTGCAAAAAGCGGTCAATCAGCGTTCTGTCTATTTGATATTTGTGAACGGTTTCCTGAAAGGATTGCAAAATGGGGTTTAGCGAAATCTTTTCTTCCAGAGCAATATTGGTCTCAATTTTCAATCTATTCAACAATTTTTCTTTGTCATAACCGTGAAAGCTATCCACTATTTCATCTGCCAACCTTACATATCCGTAAATGGCATAAATGGCCGGACGGATAGAAGGTTTCAGCGCCAGTATACCAAATGAAAAACTGGTACTGTACTTTTTAGTAGCTCTTTTGCTCACTTCGTAAGACAATTCATCAAACAGTTTTTTCATATTTTTCGATATTTAAACTATTCACTTCGTTTGCAACAATTTTTCCGGAGATGATGGATGGAGGCACTCCGGGTCCGGGCACGGTTAACTGGCCGGTATAAAACAAGTTGCTGATTTTCTTATTGCGGATTTTCGGTTTCAATACCGCTGTCTGACTTAAAACATTAGCAAGCCCGTAAGCGTTACCGCCATAAGCATTGTAATCCGAAATAAAATCACGCACGCAATAACTTCTTTTATATTCAATTTTAGAAAGCAGGTCTGTTACACCTGTATGTTTTTCTATTCTTGAAAGCATTTCCCTCAAATATTTCTCTCTTGTTGTTTCATCGTCATTGATTCCTATAGCCAGTGGCATCAGCAAAAAAAGATTTTCACCGTATTCAGGCGCTACGGTGGTGTCTGTTTTTGATGGGCAGCAGCAATAAAACAGTGGGTTTTCAGGCCATTTTTTCTTTTCGTATATGCACTGGATGTGTTCATCCAGGTCGTTTTCAAAAAACAGCGTATGATGTTTTAGGTTAGGGATATTTTCTCCAAACCCCAGATAATAAATAAGGCTGGAAGGAGCAAAAACTTTGTTTCTCCAATATTTTTCATCATAATTTCTAAGCCTTTCAGGCAAAAGTGTTTCCGTATGATGATAATCGGAAGACGCAATCACAACATCAAATTCGTGGTTGATACCATTAACCTGCAATGACTTAATTTTTCCGTCCTCTACGTTTATCTTTTCAACATTTTGATTGAAATGAAATGCCGCTCCTTGTTTCTCAGCAATATTTTGCATGGCCAAAGCCAACTGGTAATATCCCCCCATTGGATACCAGGTACCTAAAGCATAGCCCCCATAGTTCATGAAGCTGTATAAAGCAGGGATATTTTTAGGGGATGCACCCAAAAAAATGACCGGGAACTCCATTAAAGACCTCAATTTAGGGTTTGCAAAATATTGGGCTACATAAGTGCGAAAGTTGCTCAGCAAATCTAGTTTCAATGCACTACCTGCTATTTTAGGCGATAAAAATTCCCGCCAATTGTGACAAGGTTTATTTACAAATTCTTTCATACTTACCTCGTACTTGAATTTTGCCGATCGCATGAACTGGTCCAATTTGTTGCCGGAACCGTATTCTAACTGCTCAAACAAATTCCTTAACGCTTCATATTTTTCGGGCACTTCAATATTCCCATCAGCGAAAACCATTTCAAACTGAGGGTTCAATGGCACGAGCTTATAGAAGTCTGAAGATTGGTAACCGAAATCTGTAAAGAAACCCTCTATGATATCGGGCATCCAGTACCAACTCGGCCCCATATCGAAAACAAATCCATTCTCCGTAACAAACTGCCTGGCCCTGCCACCTGGTTGATGGTGCTTTTCGAAAACATGTACATCGTTGCCCGCATTAGCTGCATATGCCGCGGCTGACATTCCCGAAAAACCAGAACCGATGACGGCTATTTTTTTCTTTGGTATTATACGTTTCATAATCCGCTTAAAATTATCCTGGCAACTGACTTAGCCGGCTATGCGCCAGCTCTAATAATTCAGGTATTCCCACATTCATGCAATAAATGGAGTGATGGAAATCGTCCAATTTGGAAAGCAACCGTATCAGATCCATTTTTTCCGCATGGGTAAGGTTACCGGTAACCACCTGTGAAGCTTTACGTATCTTCTCCATTTGCTTTTCCAAAACATTAATACCTGCCGGGGTAATCTGGATTACTTTACTACGTTTATCTACCTCAGAATGCGTTTGCTCTGCCCACCCGTTTTGTATCAAACGATTGATGATCTGAATGCCTGCTGACTTATCGTGCACGTTTTTCTTAATAAGTTCTATTTTGGACATGGCACCGAAAGCTTTCAGGTTAATGAGGTAAATAAAATCTTCCTGCGTAGAGAATGCAGAGCCATTGATGGCAGATTTAGAATAATACTTAGCATACCTATTCATGTGCACGATAAAAGTGTTGATAACACTATCTGAACTCCTGCCGTTTTCTTTACCCTCCCATTTGGGCTCCGCTATAATTCCAGGTTCTATAGTAGTGCTGCAAACCCATTTTTTAAATCCCGCTACATCGTTACTATAATCACCTTCTTTATGATTTTCCAGTTCAAATTGATGAACCAGATTCATTACGTCTATTACTAATTGGTATTCCATTTAATTGAATAATTGTTTGTAAATATACTATTTTGTTACTAGAATAGTACAAAATAATACTTTAACCTAGTATTAATTATCAACTTTTATACCTCTCATAACCCCCGGAGCAAGTGTTGACAGTATCATCCCGGGCGTACCAAGGTGTTTAAGAAACCAGGAAATAACGGTTACTTTTATGAAACCCATTATGAACATGACAACGGGCACATTTGCATTAACGATACATATGGTCGCAAGTCTTGATGGGATGGTTGCCAAAAAAGACAACAGCGTTTCGTGGTTTGAAACATCTGATTATTACGAAAAAGGGGTTACCGGACAAGACCCAACCGAATTCCTGAAAACAATAGATTGTTACGTAATGGGTTCCAGAACTTATGAACACGCCCTGGAACTTTCCAAATCTTATGGATGGGCTTACGGAGATACACCAACAATTGTAGTAACACATAGAAACCTGCCAATAGAAAGGACAAATATTGAAACCTTCTCAGGCGATCTTAACGAATTGGTGAATGAGCACTTAAAACCAAACTACAAAAACGTTTGGCTCGTGGGTGGACCCATGCTTGCGAAAGATTTTATTCGCCTACAATTGGCAGATGTAATAAGATTATCCATTCTGCCTATAATTTTAGGCTACGGAACACCGTTTTTTAACCACATAGAACAAGAACACGCATTGCACCTGAAAGAAGTTACAGCCTACAAAAACGGAATGGTGGAACTATGCTATGAAGTAAAGAAATAGCGGAACCTGTCATTGCTGTTGCTGTACACCCTGGGTGCCATAATCCGTATCGTACAAAGCTTTTTCTTCATTAGGCGTACGGGGAGTGCTAACATCATTCAATTCTTCAAACACGGTTCCATCTTCATACCCAATGGAAACAAATGCGGTTAAATGTTGTTTGGAAATACCCGTGAACACACCTTTCACCGGCGTGCAATCATTAAAATCCCGTCCTACAGACAGTTTCACGTGCTGGTTGGTTACCCAAACATTGTTGGTGGGATCTATGCCTGCCCATCCAAACTGCGGTACATATACTTCTACCCAGGCATGTGTAGCCCCTTCACCGCGCATGCCATTTTTATTCGGACAGATATAACCACTTACATACCGGCATGGGATCTGCAGTGTGCGCAGGATCTGCAACATCAGGTGGGCAAAATCCTGGCATACACCCGACCGGTGGCCTAATATTTCGTCAACAGTGGTTTCAATGGTCGTAATCCCTTTGATATATTTGAAGTTTTTGAAAATGTATTCACAGCACTTCTCTGCAATAGCTGCAACGGTCTGTTGCGGATGTTGCAATAAACCGGCTGCAATATCCTGAATCGCTTGTTGGTGTTCGATCTGTTTAACAGTAGAAAGCTCCACCAGGTAAATATCCTCGTTAACTTCAGTTTTCAATTGATCAAACCCTGAATGGAAATTTATTTTCAACTGCGACGAAGCAGTTGTTCGAACAACCAGTTTACTTTCTATCACCAATGACTGATGCGCAGCCAGGTTGTTGAACACACCGGCTTTGTTTCCCCAATAATCGTAATAAGTGTTCACCTCGGGTGAATCGGTGATGACGATTTCATGCACCAGCACTTCCTGTTCATTACAAGGATATGGATATATCTTAATCTCGTTGATGCTTTCTTTTACTGGCCTGTCGTATTCGTATTTCGTTATATGATGGATCTGAAAAACCGGCATTTGATTTTAAATATGAAAATTACAAACTGTTATATCTTTTGTTACAAGTCGCGGGCATTCAATGATACGAAAAAAACAGTTGCCCGAATTGGGTACTGAATTTTAAAAGCTCTATCCGCAATTCCATCAGGAATGTTTTCAGGTCTACCTTTTCTATGTCCTCCGGGTCCATATACCGTATCCGGCTGTGTAACCTGCAAAAACTATTTACCAGCAGCATGGTTTCATCTGAAGGATTATCCTTGACAATATCATTCAAATAACGGCGAATCCGCTTGAACGAATATAAAATAGAGCGCGGAAAATCTACATTGAAAATCACCTGATGTAAAACATTCAGATTGATGTTTCCTTTTCTGTAATTCTTCAAATGCAATTCATAGCCCGATAAAGACAGCAACAGGCTTCTCCATTGCATCACATCTCTCTCCTGCGCAAGATTATAACCAATATGCTCATATTCCTTCTCGGTAAGTGCAATGGTTTCCAGGCTGCGCTCTATGTATTTCCCCAGGTTCATAAAATTCCAGCCCTGTCCGCGCGGCATGGTAATATCGGTTATTCCTGCATAAGCAACACACTTGCCCGACAACATTTCCAATGTCTGCAATGCATTCAACTCTGCCAGGCGTTCTGGCAGGTCAGGCTGGTTTACCATATGATACAGCCCGTTCACATCTTCCCAAACTTCCTTGGTGATGTAATCCTGTACGCCACGGGCATTTTCCCGGGCATGTAGCACCATGTTTTTTACAGAGTTAGCGTTTTCTGTTTGTGTAATCAGCTTTGGCAATGCAAGTGCCGCATCATTTTCGAGGTGCAAAATTTCATCTTCGTCAAGATGAGCAAATATCTCCAGCACCGGCCGCCATGTGAGGTTATGATGGATGTTCTTATCGAGCGATAAAATATATCGAACATAACTTACGCGCAATACACCCTGCGCACGCTCCATGTACCTGTTCAACCAAAATAATGAATCCGCTATCCTACTTAGCATTATCGATAATTAAACAATTTTAAAAAACAGAAGGCATATCCACTACCCAGGTATCTTTGCTGCCGCCGCCCTGCGAAGAATTCACCACAAGAGAGCCCTCTTTCAAAGCAACACGCGTCAATCCTCCCGGTACAATTTGAACACCTTTCGGGCCATATAAAGCATAAGGCCGCAGGTCTACATGGCGGGGAGCCAATTTCCCATCCACGAAACAAGGCACCGTGGAAAGTTGGATAATCGGTTGTGCAATATAATTCCGGGGATGTTCTTCAATGACCTTCCGGGCATCCCGCCATTCCTCATCTGCTATTTTATTCCCCATGATCATACCATAGCCGCCCGACTGGTTCGTACTCTTGATAACCATTTTATGAATATTGTCGAATATATGGTTGCGCTCATCGGCATTTTGCAAATGATAGGTAGGCACATTTTGCAAAACAGGTTCTTCATTCAGGTAATACCTGATCATCGCGGGTACATAAGCATACACGGCTTTATCGTCTGCAACACCATTTCCTACGGCGTTTACAATAGACACACTCCCTTTCCGGTAAGCATCCAGCAGCCCGGCCACACCCAACATGCTGTCTTTTTTGAATACCAGCGGGTCAAGAAATTCATCATCTACCCTGCGGTATATGACATGAACCTGTTGCAGCCCCCTGGTTGTCTTCATGAATACCTTATGATTATCCACAATCAGATCCCGCCCTTCTACCAGTTTAATGCCCATCGACCGGGCAAGAAAAGTGTGTTCAAAATAGGCCGAATTGTAAATACCCGGCGTCAGCAGTACCACAGTAGGGTTTGAAATTTGTGCAGGAGCTAATTGCAATAATATTTCATGCAGCATCGGCGGATAATTGCTTACACCACGGACATGACTCGATGCCAGTATGTTGGGAAAAATGCGTTTGGTTACCTCCCTGTTTTCCAACATGTAACTTACGCCGGATGGTGTACGCAGGTTGTCTTCCAGTATGTAGAACTTTCCGTCGTCGCCTCTAATCAAGTCGATTCCCGAAATATGCACATATATATCATAAGGCACTTTGATACCGAATACCTCCCGTGTAAAATGCGGACAGGAAGCAATCAATTCCGGAGGAACAATTTTATCGTTGAGGATTTGGTGTTTGCTGTAAATGTCTTTCAGAAAAAGGTTAAGCGCTTTCAGCCGTTGTGCGATCCCTTTTTCAATTATTTGCCATTCTTCTCCGGTGATGATGCGTGGAATGATGTCGAAAGGAAAAATACGTTCAATGCCTTCATTGTCGCTGTACACAGTAAATGTAATGCCCTGGTTCATGAAAAGTTCACCTGCCAATTGTGCTTTTTGCAAAAGTAAGTCTGCGCCAAACTTCTGCAATTGCCTGTAAACCGCTTTATAGGGTTCCCGTATTGAATCCCAGCCACGCATTTCATCCCATGTACCAGCATTCGGCGTATAAGATCCAAATAATTCACTTGCTTCATACATAAACAATTATTTAATTTGAACCTGGCAAGCAAACCTGAAGCATTTCTTTCAATCAAAATGACTCTTCGATCATATGATTCCTATGAATATATGGTAATCCGGGATACAATCCAAATAATAAGTTAGTTTACCTCCAGTTCATCCTTGCCTGGAAGTTTAGAAAACCTGCCATGCGGTTCTGTTTGATACCAGAATACAACGCTGGCTATATCATCTTGTAGTGGCAAATACCGGCCGCTGTTATCATTGTGCCAGCCCAAATCCTGTATGGTTACTTTCAGGTTCTTTTCAAACCGGATGGGGTCGGTGATATGCCAGCGGTACAAGCCGAATCTTTGCTGCGAGTTATAATGCCCATCGGGACGTATTACCTGCACCAGCCCGGCATACGGTGTATTGAACGCTGTATAATTGCTTTCCGTAACCCCTGCTGCATTTTTAGTCCGGGTATCGAAATCATAGCTTCCGCAGAAATAATCTTCCGTTCCGGTTCCGCATATTGTCGGGAACTGGCTGTCGCCATCCATAAAGAACTTGATCTCTCCCTCACCCCACCAGCCGTTGGCATGCACACCAATGGCCATATAGGTTCCCACGTATTGCCCCTTACCCGTTACACTATCCAGCAACACATAATCTTTCTTATAAGGATTGGGGTTGATACGCTTATACTGTGCGTGAAAATACGCTGCATCGCGGGCAATCTCTTTTAGTTCATAATTGATGGAATAATAAAGGGTCATATCCTTATCATCGATATTCTCCATCGTGATCTTGCAACGATGTCTGAACGGCATGGGCCAGTAACAGTTGAACGCACTGCCCGGATTCACGCAAACGGCCAGGGAACTGAGCGGCGCATATTGTCCCCATCCCATACAAAAAAAGTCACCCACCGGGCTTTCCACGCTGGGTATACTTTCTCCGTCCCAATAAAAACGGATGATGCTATTGCGCCAGTTGCCGGTCGGCGTCATCCAGATATGATTGATACAGCCGCTTGAGTCAATATCGGCCAGTGTGAATGTGGTGTGTGATTTGATCACTACAGAGGGACTCAGCTTCCAGGTTTGTCCGAGCTCCCTGGCTGCAGAAGCGCCGGTACCGGTGGTGGCCATTCCGCCCATACCTTTTGCTCCTGTAAAATTCTCCGGGCTGATGCTTCTGCTTTTGGCATCGGATAACTTATACAAGTTTTCCATGCTGTTTTGGCCATCGGCCTGCATAAACAAAACAACAGCAAGACAACCCATAAAACAGCGCTTGATCGCAATCGGTAGCTTTATCATATCGTATGCATTTATACAGTTAAGGATGAAATATACTACTATTTATAAAGAGATCATACAGCGCAATAAAAAAGCAGGCCGCTCATGATGAACGACCTGCCAGAACCAACATCAACGGTAATTTATGGTATAACAATCATCTTCTGTGCGCTTCTTATCCTGCCATGCGCCACCTGGTTAACAAAGTATACGCCCGGTAATAGATCATGCACATCTGTTTTGATCCTGGTACCGGTAACCGGTAACTGTAATAATAGCACGCCGCCCCAGATTTGAGTAAAGAGATGGCATAAACAATCGTTTTGAAGTGATTAAAATGGGGTTTTAGTTCTCTTCAAAAATAAACGCCATTAAAAGCGAAGCCGGGAGAATATCATAAAAGATTAGGTCGAAAAACGTAAATGTTTTTATCACAAAAAAATCCCCATTGACTTCTGTCAATGGGGATCAGCGTACTACCCCCTATCTTGCGCTTATTGAACAACCGGTACTACCATCCGGGATTATTAGGAAGGATATTACTGTTCACCAGCAATTCTGCCTGCGGAATGGGCGTGTGATATACTGATTCGGAAGGTTGCAACAGATTCTTGGTAATACCGGCCGGTAAATCATCTGCCAGGCGTTCTATATTGCTGTTGGTACGCCTCAGATCAAATAACCGGTGCCCTTCAAATGCCAGTTCTTTGTATCGTTCTGTAAGAATGGCCCTGATAAGATCCGTATTACTGGCGAAAGACTGGCTGGTATAACCTTGTATCCTTGCGGCACGTAGCGTATTCAGATCATTGGTACCATCTGCCAGTCTGCCCATACGTGCATAAGCCTCTGCACGTATCAGGTACATTTCCGCTGTACGAAATACTTTTACGTCTGCCAGGTTGAGAGCACCCGGCTGTCCCGCATATTTGTTGATGGTATTTGGCAATTGCCCGCCTGCTATCAGAGAGGAATCTGTAGCAAAGTAACTGCTGTAACGCACATCATTGGCGCTGTCATACAACCGCATCAGTTTGAGCGCCGGTGCAAAATATACAATACCTGTAGCAACATTTTTCCATACATCCCCCGGACGAAAAGCACTGCGATTGGTACGCTTCAGTTTAAAGATCACTTCCGCATCGCTTTGGTCCTGCCATATGGCAGGAAAAACATTCGGTGTTGCCAATGGAATTTTATTGATCAGCAGGGAGGATTTATCAATGGCTCCTTGCCAGTCGCCCGCATACAGCGCTACCCGCGCTTCCAGCGATTGCAGTGCATTCAGGCCCATCCTGATATTGGTGCTGCTTGTCTGTTGAGCAAGCAGGGTTTCTGCATCGGATATATCCTGTTTCAATAACTTGAAAAAATCAGCGGTAGCCGGACGGGAAGGTTTGGAATCAAGATCCGTACGTGTAATATAAGGAACAGCCGCTGCATCAGGCGTGTACACCGGCGCATAAGCATAGGCCCTGTACAAATCGAAATGCTGAAAAGCCCGGATGGCCAGCAGTTCCCCCTTCAGCTGGTTTCTCTTTGTTTCCTCACTTACATTCTTTACCGGTACTGTACCAATATGCCCCAGTATACTGTTGGCCCTTCCTATGATCTGGTAAGCAGTGGCCCAGGGGCTGGCAATCTCTTTGTCGCCAAGAGAAAAAGTCCACCTGAACAATGACTGTGCACTGCTGTTCACACCCGCATTCTTCAACCCAATGCGGCATTCATCTGTGGGCACACTCCCCAATTGCATGATATACTCTTCCTGCCAGTCGGCATACACACCCAGTACGCCCTGTTCCAGTGTTTGTACAGATGAGAAAACGGACTGGCCGTCTACCTGGTCAACAGGTGTTTTTTCCAGTTGCTTTGTGCATGACTGCATACCGGATACCAGTATGATCAGGAAAGAAAATACAAACCATTTCTTTATTATAATGTTGTTCATTGTGTACATGATGCTTTTGATTTAAAATGAAATGTTGATACCACCTGTGATCATTCTGGGCATAGGATATTCATATTGCGCAATGTCATTGGCATCTTCCGGATCAAATCCACGCCATTTCATGAATGAGAACAGGTTCTGTCCGTATGCAAAGACCTTCAGTCCGTGTATGTATTTCGACAGGTTCGCACCCAAAGGAACATGGTAAGCAATGGACAAGTTCCTGAGCTTGATGTAATCGGCGCTCATGATATCCCTGGAAGTAAAGAAAGTAGGATACTGTGCTCCTGCATAAGCAGCATGATCGCCAGGTTTCTGCCAGATATTCAGCATATCGGCCGATTGATTATACTGCCTGTAGTTGGCATCGCCCGAGTGCGCATACAAGTTGGGATAATTCAGCCTATACATGCCTTTGATGAAACTCATCAGCAACGAAAATTCAAATTGTTTATAGGTAACATTCAGGGTAAAGCCGCCTTTGTAAGGAGGGTCATATACTTTACCTGCCATGGGTACTGCATCACCTGAATTATATGTGTTGGTGGTCTTTCCATCTTTTGTTAAATAAATCGGGGCTCCTGTTGCAGGATCAACACCTTGCCAGCGAACAGCATAAAAAGTTCCCAGTGTATAACCGGGCAAACTCATCGATGCTTCATCGGCAAATATCTTGCTCTCATTACCCAGTGTTAACACCAGGTTCTGGTTATAAGCCAGGTTCAAGCCGGCAGTCACTTTCCAATCCTTTTGTTTGATAATGTCTCCTTCTATCATCAGTTCCACACCCCTGTTCCTGATCTTTCCCTCATTGGATGAAATGGTAGCAAAACCGGTTGTGAGGGAAAGGTTCCTGTTCACAAACAGGCCATCAGTAATACGGTTATAAAAATCAAGTTCTGTGCGCAGCCTATTCTTGAAGAATCCAGCTTCAACGGCCACGTCTGCAATACGGTTCATCTCCCAGTTATAAGCCGGGTTACCTGGGGTTTGCAACTCGTAAGCGCTTTGCCCTGCATAGTTGGCCGGCGCATAAAGCTCCCTGTATCCGTAATCGCTGGCAAAGCCACCAGCATTGCCGGTAAGACCATAACTGGCCCTCAGCCGCAAGTAAGAAAAATGAGTTCTCAATCGTTCGGCAAAGGATTCAGAAAGCACATTCCAACTGCCGCCTACAGCATAGAAATATTTATACCGGTTCAAAGCAGGCACCTGCGAAGAACCATCTCTTCTGAGGCTTGCCGACAATGTGTATTTATTGGAATAAGAATAACGGGCAATGGCTATCTGCGACAACAACAGGTTATCGGGTGTGGTTTGTCCGCTTATAGCAGGAATAAAATTATTATCAGCCGTACCCTGCGATACACCGGCAGGTGTATTGAGCAGCAGGCTGTTCAATCCGTAACCAGTAAAGCCAAAGCCTTCTCCTTTGATCCGGTTCATTTCAGCCAACAGGTTGGCTTCCAGTTCGTGGTCGCCCCATTTTTTGTTGTAGCGGAGACCTCCGTTTACAATCAAACCCAACCTGGTTGCGAGGCTGCGCTGGTAAGATCCACGGTTACCATTCGGTTCCTGCGCGCCATAATAGGAATCGGGATTGAGATAGTTGGTAAAATTGGACTGCTGGTAATCGATGCCCACCGTACTGATCAGGTGCAGGTCTGAAGACAAACGAAAATCCTCATTCAGAGAAACCACCGCTTTGATCTGGTTGTCTTTACGCAGGCTGTTGCGATACACATCCAGGGCATTGGAACCAAAATTACCGGGTCGGGCAGAATCAGTGGGCGACTGATATGGCAATGCATAATACAGTGAGGCGATGGGATTCTTTTCTGTAATACCACCACCTCCTACCGCTGCACCGCCTTGTGGCGCCACACCTTCGTCCTGTATATAACGCACAGAAGCGGTAGACAATCCAACAGACAGACTCGATTTCAAACGGCCGCTTGTGTTCTGGATATTGGCCCTCAAACTATAGCGTTTCAGGCCGGAATTCAATGCAATACCTTCCTGGTTCAGGTAAGAAACGGCAATATAAAACAGGGTACGATCATTACCGCCCGACAAGTTCAATGTATGCGATTGTGTAAAAGCTTTACGAAGTAAGTATTTACGCCAGTCGGTATTGATGGTTTTCAGGCTATCGAGGTAGTGCTTGCCAAATGCATAATCAGCGGCTGTTTTCGGCGTGCTCACCCCATTTACGATCTTATTCGGGTTATTCGCCGAATAAGCCCATCCCGGCATGTTGGGATCCTGTAGTATCTCTTCAAACTGCAAGCGCTGTGAGGTATTCATCATATCCCATTTGGAACTGTTGACCGCAGAAAAACCCATCTGTGTTTTATAGTTGATGCGTACTTTACCATCCGGCAGGGCCATCCCTTTCCGGGTGGTGATCACGACCACACCATTGGCCGCCCTCGACCCATAAGGCGCAGTAGAAGCCGCATCTTTCAATACGTTGATAGACTCGAAATCGTCTGTATTCAATGCGGCGAAAGAAGCGGCAGCAATGGGAACTCCATCTACAATATAAAGCGGGTTGGTATCGCCGTTAATGGAACCCAGTCCGCGTATGGTAACACGCCCGGCTTCACCTGGTTGCCCTGTAGGCGTTCCTACATATAATCCCGGTGCACGTCCTTGCAGCATCACATCGAATGAACCAACCGGGTTGTTATCTATGGCAGCAGCTTTGATGGTAGACACCGCGCCCGTGGTCTTGTTCCTGCTCTGCTGTGTATAACCTGTTACCACCACTTCTCGCATCTCCTGTACATCTGCGGCCAATGGAATCACGAGATCATTGTCCGACGAGGTAACGGTCATTTGTCTGGTTTCATATCCCATCGATTTGATCACCAGTGTACATAGCTGGTTAGTTATTTTCAGCGTAAACCGGCCCGATGAATCTGTGATTACATTGGCATGGTTTTCTTTACAGGAAACATAAACTCCTGTTATAGGTAAATGGGATGTTCCGTCTTGTACGCGCCCTTTTAAAAGCCGTTCTTGTGCATGTAATGGCACAAATGACAATAAGCCCGCCAACAGGAAACAAATACTGCTCAACATCAATTTCATAATAGATTATTTTGCGTGTTAACTATTTCAGATTCAATAGCGACGCAAAACTAGAAGCGGCTTATTAAGAGCGTCTTAGCCCGAGATTAGCCGGGCATTAGTATATCATTAGAATCCTTTAATGTTGAGGGAACTCCATGATCATATCGGTTCCATTTCCAGGTTGCGACCGAACGGTCAATAAAACATTGTGCAAGCGGAATATTTTTTCACTGAGCGATAACCCAATGCCCACTCCTTCGTATTTTTTTGCATTGGCTGCCCTGAAAAAAGGCCTGAAGATATGCTCACGATCCTTTTCATTGATACCTATTCCGTAATCGCGGATGATGAGGGAGGTCTTATGGTTGTTGGCTGTGAGTATGCAGTCTACTTTTTTCCCGTCTGAAAACTTGATCGCATTCTTCAGTATGTTTCCAATGGCCAGAAAAAGCAGGTGCCTGTTGCAGGAAAATGTGTACAAATGTTGATCAGCGGATAAATGATAGATGAGTTCTACCTCATGATGAGCAGCATATTCATCTTTTACCTGCCACATCAGTTCATCCAGGCGAACATCCTGCCTGTCTTCATCTACAATGGTTGCCTGGGCCAGTTCCAGCAGGCTGTTCAATAATTCATTCAAGTGTTCCGTTTCA
The DNA here is from genome assembly GCF_900106985.1 of Hydrobacter penzbergensis. Classification (NCBI taxonomy): domain Bacteria; kingdom Pseudomonadati; phylum Bacteroidota; class Chitinophagia; order Chitinophagales; family Chitinophagaceae; genus Hydrobacter; species Hydrobacter penzbergensis. Next base: position 136,256 of record NZ_FNNO01000008.1, on the reverse strand, counting down.
TTCAGTACTGTTTCCAGTGTTTTCCGATAGTCATCTTCGCTTCTTTTGGCACGCAGGCTCACTTCCAATGAACCAATGATGGAAGTCAGTGGCGTTCGCAGTTCATGCGACGCATTGCTCACAAATTGTTTTTGGGTCTCGAAAGATTGTTCCAGGTGTTCCAGCATGTCATTGAAAGAACGTATCAATTCGCTGATCTCGTCTTTGCCGCCCGATTCATTCAACCGCTGGTCTAAACTGGTAGAGCGAACGATCCTGATGTCCCGGATCATCTTTTTAATCGGCTGAAGTGCCACTCTTGAAAAAAAGTGCCCGATGATCAGGGTAATCAACAGGGAGCTCAGGAAGAACAGCAACATCACACGGAACAACTGTTGCATGGCTTTGATACCATATTGATCTACCGCCGAAATCAATACACAGAAGTCTCCGGAATTATCCTGGTACAATATCCCAACCACTTGACGATTATGATCAAAATAACGGATGCTTCCCGATGAACGTACTTTATGAATGATTGCACGGCTCCATTCGTGTGAAATGCTGTCTCTTAAAAAAACAGGCTGGTCGCTGCTATCGTAAATGCGTACTATTTCACCCGGAATGGATTGAGGGTATTTTTTGATGATATCCTTAAACTTATCCGACGGCAGATTGTCTTCTGCCAGAAATAACTGTGCTACAACAGTTGCACGTTCTGTTAACCGGTTTCTGAATTCGCTTTTCCTGTTGCTGTCGGTAATGAAATAGATACCAGTAAGCACTCCCAATAAAAGTATGGCGAATAACACAGTGAACTGCATCAACAACCTGTCCTTGATCTTCATAACGGCTCCTTTTATTGATGTGTTATGGTTCTTTGAGGGTATAGCCCATTCCAATAACCGTATGGATCAGTTGCTGCTCAAACCCCTTGTCTATTTTACTACGCAGGTAATTGATGTACACATCAATGAGGTTGGTTCCCCTGTTGAAATCAATGCCCCAGACCATTTCAGCGATCTTTGTTCGCGACAATACCCGGTTCTTATGGATCACCAGCACTTCCAGTAACGCGAATTCCTTGGCGGTTAACTGGATCTCTTTTTTATTCCGGGTCACCTTTTTTTTATATCCGTCTACTTCCAGATCGGCTACCCTGTAAATGGTACCGGGAGCTATCAGGGTCTTACGGCGGGTGAGCACCCTCAGACGGGCAATCAGTTCTTCAAAATGAAAGGGTTTAACCAGGTAATCGTCTGCACCGCAATCGAATCCTGCCATTTTATCCTGCATGGTGCCCAATGCAGTTAACAGTAATACGGGGAGTTCAGGTTTGAGGCGACGGAGTTCTTTGCACACTTCCAGTCCGTTCCGCTGCGGCAGGATCACATCCATCACCACCACGTCATAATCATTTTCCAAGGCAAGCCGCTCTCCCGTTAACCCATCATAGGCAACGGTTACGTCATATAATTGTTCTTTGAGTCCTTTTCTGATAAAATCAGCCACTTTCAGTTCATCTTCTACCAGCAGGATATTCATGCATACAAATTTCCTGCAAAAATACAGGTCAGCCGCCGCGTTAAAGTGCTACATTAATAAAATCTAATGTCAGGTATACACTTAATATTTTTGCTTATTCAGACGTTCCCTACAAGCCTGGCTATCAAAAAGGCAGCCGCAGCAGCCACCAGCCCAATCATGGTCACTTTCAACGCCCCGGCAACGGGTGCCTGGCCTGTGACCTTACTTTTGAAATAACCGAATACAAACAAACTGATCGTGGTAATGACCACGGAAACCAACAAGCCCTCATGCGGCGTATGGGTAAAAAAATAAGCCGACAGCGGCAACAGGCCACCCACGCAATACGCCAGGCCAATGGTGAGTGCAGAATTGCGCGCCCTGTTGGGATCGGGCTTCTCCAGTCCCAGCTCAAATTTCATCATGAAATCAACCCACTTGTGTTTGTCTTTAGCCATTTCTTCGGCTAACAGGTGTTGCCCCTGTGCACCGATCCCGTATTCCTCAAAAATCTCTTTTACTTCCTGTTTCTCTTTTTCAGGCACCCTTTCTACTTCATCGTATTCTCTCTTCAATTCACTTTGGTAATGTTCCAGTTCGGTTCTGCCGGCCAGGTATCCTCCCAAGCCCATCGCAATACAACCGGCTACAATTTCAGCGATGCCCGCCGTGATCACTATGGCGTTATTGGCTACAGCTCCACTCAAACCCGCAGCCAGTGCAAAAGGTACGGTGAGTCCATCGCTCATGCCGATGACAACATCGGTGATGAAAGCAGAACTTTTTAAATGTTGTTCGGTATGCGGCATAGGATCATAATTTGGCCATCATTTTTTCTACCATCTTGAACGTTGCCGGACAGTAAGCCACATTCTGTTTGTGCACATGAATGTAATCGGTCATTTTTTTCTTCTTCAGGTGAGGGAAACCGGCACAGTCATCCGGACGCACTTCATAAATGCTGCACATATTGGTGCGCAGGTCCAGGAACTGGCAAGGCTGCTTCACATTCATCCAGTCGCCATCGGCCTTGTCAAAATATAGCCATTTTTCTTTGAATTCATCGGTCGACATTTCCAAATGGGCTGCAATGCGTTTGATGTCTTTATTATTGAAAGTAGGACTCATGGTTTTGCAACAATTGGCACAACTGAGGCAGTCAACTTCCTGCCATACTTCCGCATCAATAGCTTCGGCTATTTTATCGAGATGGCGCGGCGGGTTCTTTTCGATCTTGGTTAAAAACCTGCGGAATGAGCGTTGGTTGTGACGCACTCTTTGCTTGAATGAACGTAAATTGACTTGCATCTGGGAAAAAAGAAATTTGTCCTCGCAATATCATGTACCTTTCCCGCAATTCCAAATCCATCATGTGGGAAGCTTATAAAAAAGGATACAAAGCCTACCTGAGGCTGGAAAAATCGCTGAGCGAACACTCGGTGGAAGCCTATCTGCGGGATGTAGAGAAACTGACTCAATTCCTGCAGGCGACCGGCCAGCTCAAAGCGCCAGGAGAGGTTGAACTGAAAGAACTACAGCAGTTCGTAAAATGGATCCATGAACTGGGCATGACGGCCACTTCCCAGGCCCGTATTATTTCCGGCATCCGGAGTTTTTATAAATATTGCCTGGCAGAACAGGTGGCACAAAAAGACCCTTCCTTGTTACTGGAAGCTCCGCGTACCAAGAGGGCCCTGCCCGATACATTGAGCTTTGCAGAAATTGAGACACTCATTGCACAGGTAGATCAAAGCACGCCCGACGGCGGGCGCAACAAAGCTATACTGGAAACCATGTACAGTTGCGGACTGCGCGTAAGTGAATTGATCGGGCTGAAGATATCCTGCCTCTATCTCGATGTTGGCTATGTGCGCGTAACCGGCAAGGGCAACAAAGAACGCCTTGTGCCCATTGGCGATGATGCGATCAAATACATCAAACAATACAAAGACCTCATCCGTTCACACCAACTGATCAAAAATGGTTGCGAGGATATTCTTTTTCTGAACAAAAGGGGCACCGGGCTGAGCCGGGTAATGATCTTTTACATCATCAAAGACCTGGCCGCGAAAGCGGGCATCACCAAAAACATATCGCCGCATACGTTTCGTCATTCCTTCGCCACACACCTGGTAGAAGGAGGTGCCGATCTCCGTGCGGTACAGGAAATGCTGGGCCATGAAAGCATCACCACTACAGAGATATACACCCATCTCGACAGGGATTATTTAAGAGACACTTTGCACCAGTTTCACCCGGCCTTTAAATAACAACATCGTCATCCTGACTAAGCGAAGAACGTCATCCTGAGCGAGCGAAGCGAGTCGAAGGACCTGCTGAACATTCAGGCAGATCCCTCGGCTACGCTCGGGATGACGATCGTTGAGCAGTCGGGATGACGATCGTTGGGCGGTCGGGATGACGATCGTTGGGCATTCCGGGTGACGACAAATAGTTAATCAGCATGAACAAGCTCTTTGCTATCAGATAACACAGCTGCCTTATCAATCAACCCGATCATTTCTTTTCTATACCCTTCCGCATCTTTGCCTATTGCGCCTTCAGCAAGTGCTTTCACGAAAGTATAATTGGCACTACCCTTGTATTTTGATTGACGAAGCAGCATACCAAACGAAGCAACCGATGCGGCAAAGCGGAAATTTTCTGAAGCCTGCTCTATTGGTATTACTTGTGATTGCACCGGCATCGATAATAATTTACTAGTCTCCTGGCCAGGGTCTTTGTAACGGAGTTTAACAAACATCAATTCACTGGTGTACCCGGCAGGTACATGCTTCTGTTCTTTGACCTTCTGGTAACGCAACGGGTCTACACTGGTACTATCGGGAAAGGCAACGCCAGGAGGAACAATTTCATACAAAGCGGTAACCGTATGCCCGCTGCCCATATCACCTGCATCCTTTTGATCGTTATTGAAATCTTCTTTGGTTAATATTCGGTTTTCATATCCTATCAACCTGTAAGCCTGCACTTTAGCAGGGTTGAATTCCACTTGCAGTTTAACGTCTTTGGCAATGGTATACAAAGTGCCGCCGAACTCATGTATGAGTACTTTTTTAGCCTCTGCTATTCCATCGATATAAGCGTGATTGCCATTCCCTTTATCTGCCAGCTTCTGCATTTTGGCATCCTGGTAATTGTCGGTACCATAACCGAGCACTGTTAAATAAACGCCACTTTTGCGTTCTCCTTCAATCAATCTCTCTAAAGCATCATCACTCGAAGCGCCTACGTTGAAATCACCATCGGTACAAAGGATCACCCTGTTATTTCCTTTCTTGTTGAAGTTCTCTTGGGCCACTTTATATGCCAGTTGAATACCGGCGCCTCCGGCCGTAGAGCCGCCTGCTTCCAAACGATCGATGGCATCCCGTATGGCGGCTTTGTGTTCACCATCAGTTGAAGGCAATACCAATCCGGCATTACCGGCATACACCACAATGGCTACTCTATCTGCCGGCCGCAATTGATCTACCAGTAATTTAAGCGAAGCTTTTACCAGGGGCAACTTGTCTTCCGAAAACATGCTGCCGCTCACATCAATGAGGAAGGTAAGGTTAGAAGGCGGCAGCTCCGATACCTCCATCTGCTTTCCCTGCAAACCGATCAATACCAACTGGTGACTGGTATTCCAGGGACAAACCGCTGCTTCCGTATGCACAGAAAACGGGGTATTGTCTTTCGGCTGATCGTAACGGTAATGAAAATAATTGATCATCTCTTCAATGCGTACCGCACCTTCCTCCGGCAGTTCTCCGCTATTGAGTATGCGGCGTACATTACTGTAAGAGGCTGCATCTACATCGATAGAAAAAGTAGACAAGGGATTATCGCCCGTCTTTAAAAACGGATTTTCTTCAATGTGATCATATCCTTCCCTGTTGAATGGTTCACGGGTTATAGGAAACAGATGAAGGTTGTTTTGTCGAACAGAGACACCTGCAGCAGCTTTACCTGCCAGCCTCAACCTATCATTGAATGTCGAGTAGTATTGATGCGTATTGATCGCAGCCTTACTCAATGAAGAACCCATCACTATCATATCCTGCAGCGGTTCCGGTTCTTTCAGTTTTGCCGGTAATGTAACCGCCTGTACCACAGATTTCAAATGAACGGTTACCTGTGTGTGCTTTCCAACAGGCTGTTCCCGGGTCTCAAACCCAGCCGCTGTAATGATCAATACGGCCTGGTCATTGTTCACCAACAAATTGAAACGGCCGAGGCTATCGGCAACAGCCACCGTTTGCGTTCCTTTGATCGATATCCTGGCTTTGGATACCGGCTTACCCGATTCGTTCACGACCCTGCCGCTCACCTCGCGCGATGAGGAAACAAAGGCTGTTGCCATCACCAACAGCAGGCAGCCCAATAGCATCTTGTATTTCATAGTGTTTTTTCAGAAAAGATGCCGGCACGGAAAGAATTACACAGGAAGGCGAAAAAAAATTATCTTCATTTCACTTTCATGGTTCCGGTAAAGCACATAGAGAATATAACAGCCAGTTCAGATGAAGCACTGTTGAAACAGTACCAGTCAAACGGCGATCAGCAACTGCTGGCCGCATTGTATCTCCGTTATACCGACCTGGTATATGGAACCGCGCTCAAATACCTCTCTTCTCCTGATGCGGCCAAAGACGCCGTGATGGATATTTACCAAGAGCTCGTTAACAAACTGCAAACACATTCGGTAGACCGGTTCAAAAGCTGGCTGTACGTGGTAACCAAAAACCATTGCCTGATGCAGTTACGTAAGTATAAAAAAGCACCTCCAATTGCATTTCAGCAGGAGTTTATGCAATCGGAAGATTTTTCGCATCTGGATGATATACTGGAAAAAGAAAAAGAATTGCAAAAATTGGAAGACTGTATAAAAGCCTTAAACCCGGAGCAGAAAAACAGCATCCAACTATTTTATCTGCAAGGTAAATGTTACAATGAAATTGTAGCCATCACCGGGCATGACTGGAACAAAGTGCGCAGCCTGGTGCAGAATGGAAGGAGAAACTTAAAAAACTGTATGGACAGCCATGAATGAACAGGCGCCACATAACAGATCGTATACACTGACAGATATTGAACAGTATCTGCAAGGTAGCCTGTCACCCGCCGAAATGCATGCCATAGAAAAAGCTGCATTGCAAGATCCTTTGCTGGCCGATGCCATCGAAGGGTACCGGGGATCCAGTATGCATATCGCCAGGACACACTTACAAAATATTCAACAGCAATTGCTGCAACAAAAAAACAGGCAGGCAACTGTAATAAAAGGCGGTTTCGTTGCCAAACGCTGGTGGCGTGCTGCTGCTGTTATCATTGCTTTGGCGGGTATTGGTGGTACAGGATGGTATCTCATGCATTCTTCTGCTGTCAAGCAGGAAATAGCTGTTGCTCCTGTTACTGCAAAAAAAGGAGTTGCGGCCGCTCCTGTAGCTACTGATACTACCACTCAACCAGTAGAGCCTGCGTTGGCACAAACATCACCCGCAGATAGAAAAAGATTGCCAACCCACAACCAGAACACAGTTGCTCAACCTCCTGTTGCTAATGCCAGTGCTTCAACAACCCTTTCCTCTGCTAAAACAGAACCGCCAGTAACCGCACTTGCCGATATCCAGTCTGACAAAGCCATGAAACATGCTTTCGTTCCGCTGGCGGCAGCGCCTGGCAAAGCAGTAGCAGCTGCTGCCGGTCAGCAACAGCCTATGATGCTGCGCGGACGAGCAACCAAAGATGTCGACTCTTCAAAATCGGAACTTTCTGAAGTAGTGATAGTAGGTGCTGCGCGTCAAGCGCCAAAAGAAGCTGCCGGTCATGCAACGCAACGTTCTACAGCGCCGGTCGACAGCCTCAACTTAAGTCCCGATGGAGGATGGAACCATTTCAACGAATACTTCGCCGGCAAACTGGGTGCAGACACGCATGGCGAAGTGGTGAGCGACCTGGTGCTGGACGAAACAGGTAAAATCAAAGATGTCATTATTATCCGTGCTTTCGATCGCAACCTCGATTCATTTGGCCGTGTGATGACACGGAAAATAAAGCAGGCATTACTGGATGGTCCTGTTTGGCTGGCAGGCAATGTAAAAAAGCCCGGCACATTCCGTCTCAACCTGGAATTCTAGTATCGCAAAAATGACTAGGTTTGTTTCCTAAAATCAAGAACGGTTATGAAAAAAACTTTTCTGGCAATGCTTGGCTTTTGCAGCATACAGGCATTTGCACAGCCCATTAAAATGCCTGCGCCCAGTCCGGAACAAAAGATCACACAAGCTTTCGGCATGGGCACCATTGAACTCACTTATTCACGCCCCAACATCAAAAGCCGCGCATTGTTTCAAGCGAACAGTGAACTGGCTCCCCTGGGCAAATTGTGGCGCACAGGCGCTAATGCCGCTACCAGGATCCATTTCTCCGATAAAGTGACTATCGGTGGAAAAATGCTCGACACCGGCACTTATGTATTATACACCATACCAGGAAAAGAATTCTGGGACATCATCATCAACACCGGTGTGAACAATTGGGGTACCGATGGTTATAAAGAAGCAGAAGATGTGGTACGATTTACCGTTAAGGCAGAAAAGTTTGGTACACCCATGGAGACTTTCACCATGCAGTTTGCCAATATCCAGCGCGAGACCTGCGATTTGAGATTGGTATGGGGCAATACCACCGTACGCATTCCCATCAGCACCAATACAAAAGACCGTCTGAGGGCACAGATAGACAAAGCCCTGAATGCCGATCCCGTAAACCCGAATGTATACCAGCCCGCAGCCAATTTTTATTATGAATGGGATAAAGACCTGCCCCAAGCATTGAAGTATGCCACCAAAGCTACCGAAGCCAATCCACAGGCTTTCTGGCTCTTCCTCCTGAAAGCAAAAATCCAGAAAGAAATGGGTGATAAGATCAGCGCCAAAGCAAGTGCCGAAAAATGCATCGCATTAGCCACTACGGCTAAAAACGATGAATACGTGAAATTAGGAATTGAGCTAATCAAAAAACTCTGAAAAAATTCGACAATTCGGCAATTCGACAATTAGCCAATGATGTCCAATCAGCAATAAAAAAAGCCCGAATGGGCTTTTTTTATTGCAATGCTAATATTGTCGAATTGACTAATTGCCGAATTGCCGAATTGATTAATTGGCTTCTGCCATATCTGGAATAGCCTCTACTTTATACGCCCCTGCATCAAGTTTGGCTTTTGTTTCAGTGAATGCTTTCAGTGTTTCTTCGATATCCGCATCAGTGTGTACAGAAGTTGGGATCAGGCGATAAATGATATGTCCTTTAGGGATCACAGGATACACTACGATAGAACAGAAGATATGATAGTTCTCACGCAGGTCCATCACCATGGCAGTAGCTTCTTCAACCCCGCCCTTCATATATACAGGCGTAACAGGTGAATCGGTTTTGCCAATATCAAATCCTCTTTCCTTCAAACCTCTTTGCAGTTTAAGCGCATTGCTCCACAGTTTTTCTTTCAGCTCAGGCATGGTACGCAGCATATCCAGGCGCTTGAGGTTACCCAGTACAATGGGCATCGGCAAACTTTTAGCAAATATCTGAGAGCGGATGTTGTAGCGTATATAATCGATAATGATCTTGGGGCCTGCCATGAAAGCGCCGATAGATGCCATTGATTTAGCGAAGGTAGAGAAGTAAAGATCAATCGCATCCTGGCATCCCTGCTCTTCACCGGCACCAGCACCTGTTTTACCCAGGGTACCAAAGCCGTGCGCATCGTCAACCAGTAAACGGAATTCATATTTATTTTTCAGATCGGCAATTTCTTTGAGTTTACCCTGATCGCCCGCCATACCGAATACACCTTCGGTGATCACGAGTATGCCGCCTGTTTTTTGTTTTTCTACAAGTGCCGCAGCGCGCTGCAGTTGTTTATCGAGGTCTTCCACATCGTTGTGCTTATACACATAACGATGGCCGGGATGTAAGCGCAATCCGTCGATGATACAAGCGTGGCTCTCTGCATCGTACACGATCACATCGTGACGTCCGCAAATGGCATCGATCGCACTCATAATACCCTGGTAACCGAAGTTCAACAATATCGCATCTTCTTTCCCTTCAAATTCGGCCAGTTCTTTTTCCAGTTGCTCATGGTAATTGCTGTTACCACTCATCATACGCGCACCCATGGGCAATGCCAGACCATACTGTACAGATGCTTCTGCATCTATCTTACGTACTTCGGGATGATTGGCTAATCCGAGATAATTGTTAAGACTCCAGACAATCATTTCTTTCCCGCGAAACTTCATCCTGCTACCGATTTCACCTTCCAACTTGGGGAATGCAAAATAACCATGCGCTCTCTCGCGGTGCTGACCAAGCGGTCCGTGGTTCTTAACCAGCTTCTCAAAGATATCTGCCATATTATTAAATTATTACTTTGGTTATAAAATTGGTGCAAAATTAACCCATTAAAACTTAGTCAGCAAACGGTTTTACAGCACCAGTCTATTCCCCCGCAATATTTGCAGGTCTATTTTAACCGCCAGTTGCCGTTTTTTAAGGCTTTCATCACTTACCTTCACGGCCTGTTAAAAATCTTGTAAAGACGAGCGACCATGAGAAAGACCTTTTTAGCCCCTTTGCTAGCCCTATCGATCATTACCGGCGTTAGTTATGCACAAAAAACCGTCAAACCGGCAACTATACAAGGCATTGCCCGGCCCAAACTGGTGGTAGGCATTGTAGTAGACCAGATGCGCTGGGATTATCTCTATCGCTTTTATGACCTTTACAAAACCGGTGGCGGTTTTAAAAGATTGTTGGGTGAAGGCTTTTCCTGCGATAATACCTTCGTTCCCTATTTACCTACTGTAACAGCCTGCGGACATGCCTGTATTTATACCGGCACCACCCCAGCCATTAACGGTATCACCGGCAACAATTGGTGGGATAATAACCTGCAGCGCGTGGTTTACTGTACAGATGATAAGAATGTGTCTACTGTAGGCAGCAATAACGAGAGTGCCGGACAAATGAGCCCGGCGAATGTATTGGCTACTACCATTACCGATGAGTTGAAACTGGCCAGTAATTTCCACAGCAAAGTATGGGGTATTTCCATAAAAGACCGCGGCGCCATCATCCCGGCGGGACATGCCGCCAATGGCGCTTTCTGGTACGATAGCAAGACCGGTAATTTTATCACCAGCACTTATTACAGCAAATCACTGCCAGCATGGATGCAACAGTTCAACCAGCGTAAGCTCGTAGATTCTTTTTATGAAAAGAACTGGACACTGGCACTTGATAAATCGGTGTACGAACAATATTGCGACAGCGACGAGAACAGTTACGAAGCAAGGCCCTTCGGTGATAATGCGCGCCAGATGCCCTATACACTGCAATCATACAAGGGAAAAGATTATGGTAAGATAGCCAGCACTCCTTTTGGCAACGACCTCTTGCTGGAACTCGCCAAAGCTACCATCGCCGGCGAACAAATGGGCAAAGGCAATAACACCGATTTCCTGGCGGTTAGTTTTTCTTCTACCGATTATGTGGGACATGCTTTCGGCACCCATTCATGGGAACTGCTCGATACTTATGTACGGCTGGATGAAACATTGGGTAAACTGTTCAGCTATCTCGACAAAACCGTTGGCAAAGACCAGTATACTGTCTTCCTCTCTGCCGATCACGCGGCCCCGCATATACCTGCTTTCCTGCAAAAGAACAGGTTACTGTCTGCCTCCTGGGATGATGGCGAGATCAAAAAAGACCTCACCGATTTTTCCAAACAACAATTCAATGGCCTGAACCTGGTGCGTTTCGTTACAGAATACGATGTATACCTGGATCACACGCTGATGGATTCAGCCAAACTCGATGCATCAAACGTGAAGAAAGCCTTCATACAATACCTGTTGAAAAAAGACCAGGTTTACCAGGTGATTGATAAACCCCATGCCGCTACGGCAACCGTTCCTGCCAAACTGCGCGAAATGATCATCAATGGTTACAACCCGCAGCGGTCCGGCGACCTCCAGGTCATTGGCAAGCCCGGTATCATGGATGGCGGTAAAACAGGACTCAGTCATGGTGTATGGAATGCCTATGATGCGCATATTCCACTGGTATGGTACGGATGGGGTATTAAGAAAGGAAGTACCAGCCGGGAAACCTATATGACCGACATCGCCGTAACACTGGCTGCCTTGTTGCACATACAGATGCCCAGCGGTTCTATTGGAAAATCAATAGAAGAAGTGATCAAATAAGCCCCGGGCGCCTACCTTTGTAATGAAATTTTGTTCATGAAAAGGATCCTGGTCCCCACTCTTCTGTTCCTGGCAGCTTGCTCTCCCGTTGCAAAGGAGTATCCTGTTGCTGAAAATTCGTTTGATGCCGGCAGGGAATTCATCGATGCCTGTTTAAAGGGCGATTTTGAGAAAGCCGAATTTTATATGCTGAAAGATTCTGCCAATAGTAGCTATCTTAAGAACATTGAATCCCTGTACCGCAAGAACAGCCGGGAAGGCAGGCAGCAATTGCGCGAAGCGTCGATCAATATCCGCGAAGTAGACGACCTGAGCCAGGACAGTTCCATCATCAATTACAACAATTCATTCGATACCACTGCACATAAAGTAAAAGTGCTCCGGAAGAACGGACAGTGGCTGGTAGACCTCAAATACACCTATAACCCTAATCTTTGACAGTATGCAGAAAACAATCCAAGTGCAGCACCCCTGGCATGGCGTTCCGCCCGGAGACCATGCGCCCCGCATCATAAATGCCATCATAGAAATTCCGCAAGGTTCGAGGTGTAAATACGAGATCGACAAAGAAACAGGACTACTGAAGCTCGACAGGGTTATCTTTTCTTCTTTCCATTACCCCATCAACTATGGCTTCATACCCCAGTCTTACGGCGGCGATAAAGACCCGCTCGATATCCTCGTCATTACTTCACTTCCCGTGCAGCCCCTGACGCTGATGGAAGCCAAAGTAATTGGGGTGATGCAGATGATCGACGGCGGCGATGCAGACGACAAGATCATTGCCGTGGCCAATACCGACCCGGGCGTGAACCACTACAATAATATCGAAGAACTGCCCAAACATTTCTTCGACGAACTGCGCCATTTCTTTGAAGAATATAAAAAACTGGAAAACAAGACCGTGGTGGTAGAGGATTTTGGCGATAAAGCCAAGGCCCTGCTCATCGTGGAAGAGTCCATTTCTTTTTACAAAGAGACTTTTGTGAAATAAACCCCGGCACCTATCTTTGCCAAAATTTATACCATGGAAGCAAAATCTTCAACCGGAAAATATTGGGCCCTTTGTTTTTTGTGGCTCGCTATCCTGATCCTTTTAATGTTCGTTTACCGTCAGTTCTTCTGGTTGGCTTTGCCTGGCACGGCTACTTATTTTGCCAAGGCTTTGGACATCATGTAATCATTCAAAAGCTTTCTATAGAAAAGGAGCCCGGTACAAACCAGGCTCTTTTTATTTTTACTGAAAGACTAATATCGCTTGATGATGCGCAGGCGGTGGGTTCGCTCTCCGGTTTCTGCATTTACAATACCGGCCTGGTCAATCGGGTCGATACGCACCTTACCCGATGAATGGATGATGGTAGATGCATCAAGCATCAGCCCAACATGCGTGATCCTTCCCTCCTCATTATCGAAGAATGCCAGATCGCCGCAAACAGCTTCCTGCAAAAAGCCAATGACTTCCCCCGGTTCTGCCTGCTGGTAAGCATCACGTGGCAGGGGTTTATTAAAAAAACGGTATACCTGCTGCACATAGCCGCTGCAATCGATGCCAAAGACCGACCGGCCTCCCCATAAATAAGGTGTATTTAAAAAAGTAAGCGCCACTTGCTTGATCAACGCTTCTGTAAAAGATGCAGTAGCGGCATCCCATGTTTGCCCGGTGTATACGGCATGATAAGGTCCCAGTTGCAATGATCCTTTATCGAACAACGACAAAGGCGTACCCATGGACACCCACATTGTAGCATCATTGATGGTAAGTTTGTTGGCCCATTCTGCAGATAAGAGTTGTCCGCTTTTTTCGGGCAACCGGTTTGTTTGCTGCAACTGGCTTGTCTGGCACCAGCCTTCGTATTGGTCGTAGCAGCAGCGCACCCTGGTAAAGTCACCGCTATGATCCAGCACTTCTGCCTGTTCTCCAAACAATAATTGACTCACCATTTCACTGCGGTGGGTTGCTTCCCTGCGCATGGGACTGGCCGCAACCATGCAAACAACAAAAACCATTTGCTTTCTTTTCCTGCAAGTTAACTGATGAGGATCAGTTTCTGGGGCAATGAGAAATATTCTTCCTTGATCTTTTCCAGGTTTTCTTTCTTGTTGAACAATTCATAATACTCATCCACATCAATGGAAGTATTGTCTTTGCTCACATAAACAGGGCCCGATACAGAGCTGTTCTCTCCGTTTTCAAACTGGGCAGTGCGGATCACACCGTTCACCATTGCATCGGCATGCAGGAGGCATTTGCTTTTGCATACCACATTACCATCAATGAGTCCGCCTATCACGATCTCGTGACAAAGGATGTCTCCACTCACAGTGGCTTTTTTATCAATGATGACTTTGTTGGTACAGAAAATGATTCCTTTGAAATCACCTTCTATACGAATAGGCGAAAGAGTTTTGATGATGCCAAAATAGACACCACCCGAGACTACCTGCACAGCAGGCAGTATGTCAGTAGTATTGGTTTTTTTCTGAAATAGCATAGGATAGAACCGGTGGGATTTGTTACCGGGAGGACAATCAAGGTACAATTTTTAGTTCTTTAATCTCATTTTCGAAAAGATTAATCGGCAAAATTCATAAATACATAATAAATACTTATCTTGGACTACCTCAAAACCAGGTAATTTTCTCTATTACCAGTCATCTTACAATCATCTGTCATATCCTAAAACCACATTGCTATGAACAAATTCAGGGAACAAATACTACATGATCCCAACTCCAGTTATCAACCCCAATCGTCTATAGCAGACGATAAACAACTGTTTATTACCAAGTCCACCAATATTTCAGGTGTGCTTGATTCCGAGAACGACATTACACTCGATGGCAATTTCAGCGGCGTGTTGTACAGCAAAAAGACCATCCACATTACCCCTACCGGTGTTGTAAAAGGCGTAATCATTTGCAACGATATCAAAGTAGAGGGCGAACTGGAAGGATCTGTTTACAGCCTGCGTGTAAACCTCTTCAAGGATTCTGTATTGAAGGGCAATATTCATTGTACCATCATCAATACTGAAATGAACCAGTTTGTAGATGCTAATATCAAGCTGTTGAGCCTGGAAAATTCCATATTTGAAACCTCTTCGCTCGATCTCTTCAACCAACTCAAAGAGATATTCAGCAAAAACAACAAAGACAACAATTACCTGTCTGTCTTCCAGGAAAAACTAGACCAGATCAAACCTTCCACCAAATTCTATCACCAGACTATTTATGTAGCGCCGAGTCACGAAACCAAGCACAGCAATAGTGGTATAGAAGACATTACACCGGAAGAAGGTAATTGATCAATCAAAAACCGCAACATATCATTAAAGCAACACCTCTTGTGTTGCTTTTTTTATGCTGTCTATATGGAATAAAATAAATCATGCATCTCATGGTAAAATGCTTTAATTTAAGGCGTGAGTCAGGATAAGTACACACATATCAGCGACCAGGAATTACTCGAACGGTTTTACACAGATTATAACAACCAGTGGCTGGGCATTCTCCTGCAGCGGTACACATTTTTATTGCTGGGTGTTTGTATGAAATACCTCAAAAATGAAGAAGCAGCCAAAGACGCGGTGCAGCAAATATTCCTGAAAGCCATTACCGAACTGGCAAAATACAAAGTGGTATACATCAAAAGCTGGCTCTACATGGTTGCCAGGAATCATTGCCTCATGCAGCTGCGCGACCGGAACATTTTCATCCCGGTAGAAGAAAAAAATGAGCTGGCCGCCGAATGGAGCGATAAAGAGGAAATGCTGGCCAAAGAGCAAAGCCTCTCGCTGCTGGAATCCACGCTAAATGAATTGAACGAAGCGCAGAAAACCTGCTTAATTTTGTTTTACCTGCAAAAGAAAAGTTACCAGGAAATTGTAGACGCCACGGGTTATAATTTATTGCAGGTAAAAAGTCATATACAGAACGGCAAACGAAACCTTAAGATATTGGTGGAAAAGAAAATGAACCCACATTCATGAGCGACCTGAAAGATATATGGAGCCCGGAAGGGGATTTGGATCATGAGGCGCTGAAGCGTTACCTGCAAGGTAAGGCTTCGGAAGAAGAACGCTATGCTGTTGAAAAACAGATGGCCGGCTCCGATTTTGTCAATGACGCTGTTGAAGGGTTGCAGCAGTTTTCCAGCACGCGGGAGGTGCAACACCTGGCCGAGCAACTCAACCGGCAATTGCGCAAAGAGACTTCCGCTACACAATTGAAAAAACGCCGCCGGCGTATCAAAGACCAGCCCTGGACCATCATTGCTATTATAGTTATAGTGGTATTGTGCATCCTGGGATTTATTGTAATACGTATGATGATGCATACAGAATAAGCCATGTGATCTGGCCTACATTAACGACTAAGATCCGGAAGCCTGCGGCCATGTTGCCTGCAGGCTTCTTTATTATATGCGAATGTTAAAGAAATTTGAATAATGATGTTTGGGGTAACACCTGATTAAACCGGTCAATCTGATTCATGTCTTTTATTTGAAAACAATTAATAAACAAAAAAATCTAGACCCCATGAAACAGTTATTATTCATCGCCGCCATGGTATTGACAGGTTCAACCATCGCTTTGCAAGCACAACCTCACAGGAACGGTTCCGTGGCAAGAATGCACGACATGAACCACGACATGAGAGACATCCGCCACGATCGTAAAGACATTCACAATGATCGCAAAGACGTCCATCACGATCAGGCAGACATCAACAAAGACAGGAAAGATGCCAATGCCGATCGCGCAGATATCAACAAAGACCGCAAAGACATCAATGCCAACAACAGGGACATCAATAAAGATAAAGCCCAGTTGAACCAGGAAATCAAAGAGCGTAATGCAGATGCTGCCAAGCACGATTACGCAGATGCTCGGAAAGAACAAAATGAAATCAATGGCATTCGTAAAGACCTGCAGCAAGACAGAACCGACCGGAACAAAGACGCCGCTGATCTTCGTAACGACAAAAAAGACCTGAACAAAGACGTAACAGACATCAACAAAGACAAGAAAGACATTAACAAGGACAAGCGCGACCTGAAGCACGATAAAAAAGACCTGCGTAAAGACAAAAAAGACCTCAGCGACGACGCCAATCATTTCTAAATAAAGCAGCATTCTTCAAAAAGCGACAGCCTGTCAATTTTTACAGACAGTCGCTTTTTAGTATATTTGTATTCCCGGCCGGGGTCGTATTGGTTTTGACAGCATATGGCGCGGTTGGTGTAAGCATGCAGTGCGTTGGATAATTAGCACTTAAATCTGAATATTCAAACTTCAAATGGCAATACACAGTATGCCATGGCTGCCTAATCAGTGATTAGTTAGTCATTTGGGCCGCCGAACAGGTTGACCTGTTACCAGGTTCCGCCGCCGACTCAAAACAAACACAGGTTGCTGCTGCAACAGGCTGTGCCTGCAGCTTAAGACCATCCAGCTAAGCTTTGAATTGGTTTGTTCATTTCCTGTTCATCGCCTACAATTAATAATGAAATAAGCATGTAGAAAGCCAATGGTGACGATGTTTGGACAGGGGTTCGACTCCCCTCGACTCCACTTCCCTATTTTTTGAAATGGCTAATTCCTTGGGATTAGCCATTTTTTATCGCTTTCCAGCTCTCTTTTCCATCCCATTTTTTTGATCTATTTTTACATCAAATGATCTCTGATGAAATCAGGCAAAAACTTCAAAATATCGTTAGAGGAATTAGCCTCGAAGGGACATCCGATCGTTGCACAACGGTCAGAAGTATCCTTATCGAAAGCTTTGGAGCAAGTTCGACTGTTAAAAGAGAATTCGAAAGTAGGTCAATCATTAAAGAAAAGCAGGCTGAATTCTTAGAACGTTACGCTCAAAAATCAGGTATATGGTTGGAATCATTACCCTCCAACACCGAGTATATCACGAGGGGTGGAGAATCAATGATTTATTTAGCGGCCGACAAACTGAATGTTCTTAAAGTCAATGATGCTATTTACTATGCTACATGGACTGAATATTTCAATAGCCTGATCCTTCATAATTTACTATTTCCTAACACAGCTTATTCATTACTTGGATTTATAAAGAGCGATGGCAATCTGCATGCTGTGTTGCAACAGCCGTTTATTGAAGGTGAACAGGCAAAATTGTCGGACATCAAAGATCTATTATCTTTCAATGGCTTTGAAAATACCAAACGGCAAGACTATTATAGTAAAGAGTTTGGATTGGTATTGGAAGATATGCACGATGAAAATGTGATATCCAGGCAAGGCCTTTTGTTCTTTATTGATACGGTATTTTATATAATGACTGTTTAAACTAAAAAGCCCCGGAATTGAATATCCAGGGCTTTTTAGTTATTTATTCGTTACAGCCGATTATTTAAAGAGTCGCCAGAAGTCCAGCCCCAGCGCGTAAGCCATTAAACCCATCAATAGGATCATACCTACCATCTGCGCGTATTCCATGAATTTATCGCTTGGTTTTCTGCCGGTGATCATTTCAATTAACGTGAACAACGCATGGCCACCGTCCAGCGCCGGTATGGGCAAGATGTTCATGAAGGCCAGGATGATGGAGAATATGCCCGTAAGGGTCCAGAATTTTTCCCAATCCCATTTGCTGGGGAAAGTATTTCCAATGCTGATCACACTGCCCAGTGAATCTTTGGGATCCACTTTGCCGGTGAACATCTGCTTGATGGCCGTGACATAACGGTCGAGCATTTCCCAGCAACGATTGAAACCAACAGGGATCGATTGCATGAGGCTGTAATTCTTTGTAACCACGCCCAATAACTCATACGGACTTTTGGTGAAAAAGCCCAGCTTACCCTTGCTGTCCACACGCGCCCTGATGGTTGCTGTGTCAATGCCTCTTAAAACATTGATCGACACGATGGAGTCTTTATATCCTTGTTTGATCTGGTTGAATTCGTTGTAATATTCAAATGTTCTTCCATTGATCGACAGCAATTTGTCTCCTTTCTGCAATTGTCCTTTCGAGAACACGGCGTCTCTTGAAACAGAGTCTACAATGGCGGGGAAACGGGGAAACACCATCCCACTCATTTGTTTGTTCTTGCTGAGCTTTTTGGCGAAATCACCGGGCACAGCAATGTTCACTGTTTGTCCGTTGCGTTCTACCTGGATGCTTTTCGCTTCCTTCAATAGGATCTCCGATTCAAGGGTAGCGAAATTATCCAGCGGTCTGTTGTCAACACCCAGGATATGGTCTCCATCCTGTATGCCGATGCTCCGGGCCAGTGAATCGGTGTACACGCCGTATTTCATATTCTTGGCCGGCAGGTATTCTTCACCCCAAACCCAGGTAATGCCAATGAAGATCACGATGGCGAGCAACACATTTACCACTACGCCGCCTATCATGATGATCAGGCGCTGCCAGGCCGGTTTTGACCGGAACTCCCAGGGTTGCGGCGGCAACTTCATCTGCTCTTTGTCCATACTCTCATCCACCATACCCGATATCTTCACATATCCCCCAAAAGGTACCCATCCAATACCGTATTCGGTTTCTCCTTTTTTCTTTTTCCAGAGGCTGAACCATGGATTGAAGAAGAGGTAAAATTTTTCAACGCGGCATTTAAACCAGCGCGCCGTAATAAAATGTCCTAACTCGTGTAATGTGACCAGTATGGAAAACGACAAAATGAATTGCGCTGTTTTAACGCCCACGCTACTCCAGTCGATAACTAATAAGCTCATAGAAATCCCCTCAGATTTTAACTTTTAAATTTTACTGTTGATTTTCTCCTACATGTGTATCAAAGACGCAGCGAAGTTACGGGCCTCTCCATCGCTTTCAAAATACTCTTCCAGGGTGGGTTTTTCGATGAATGCAATTTTCTGCATGGTCCTTTCCACCAGTTCGGTCATGTCGAGAAAGCCAATCCGGTTGCGTAAGAAAGCGTAAACGGCTATTTCGTTGGCCGCATTCAGGATACAGGGCATGTTTCCCCCCTTCTTCAAAGCTTCGGTAGCCAGTGTAAGATTGCGGAAGGTCTTTATATCAGGCTCTTCGAAAGTAAGGGTATTGGGTTTGCGGAAATCGTACCGCGGAAACTGGTTGGGAATGCGCTGCGGGAAAGCTAGGGCGTATTGGATAGGCAGCTTCATATCGGGCAGTCCCATTTGTGCTTTGATGCTGCCGTCTTCGAACTGCACCAGGCTGTGTACGATGCTCTGCGGATGCACCAGCACCTGTATCTGATCGGGCTGCAGGTTAAATAACCATTTGGCTTCAATCATTTCCAGCCCTTTGTTCATGAGCGTGGCAGAATCGATGGTGATCTTGGCCCCCATGCTCCAGTTAGGATGCTGCAAAGCATGATCGCGTTTGACATTCACCAGGTAATTGGGTTTCTTACCCAGGAAGGGGCCGCCGCTGGCCGTGAGCACGATTCGTTCAATCTTATTGCGTCCTTCGCCTACCAGGCATTGGAAAATGGCCGAATGCTCGCTGTCTACCGGAATCACCGCCACCCGTTGTTCGGTGGCTTTGCGCATGACGATATCGCCGGCCACCACCAGGGTTTCTTTATTGGCCAGGGCAATGGGCTTGCCTATGGAGATGGCTTTCAGCGTGGGTCTGAGGCCTGCATAACCTACAATACCAGCCAGCATCATATCATAACAATCGAGTGCAGCCACTTCTTCAAGTGATCCCTCGCCTGCAAACACTTTCACATCAGTAGCCGCCAACGCCTCTTTTACTGCTTCATATTTTTTCTCATCACCAATGACCACGGCATTGGGATTGAACTGAAGAGCCTGTTTGATGAGCAGGTCGGCATTGGTTTGCGCCGTTAATATCTCGGCAGAAAAAAGATCAGGATTAGCGGCAATGACATCCAATGCCTGTGTACCGATAGAACCTGTTGACCCGAATATGGCAATGCGCTTTTGACTCATTCCAACTGATTATTATACAATTTAAAAATTATTTTTTAATGATCGAGGAGATAGTTGTTAGATGTTAGTTGTTAGAATATATTTTTGGGTTGAATTGTCTAACATCTAACAACTCACACCAGAAAGCGCTGCAGCGCATCAGCCAGTTGCCGGTCGTTGCTCAGACGGGGCACTTTGTTTTGCCCGCCCAGCTTACCCACCGAACGCATGTAATCGATGAATCCATTCTTCCTTACCCTTCGCAGTTGCAGGGTTTGCAGGATATTACCGGAGATCAGGTCGTCGTAATACACATTTTTGTTGCGCAGGTTATGCTCTATCTTTTCAATAAAGGCCCGCATATCCGATGGTTCATTTTCAAATTCAACGAACCATTCGTGGTAGCTCTTACCTGCTCCCTGCTGGATCATGGGCGCCACGGTAAATTCCGTTACTTCCACACCCATTTCCTGTGATGCCTGTAATAAAGCGTTCTCCACTTCTTCTCCTATCACATGTTCTCCGAAAGCGGAGATGAAATGTTTGATCCTTCCGCTCACCACCAACCGGTAGGGGTTGGCGCTCACAAATTTGACGGTATCGCCAATATTATAACCCCATAATCCCGCGTTGCTGTTGATGATCAGGGCATAGTTCTCGCCCACTTTCACGTCTTTCAGGCTCAACCGTGTGGGGTTGTCTGAAAATATTTCACCGGCCGGTATAAACTCAAAAAAGATGCCACTATTGGTATTGAGCAACAATCCTTCTGCCTCCTGCGAATCCTGGAAAGCGAAGAACCCTTCGCTCGCAGGAAACAGTTCTATCGTATCTACTTCGCGGCCGATGCTATTGTACAACTTAGATTTATATGGTTCGAAGTTTACGCCACCCTGTACCATCACATGGAAATGCGGGAACAGTTCGCCTACTCTTTTACCGCTCTTTTCCATCAGCCGGTCGAAATACATCTGCATCCACGGTGGTATACCGCTGATGAGGGTCATATCCTGCCGGATGGTTTCTTCTACTATCTTGTCCAATTTGGTCTCCCAATCTTCAATACAATTCGTTTCATAGCTGGGCAGTTGGTTGGTTCGCAGGTAACGGGGAACGTGGTGGTTCACGATACCGCTGAGGCGCCCCGTGGGGATATCTGCTATCCTTTCCAGCTCCGGCGACCCGCTGAGGAAGATCATTTTTCCCTGTGCGAAAGCTGTATTACCCGTTTCGGCCATATAGCAAAGCAGTGCGTTACGGGCCGTATTGATATGGTTGGGGATGGATTCTTTGGATATGGGGATGTACTTGACCCCGCTGGTGGTGCCGCTTGTCTTGGCCAGGTAAAGCGGCTTGCCCTTCCAGAGAACATTCTGTTTTCCCTCCTTGATCTGGTTGATATAGGGCTTGAACTGCTCGTAATCCCGTATGGGAACAGCCTGCCTGAAGGCTGCATAGCCATCCACCTGGTCGAGGTGATGGTCTTTGCCAAACACGGTACCCTTACCCGATTTGAGCAGGGATTTCAGTATAAGTTCCTGATCCTCAACAGCAGATGACATGCTTTTCCGGATCTTGTTGTATATATAGGTGGCAAACGGACGTGCCAGCAAGGATTTCAAATTCATGGCGTTACGCAGGTATTGAAACGATGGGCAAAAATAGGGAGTAGCCCCTACGAAGGTCCATAATAGACTTAATTTTGTGGTAAATATTCTGGCAGCAGAATTATTTGAAAAATCTTTGCATATTTCCCTTATAAATGCATACCTTTGCCGTCCTAATTTTGGATAGCTATGTTAGCAGTTGTAAAAATCGCAGGTCAGCAGTTTAAAGTACAGGAAGGACAAAGTCTGTACGTACCTCACCTGCAAGGTAAAACCGGAGATAAAGTAGAGTTCAGCGAGGTATTGTTTGTAGACAATGGCGGCGCTGTAACCGCAGGTAGCGCTGTAAAAGCCACTGTAAAAGCCGAAATCATCAGTGATCTGGTGCAAGGTGATAAAGTGATCGCCTTCAAAATGAAAAGAAGGAAAGGCTTCCGCAAGAAGCATGGTCACAGGACCCACTACACCAGGATCAAAATCGAAAGCATCGCGTAAGCAAACGCATCATTAAAAAAGTAGTAAACCATGGCACACAAAAAAGGTGAAGGAAGCGTAAAGAACGGCCGCGATTCACAAAGCAAACGTTTAGGTGTTAAAATATATGGCGGACAGCCTGCTGTTGCCGGTAATATCATCGTTCGTCAGAGAGGTACACAATACCATCCTGGTAAGAATGTTGGCGTAGGAAGTGATTTTACTTTGTTCGCACTGGCCGATGGTATCGTTGAATTCAAGAAAGGCAGAAACGACAAGAACACGGTCTCTGTTGAGCCGGTTGCCTAACTGCATAAAAAAAATTTTTTGTAGTTACAAATAGTTTTTTATTTTTAATGCATATTTACTAACCATTAAATCTAAAAAACATGGCAACTGCAAAGAAGGCCGCTAAAAAAGCTGCGCCTAAGAAAGCTGCTAAAAAAGCCGCTCCTAAGAAGAAAGCTGCAAAAAAAGCCGCTAAGAAAGCTGCTCCTAAAAAAGCTGCAAAGAAAGCCGCTAAAAAAGCCGCTCCTAAGAAGAAGGCTGCAAAAAAAGCCGCTAAGAAGAAATAAGCACCAGCTTTTTCAAGCAGAAATAGATTTAAGAAAGTCCCGCGAGATGCGGGACTTTTTGTTTTCTTTACAATCATGAACAACGCTTCCATTGCCGATAATTTTTCGCTGCTTTCCAAGCTCATGGACATCCATGGCGACAACAGCTTCAAGGCAAAATCCTATGCTATTGCCGCTTTCAATATTGAAAAACTGCCCATGGAACTGGAAGGGCTGCCGCACGACAAGATATTCGCACTCAAAGGCATTGGCGATTCGCTTGGTAAAAGGATCGTAGAACAACTCGAGACCGGACAATTATCTACCCTCAACGAATACCTGGCCAAAACACCTCCCGGCGTACTGGAAATGCTGAACATCAAAGGCATCGGCCCTAAAAAAATCTCTACCATCTGGAAAGAACTGGAGATTGAAAACCTGGGAGAGCTACTGTATGCCTGCAATGAAAACAGGCTCCTCCTCTATCGCGGCTTCGGCGAAAAAACACAACAAAACATCAAGGAGTCGATTGAATTTTATTTCGGCTCACTGGGCAGTTATCTCTACCAGCAAATAGAATCTTATGCCCAGGCGGTAGATGCCAAACTGAAAAACGTTTTCAAAGGGCAGGCTTTTTTATTCACCGGCGAATACAGGCGCCAACTGGAAATCATCGATACGCTGGAATGGGTAACCACCGTTCCCATGAATACCTTGCGTGATTTTTTTACAAAATTGGGATTCGATATATTGAAGGAGGAAGGCGATTACCTGAGTTGTAAAGGAAAAGAAAATGTGACGCTGGGTTTTTATTGCTGCCAGCAAGAAGCACTCTACAGTTGCCTGTTCCGCACCAGTTGCAGCGAAAACTTTTTGGAAGCATGGACCAACACTACCCAATGGAATGCGCAGCAGGCCTATGTTTCAGAAGAAACAATTTTTTCAGAGGCTGGCATGGCATTCATTCCTGCTTTCCGGCGTGAGCAGGCAAACGTTATTGAACAGGCCCGCAACAACAACCTGTCCGAACTCATACAACCAACCGATATTACTGCCATTATCCATTGCCATAGTAAATGGAGTGATGGGGCCAGTCCGCTGGAAGACATGGCACAAGCCGCGATAGACCAGGGCTATCAGTACCTGGTGATCAGCGACCACTCTAAATCGGCATTTTATGCAAGCGGACTCAACGAAGAAAGGATACTGGCCCAACACCAGCAGATCGATGAACTGAATGAAAAACTTACTCCTTTCAAAATTTTCAAAAGCATTGAAAGCGATATACTGAATGATGGAAATCTTGATTACAGTCCGGAGGTACTCAACAGTTTCGACATAGTGATCGGTTCCATTCACTCCAACCTCAAGATGCCTGAAGAAAAAGCCATGATGCGTTTGATGAATGCCATTGCCAACCCTTATACCAGTATACTCGGCCACATGACGGGCCGCCTGTTGTTAAGCCGCAGTGGTTACCCAGTAGATCACAAGACCATCATAGAAGCCTGCGCACAGCACCATGTAGTCATAGAGCTGAATGCACACCCACGCAGGCTCGATATCGACTGGCGCTGGATCGAATATGCATTGGAGAAAGGGGTGCTTATTTCCATCAACCCCGATGCGCATGCCGTTGAAGGCTATGCTGATTGCCGTTATGGCGTGCTGGTAGCCCAAAAAGCCGGGCTTACCAAAGAGCAAAACTTGAGCAGTTTTTCACTTGCGGCATTCGAGAACTTTGTGATAGAGCAGAAACGTAAAAGAAATTAATGGCTCAATTCATTAGAGGCAGCCGCACAAAAAAAGTACTCCCTACCCCTTCCGTTGTTTCAAACCATATCTGTCCGTTGGCGTTTTCCACAATGCCGCGGCAGATGGCCAGTCCGAGTCCCGTTCCGGATGATTTGGTGGTAAAATTGGGAGTAAAAATATCATCTCGCAAGGCAGCCGGCACACCACCTGAATTGTCCTGCACCGATATTAATAATTGACCGAATTCTACCTGCTGGTTGATATGTATCTCTATTTTGCTTCCCGGATCTTCGTTTGCCTCAATGGCATTTTGCAGTAAGTTGGTGAACAGACGGCTCATTTGTGTTTTATCTGAATACACCAGGTAATGTTCCCGCGGCTTTTGCCAGTGAATCTTTACACGCGGATTGGCTTCATACAGGCGAAGCAATGACGACAATACTCCCATGATATCCAGTTTCTCCATGCGGGCATTACCGATATTGGCAAACTGCGAGAAATCACCTGCGATCTTCGATAACTGATCGATCTGCTCTATGAGGGTAATGGCCATGTTGGCCGACAACTCCTTCACATTGGGTGCGCCACTCTGAATAGCTTTCTGCAGGTACTGGATACTCAGCTTCATGGGCGTAAGCGGATTCTTGATCTCATGCGCTACCTGCCGTGCCATTTCGCGCCAGGCGCCTTCCCGCTCGCTTTTGGCCAGTGACTGCGCACTCTGATCCAACTCTCTCACCATTTTATTATATTCCGATACCAGCATGCCCAGTTCGTCGTCACGATCCCACTGGATCTCTTCATTGGTCTTGCCCAGGTTCACCTCGCGCATTTTTTCACCAATGAGGTTGAAGGAATCCGTAATGCGACTGGTAAGGAAGAACGCGATGGCCCCAGCAACCAGGAAAATAAAGGCATTCAAATAAATGAGCGTAGCGAGGAAACCGGATATCTCCTGGTCCAGCTCATTTTGCGAGTTCAGGTAAGGAATGTTGAGGTAAGCATAGGTAGTGCCATCTTCATTGATCAACGGCACATAAATGCTCAGGTATTCAAAAGAGCCGATCTTTTCCGATTGAATATAGCGGATACTGTGCTCATCATGCATTTGTTGAAAAGCCGCGGGATCCATTTGTTCACTCAGCAACCGTTTATTATAAATGTATGGCTGGGTAGACACTTTTAAGTTGCCATTGACATCATAGAAATTGATATCAACATTGTGCAGGTCGGAAATATCCGATATGACCTTGTTCAACTGATCGCCGGCAACGCTCACATTGCTCGTATTGATCACATCGTCGAAGATCAGTTGCGGCGTCATTTTATTGTTGATCTCGTTGGCCATCACCTGGATCGACTTCGACAGTTTTTCCTCGTTGTTGTTATTGAACCTGAAAATGAAGAACGAAATAGTTGACACACCGATCACCAGGAATGAGAATACGCTTAGAAAAATAATCGTTGCCTGTATCTGTGAACGGATATTGAGCAGGAAAATAGACCGGATACCGCTCCACTTGAACCGCGCCCGCACCAGGTTGCTGCATAGATGAAACAGGAAAATGATACAAAGGAAAGAACAGAACAGGTAAGCGAAAAAGGTGATGAACTCGGTAAACCAGGCGCTTTTCTTCACTACCACCACTTCTTTATCGCCACCGGTATTATACCACAATTCGCTGTATCCGGGTGGTTTCTTATAGGTGAAGTCCAGTCCCGGCATCTCAGCCCTGGTAAGCTTTAAAGGAAAATTATAATTATTGAAATGGTTGATCAGCTTGCCTCTGTTGTATATGGCATAAGCATAGCTGGTATTGAGGTCTGAAGAAATATCCTGCGACTGGCTGAATAATTCCGGGTAAAGCGCCTCACTTTTGTATCGCCTCGATTTGATGGTTACATAAAGATATCCCAGTGTTTGATCGTTGTTTTTTATGGCCTTCTGGTAGAGATAGCTGAAGCCATTGGCGGCATTATCGTAGCTGTACAACCCTTCTATAGCCGTGGGTTTGGACTTATTGAGGATGATCGTTTTGATGGCCGCATAAGAAGTTGAATCTTCATTATATAATGGATGGAACAAACTATCGTACGTGTAAATGCGCGTATCGTATTTATTGAGATAGCCGGAAAAATTCTGATTGATCAGGCTGTCTTTGATGAATTTGTTGGTGTATTCGCTTTCAAACCGGTGAAAATTACTGAGCAGGAAACGGTCATTGAAACTATTCGCGGCAATATTCAACAGGCTTTCACCAGAAGGATCGGTTTGTACGGCCAGTTGTTCTGCAATTTTTTTTCTTTGTGCCAACTCCAGTACTTTATTCTGATACATCACAATAGCGGAAATCGATAAAGTGAAGATCATCACCCAGAAAATGAAAAAAGAAGACTGCAACAGTGGAATACCCATATCCGCTTTCCGTGCATTCAGCAGCAGCAGGTAAGCGATCAGCCAGGCCAGGATCACCAGGTCTACGGCTATATCATTAAGCGAAACAAAAGCCAGCAGGTATGCAAAGCCTGTGATGGCTACCGCCGCCATCTGGTAATAAAGCGGCACAGCTGCATCGGTGAGGGGTTTTACCACGATCTGTGAAAAATGATAAAAGCTGAGCACCAGTAAGCATAGAATTACAAAACAGATGACGCTGTAAATGGTGAGGCTGAAAAAGCTGGTTACGTCCATCGATATCTTGGAATCCTGTACCAGACTCTTGATGATGCCGGCCAGCAAAAGACAGGTTACAGTAAGCAGGGCCAACCCGCCATAATGACGAACAGGTGCAGGGAGAGGCTTTTTAAACCAGCCCTTGTGGTCGTTGTGGAATTTATAAAAGCTGAGCATCCAGAAAAGCAGGATGGCATTCACCAGCAGGTCGCCCAACGAAGGGTGCAGGAAGTTGGATGCATAGATTGTTGGATCGAAGAGTGGGAGTTTACTGTAATCCAGCGGGAAGTTGACCTGGTATGTGATCAGCCTGATCAGGAAAACCACTGTTAGCAGGAAAAGGAACCCGCTCCGGAAACCGATCCGATCTACCAGTTCCTGTGCAATCATATTAAAAAACACCAACAGTAAGATCACCGCCAATACCCGTAAAACAATGGTTACACTATCATAGGCGATGAAAGATCTTCCTGCTTTCATTTTGATGCTAAAGATCTCTTTGCCTGCACTATTCAGGATGGGGATCGCATCCTTATCAAAATTGATCTCATATTGTTTGCCAAGCCCCGGGTAATGTGCAAAATCCGATTTCAGGTACTTGTTCTCTATGAAATAAGCCCAACGAATGGGTACCAGCCCTAAAACCGTGAGCTTCTGCCCCTTCAATTGAACGGTGCGTTTGATCAATTCAAAGTCGCCATTCTGCTTCACTGAAAAATAATTTCCATCAGGCTGGTGCAGGTCCTCGGAGTTCACATACATGCGATTGGTATTCCAATAATGCAATGTCTGCGTACCGCCTCCATCTGTCAGGTACAAAAAAAGCCCGAAGCTTTCCTGCCTGGCCTTTTGTTTCAACTTTTCATCGGCAGAATCCTTTACGAGTTTAGTCAGCAGGTCTTTCTCCGATAACAGCTCATTCAGCCTGGCTTCCTGTTGTGCCAGCGATCCCTCCAGCCGGTGTTTTACTTTCTCGGGTGAAGAATTATAGTTCCAGTAATTGATGAAAATAAAAGAGAGGGTATACAGCCAGGCGGCTGTAATGATCAGGTATCCATGCCTGTATATAGCTTTTTTCAGTGTAGGGATCAACTATCGTGCTTTTGTTTTTTGACTTCATTCCAGATGGCGTCCATTTCGGCGAGCGACAAACCGGCGAGGTTTTTACCTTGTTGCGCGGCAATGGTTTCCATCTGCTGAAAACGCCGGATAAACTTCTTATTGGTCTTTTCCAGTGCGGCTTCGGGATCGATATGCAAAAACCGTGCATAATTTACCAGGCTGAAGAGCAGGTCGCCAAACTCCTCTTCTATCCGGTCCTGCTCGTTTTGTTGAACCGCTTCCTGCAACTCGTTCGACTCCTCCTCTACTTTCTTCCAGACATCTGCTTTGTTCTCCCATTCAAAACCCACCTGTTTGGCTTTCTCCTGGATACGAACGGCTTTAACCACCGAGGGCAGCGAGCGGGGTACCCCGCTCAGCACCGATTTTTTGAGCTCGCCCTGTTCGTTGCGTTCCTGCAGTTTCAATTGCTCCCAGTTCCTTTTTACATCTTCTTCATCTTTTACCTGTACATCTCCGTAAATATGCGGGTGGCGATGAATCAATTTTTCACATACGCTGTTGATGGCTTCTGATAATGTAAAGCGATTTTGTTCTGTGCCTATTTTAGCATAAAACAACAGGTGCAGCATGATATCTCCCAGCTCCTCTTTGATTCCCGGCCAGTTCTCATCGGTGATGGCATCGGCCAATTCATAGGTTTCTTCAATGGTCATGTGACGAAGGGTATGAATGGTCTGCTTCCTGTCCCAGGGACATTGCGCCCGCAATTCATCCATGATCTTCACCAGCCGCATGAAGCTGTTTGCTGTTTCCTCCATAATACTAAATTAAATCGTAAACATTGAAAAGGCCCCAAAGATCATAAATATGAATAGCATGATCACAAATCCAAGCAGTAATAGCAATAAATATTTGAGGAATGTTTTCCTAGGCGATTGCCCGTAAAACACACTCATCGCCTTGTATCCATAGAACAGGATGAGCAATGATACAATACCGGTGAACACTGCGTTCAGATGCCAGTGGAAAAGCTTGAAAAAGCTGCCCAGCAGCAATGCACCCAGTATCATGATGAAAATAGCGCAATACAAGTGGAGGGTGAATACCACGTGATTCACATAATAGAATTGTTTGCGCCTTACATATAATAACGATAGCGCCAGCGCGAAAAGGGGAAGTGATACGAAAAGCATCTGGGGAAACAAATGTGTGAACTTTTCACTCAGTACTTCTACAATGGCTTTTGGGTTATCGTGGTATTTTTCATTTAAGGCAATAGACCGGCGCATCATATGCCGTGCGCCCCAATCGTCTTTCTTAGCTTCAGGAAGGGTATTCTGCACAGAATCATATTGCTGAACAGAACGGTAGTTTGTGGAACTATGACTGCTCAGATCCAACGTATCTTCATCCGTATTTTTCTTGACCGTACTAACGGGTTGTGCAACGCTGCGGAGGGTATCGGCATGATCCTTATTTGATTCAACGTAATTAAAAGGGTTATACTGGCTGTAAAAACTAAAGAAGAGCAGAAAAAAGAGCGCTGAGGTAAACACATACATCTTCACGGGGTGCAGGTACCCGGAGCGCCGCCCCTTGAAATATTCCCTCGACAAAAATCCCGGCCGGAACAGCAGGAACTTGAGTGTGCTGAAGAACTTACCATCAAAATGTGTGAGATCGTATATAAAATGCGTGGTCAGGTGCCAGAAACTTTCTTTGGGCTCAATATTCTCCTGTCCGCATTCATGGCAATACCGGCCATGCAGCAGGCTGCCACAGTTCAGGCAAACTTTTTCCTTTCGTTCAGGGAAATGCGACACTTGTTAATGTTTAACTAAAAATACAGAACTAATTGATAGTTGCAAGGCCCCACCCATTTTCCTTTTTTTGAATGTTGATAACTGTCACTGTACATTTGGAAAAAAAAATCGGCAGATGAAAGGGCTCCAGCTACTGGCATTATTGGCTTTGATCCATACCGGCTGTTTCGCACAGTATTATTACAACGACCTCGTTTCGATACAGCAAGGCGCGGCTCAATACAAGATCCTCCGCAACAATAAAGTAAAAACCTTCAAGGTGGTGAGCTATGACGCCGACGACCAGCCGGCCGAAGGCTTTTCCCTGGAGCAGGAGATCAGCCTGGACGGCAAAAAGATCACCATCACCGATGCTTCCATCAGCGGGAAAAAGAGCGTTACTGTTAACACTTATGAGCTGGGCCGGCTGAAAAAAGCAGTAGCAAGCGGTAACCGGATTGAAAACAAGACCGATTACCAGTACGACGATAAAGGGCGGTTGATCAAAATAACCCTCACCACATCCGACACTTCCATGAAATATACCAGTGTTGAAACGCATGAATGGGTATACGATGAAAAAGGACAGCCCGCTTCTATGTTGCGTGTAAAAAGCGGGACAGACAGCACTTTCGTGAGTTTTGTGCGGGATGAGCAGGGCAATATAGCAGAAGAGCACTGGAAAAGAAAAGGGTCGGCACCCGAAGTCTATTATTACTATTACAATGCGAAGAATGAGCTCACCGATATTGTCCGGTACAACAGCAAACTGAAAAAATTATTGCCCGACTTTTTATTCGAATACGATAATACGGGCCGCCTCAGCCAGATGACGCAGGTATTGCTGGGCAACAATAATTATTATACCTGGAAATACACATACAACGAAAAGGGCCTGAAACAGAAAGAGAGTTGTTTTGACAAAAGCCAGAAGAAGGCAGGCACTATTGAATACGTGTACACTTATTAAAAAGACGTCATCCCGAGCGAGCGAAGCGAGTCGAGGGACCTGCTTGAACATTCAGGCAGATCCCTCGGCTGCGCTCGGGATGACGATTGATGAAAAAGAGATGACGGTCAATTAAAAATTTACCAGAATAAAGTATACAGGGCAACCAGTAACCCGCCAACGATCAGGGCGCCGGCAGCAAAACTTTTATTCATACCAAACATTTTGGTATCTATTTCCAGTCCCTTCATTTCTACTCCCCTTCTCCGGTCGATCATACTGATGATATACATACCGATAATGCAGAACAGGAATACAATGCCCATCCTGTCGAGGAATGGTATCTCATAAACCCCATCGGCATTGGCTTTGGAAAAGCCGGAGGAAGCGAGGAAAGAAAGATCCATGAAACCAGGCAGCTTCTTGAAAAGGATCGAGAGGCCGAACCCGCCAACTGTAGCAAACAAAGCGGCATTGGAGCTGGTCTTTTTCCAGAAAAAGCCCAGGAAGAACATGGCGAAAATACCCGGCGACACAAATCCGGTGTATTCCTGGATGAACTGAAACCCTCCTTTTTTATCGATGCCCAGCATGGGGGCAATGATCAAAGCCAGGATCATGGCAATGATAATGGTAGCTTTTCCTATCCATACCATTTTCTTCTCATCGGCCTCTTTATTGATCACTTTCTTGTAAATGTCGAGGGTAAAGATGGTGGAAATACTGTTGGCCTTACCCGCAAGGGAAGCTACCACGGCAGCGGTCAATGCTGCGAAGGACAATCCTTTGAGTCCGGCAGGCAGCAGGTTCAACAATACGGGATAGGCTTTATCGGGATTGAGTTCCCCGCCTTGCATCATTTCTGTTTGGAAGCTGCCTTTCTGGTGCAGTACGAATGCGGCAATACCCGGCAAACAAACGATCACCGGCATGAGCAGCTTCAGGAAGGCGGCAAAAAGCAAACCACCCCTTGCCGTAGGAAGCGATGCGCCCAGCGCTCTTTGTGTAATGTACTGGTTACATCCCCAATAGTTCAGGTTGGCAATCCACATACCTCCTACCAGTACCGTGAGTCCCGGCAGATCGAGGTAGTTGGGGTTGTCTTTTTTGAGGATCATGTGAAAATGATCATCGGCCGAATTCAACAGGTGATGAAAGCCTTTTACAATACCTGTATCACCGAATTTTTCAGATACCAGGTTCAGGGCAAGATAAGTGGTTACCAATCCGCCCAGTACCAGGAAGAATACCTGGATCACATCGGTATAACCGATCACTTTCATACCGCCCAGTGTAATGATCACGGCAAAAATGGCCAGTCCAATCATACAGGCAGTAATACTGATGCCCGAGATACTGCTGATGGCCAGGGCGCCGAGATACAAAATAGAAGTAAGGTTCACCACCACATACAATAACAACCAGAAAATGGCCATGATCATGGCTACGGTTGAATTGTAACGCTGGTTGAGGAATTGCGGCATGGTATAGATCTTATTCTTCAGGTAGATGGGCATGAAGAATACAGCCACAATCAATAAAGTAGCAGCCGCCATCCATTCGTAGGAAGCGATGGCCAGTCCCATTTTAAAACCCGAGCCACTCATACCAATCATCTGCTCGGCAGATATATTGGAAGCGATGAGTGAGGCGCCGATGGCCCACCATGTGAGCGATCCTTCGGCAAGGAAATAATCTTTTGAACTGGTTTGCGCTGATTTCTTTTTCTTGTAGACCCAGAAGCCATAAGAGGCCACTACCAGGAAATAAAAGAGAAAGACCAGGTAGTCCAGACTTTGTAATGTTTTCATTGGAGCGATCGAAGGTTTGATTGTTACGATTTGGAAATGTAAGCTGAAAGATAAGGATTCATGCTAAAAATAATGTGCAAAATTGCTCAATAGCTCAATTCTACCGGCATCCAATTAAGCTGTACTATTGCAGCATGAACAATCCCGAAATCATTGCTGCTACGGTTACCTATGTACAAAAAGAACTGGAAGGTGCAGAAGGCGGGCACGATTGGTTCCATATAGAAAGGGTATGGAACAATACCAGGCGCATTGCCCAAACCGAGCCGGTGGATCACCTGGTAGTGGAACTGGGCGCCCTGCTGCATGATATTGCGGATGCCAAATTCCACGGCGGTGATGAAAGTATTGGGCCGCGAAAAGCGGGTCAGTTCCTGGAATTGTTACAGGTACCGGTTGAAGTGATCGATCATGTCAAAAACATCATCGCACATATTTCTTTCAAAGGTGGCAATTTCGAAGCGGCTTTTCATTCACCCGAACTAGCCGTGGTGCGGGATGCCGACCGCCTCGATGCATTAGGAGCCATCGGCATTGCCCGTGCATTTCATTATGGAGGTTTTAAGAACAGGGAGATCTATAATCCTGCTATTCCGCCCGATCTCAATATGAGTCGTGAAACGTATAAAAAAACCAAGGCTCCTACTATCAACCATTTCTATGAAAAGCTGTTGCTGCTGAAAGACCGCATGCATACAGAAACAGGCAAGCGCATGGCCCTGGAAAGGCACCGGTTCATGGAAAATTTCCTGGAGCAGTTTTACCGCGAGTGGAATGGGTCCTTATCGGCATAAACCAGCGAATGAAAGTCAGTGCGTGAATGCACGTCGCCTGGGCAAACCATACAGTATCTTCGGAAAAAGAAAAATCAACCCGTTCAATAAAATAAATGGAACGAAACTGATCTTCATTAAAGGGCGCCCCAGGTGTATTGCTGCATATTTGTCTTCCATGGTATAAATCCAAACCGTTACTGCAAAAAAGCCTCCGAACAGTATCAGGCAAACAACAGTAAACAGGTATAACCACTGGATCACAATCTCCTTCAATTTCATCAGCACTTCATCTTTCCGCATCCATTTATACAATACAATACTCTGCCCTACTGCATAAATAAAAATATGCCCCGGCCGGAATAAATAATTCACCATAGGTGTAATGAACCATCCTGTTTTTACATACGGAATCATGCCGATATCGTTGGCCAGCTGGGTTACATTTTGCACTTTATATGCGTAGGGCGTGAAAATATAAGGCAGCGCATTCACCAGTTGAACAAGGAACGGGACAAAATGAAGCATATCCCATTTACGCAACCGCGGATCGTTACTCAATACACTTCTTACATAAAAAAAACCGGCAGGTCCCAGTAAAAAGAGCAAAGGTGCTATGGTACCATATAATGGGGCCAACAGCCTGGCCGATCCGGAGTGTGCCAGTATATAAGCACTAAGACCATAAATGGAATTCAGAAAAAAGAAAATGGCAAGGTAGATATTGCTCTTGCCGGAACGCTTGATGTAGTACAAAAGCAAAAGTGACAGGAGTATCCCGAATAAGGAGGCAAACAAAATAAAATCTCCAACTAAATGATTCATAATTGTAGTAGAACCAAATATACCTGTTATGATCTTGTTATTGAAATAAATTAAGTTGATAATATGAAACGGGGCATCTAATCTATGCACGAACAATGGATAACTTTATGTCGCTATCGCAACAATATTAATAAATTTGAAAATATCAAGATGAACACAATCGAGATCAGAAAAGTAACCATAAGCGACCTTGAAGCGTTACGAAATATCAGTATGCAAACATTCAGGGAAACATTTCTGGAAGTGAATACCGAAGAAGACATGCAGATATACCTGGATGGAGCATTCAATTATGACAAACTGAAAGAGGAAATAAATAATGATCATTCGGCGTTTTATTTTGCCACTGATACCGCGGACATCTTGGGTTACTTAAAGATCAATTTTGGTCAGGCTCAAACAGAAAAGAAAGACAACAACGCTGTTGAAATTGAACGGATCTATGTACTGAAAGCGCATCAGGGAAAACAGGTTGGTCAACTGTTATTTAAACAAGCGCTACAAGTTGCCCGGGAGCGCAATGCCGATTATTTGTGGCTGGGCGTTTGGGAGGAAAATGCAAAGGCGATCAATTTTTATAAGAAGAACGGATTGGTGCCGTTCGATAAACACATTTTCAAGCTAGGCAATGACGAACAAACAGATATCATGATGAAACTGGCATTGCATTAACCTGCATCATGACCATGCATTTCGCAAAAACTGTAACCAGTTATTGTGCATGATATTGTCGATATCCGTTTGATTATATCCTTTTTGTAGTAAGAGCGCAGGTATCTTTTGCAAATCAGCAATCGTTTCGAGGTCATAAGGACATTGCTCTTTTCCAAATGCACCATCCAGATCAGTACCAATCGCAACATGTGCAGTATTTCCTGCAATCTGACAAATATGGTCTATATGATCTATCATTTTTGCCATATTGCAGTTCATGCCCTCGGGTGTTGATTGGCCACGTACCCAGCCAGGAACCATCATCCAGGCGTCCAGCGCCGCACCGATAATTGCCTTTCTTTCTACCAATGCTTTGATCATCTCATCACTGAACTGCCGATTATGGTTCACCAGTGCACGGCAATTGTTATGACTCGCCCATACCGGGCCCTTATAGATTGACAATGCATCCCAAAATGCATCATCACAAAGATGCGTTGCATCCAGTATCATCTGCAGACGATCCATTTCTTTCAGCAATTCTTTTCCTGCGGCCGAAAGTTTCCCGGTGGCGTCTGTTCCGTTGGCATAGCGTCCGGGGCCATAATGTGCCGG
Organism: Hydrobacter penzbergensis; assembly: GCF_900106985.1. Classification (NCBI taxonomy): domain Bacteria; kingdom Pseudomonadati; phylum Bacteroidota; class Chitinophagia; order Chitinophagales; family Chitinophagaceae; genus Hydrobacter; species Hydrobacter penzbergensis. Next base: position 99,988 of record NZ_FNNO01000008.1, on the reverse strand, counting down.
CCCTATAGCTCTTAAACCCATGCTGTAAGCCTTTTCAAGATATGCCGGTGTAACGATGGAATCCGCTCCTTCCAGGCTTAAAATATATCCGATGGGCTTTTGATCATTGGGTTCATCGTTGAGCCATAAAGCAACATGTGCATCAAGCGCAGTTTTGTTTTTGATCATGACCATTTCTCCGGCATCTTCCATCGTCTTGTACCATGCAAGCTGCCCCTGCGTTTGAGCCCAGGCCTGCTCGGGTGAATGCCAGCCGGGCAAAGGATTATTTTCAGCTACATAACGCGCGATCTGCGTTGCCACTACCAGACCGATATTTCCTTCCCGCAAGGCAGGTAATGACACCGTTGCTTTCGCTCTGTCGGGTTTATCGGTCATTCCTTTTTCCCGTTGATTGATGGCCGCTACCGGCAAACGCAGGTTACGGTTCCATTCCAGTGCATTCATGCTTAGATCCAGGTGCGCATCTATGATCAATCGTATTTTTTTGTCAGACATACGGCAATTTTCAGTAATGAATAAATCGGTCTCGGGCTATTACTTTCCACTCCCCCACTTTTCTCCCATCTTCTATAACATGCACCCTTTCATACAAAGCCACCGTTGGACATATATGTACAGGAACACCATACAACACAGTGCCGATGGGATACTGTGCACTGTCCGGCACGCGCAACACCAAATGTTCCTCACTCTGACCTACCGGTGTTGCTTCCGGTGCATTCAGAAAATGTACACGTGGCAAGGGATTTTCTGCGGCAACGGATTTATGTCCGAGATCAACGCAAACGGTAACAGTATCAATCACAGACACTACTCTTGTGATCAGGATGGCGCCATATTCAAAGGGTTGTTCCGGTGCATGGTGCTTATAATTCCAATCCCAAAATATAAATGTACCGGGACTACACTCTACCCCACTCCTTTTGATATGTGTTGGATAAGTAGGCGAACCGCCTGCAACAATGGTGAGCGGATGATCGAACAGCGGATCAACCTGTTCTTTCAGCGTTTGCACCAGTGCAAAGGCAGCATCGCTTTTCATTTGCCGGGTTGCCAGGTCGGCATCACGAATATGCCCATCATAAGCATGCAAGCCCACTATTTGAATGCCTTTCAGTTCCTTCGCATATTTGATCAGGGCCACTGCCTCTTGTGGCTGAATACCCGTCCGGTTCATGCCCGTATTTAAATCAATGAATACCCTGATGACAATATTATTTTCCAGTGCTGCACGGGATAACTCCAAAGCGCTGGCCTGGTTATCTATCAGGCAGGAGAATGTTGTAGCCGGATAAACTTTTGAAAGCGCTATCAATCGCGTTATTTTTGGGCCGGTGGGTTGATATGCCAGCAATACATCGGGTGCATGCAGACTGCCCAACATTTCAGCTTCCGCAATGGTGGCGCATTTAAATTTGGCAACACCCGCATCCAGCATGAATTGATTTACTTCTGCTGTTTTATTGGTTTTAACATGCGGGCGCAAGCGATTAACATCACCAATCATTTCTTTGGCAACGCGAATATTATCCTTTACAATAGCCGGATATACGAGTAATGCGGGAGAATCTATCCCTGTTACATCTGCCAGGTAACGATTATGCATTTGTGGGGTTTTAAAAGAAGTAACAATGGTTTATACTAATTCAAACAAAGCCTCGATCTCAACAGGTATGTTATCCGGCAAAGAACCAAATCCAACAGCGCTTCTGACCCCTATGCCATTTTCTTCTCCCCAGATCGAAGCGAACAGTTCACTGCAGCCATTGACCACATAAGGATGCCGTTTAAAATCGGGTGTGCAATTGACCATACCCAATACTTTGATCACGCGCTTTACTTTATTCAAGCTGCCCAGTTCCGCTTGAATGGTAGCCAGCATGGTTAATCCTACCTGGCGTGCGGCCAGTTTACCGGCTTCCATATCCATATCGGCGCCAATGCGGCCAATGATCAATGATTTATCATTTTGAACAGGGCCGTGGCCAGACAGGTACAAATATTTGCCATCAACCAGGCAAGGTTTGTACACGCCCAGCGGCGACGGTGCAGGCGGCAGTGTGAGGTTTAGCGCTTTCAATTTTTCATCTGCATTAACGGTTGTCATATCAATGAGGTTTTATTTTATGAATAGGTTCAATACCAATACGCCTGTTAGTCCAACTACAGAAACAATCATTTCCATGATAGACCATGAACGTAAGGTATCTTTTACTGAGAGACCGAAATATTCTTTGAACATCCAAAAGCCCGCATCATTCACATGCGAGAACATCAGGCTGCCGGCGCCTACCGACAATACCATCAGGTTGGGGTTGATATGCGATTGCATCATGAGTGGTAAAATCACACCCGCTGCTGTTAATGCCGCAACCGTTGCAGAGCCAACACAGGCGCGTATCAACGCCGCAATCAACCAACCCAGCACCAATGGGTGCACCGGTAGTTTTTGTAATGCAGCAGCCAGCTCGGCACTTACACCACTATCGGTCATCACCTGTTTTAAGATGCCAGATCCCGCAATGATCAGCAAGATCATGGCTATATCTTTCACTGCATGGGCATAGATGTCCATCACATGTTTCATGCTCATGCCTTGCCTTATGCCGATCGCATAAGTAGCTGCAGCCAATGAAACGATCATCACCACAGACGGATCGCTGATGAAAGCGAAAAGTGCGCTTCCCGCAAAAGCGTTGCTGGCACTGTGTTGTATAATGGTAAGCAATATCAAAAGGAATACCGGCAGTAAAGTGGCAAAGAAACTGTTTCCAATGCCAGGTTCCTGGTACGCATCTTTTTCGTGCTGCTGAAACAACTCCAGCGGCGCGGTATCTATTTTCTTCAGCGTTCTTGCAAAAACAGGTCCGGCCATAATGATAGCGGGTATTGCTACCAACAAACCATACACCAGGGTAAGTCCCACATCTGCTTTGAATAAAGAAGCCAATGCTACGGGCGACGGATGAGGTGGCAAAAAGCCGTGCGTAACGGATAAGGCCGCCAGCATGGGCAGACCAATGTAAACAGCGGGTAATTTGTATTGATAAACGATAGAAAAAATAAGCGGTACCAGCAATATGAATCCAACGCCGTAGTATAATGGGATGCCCACAATAAACCCGGTGATCATCAATGCCCATTGGATATGTTTTGTACCAAAAGCAGTTACCAATACAGACGCAATCTTTTTAGCAGCGCCGCTTTCGGCTACCAGCTTACCCAGCATGGCCCCCAGTACAATGATCACTGTTAATGACCCGGCAGTATCTCCAATGCCTGTTTTAACAGAATTACCTAATTGATTTAACGGTATACCAAGTGTCATGCCAGCAAGCAAAGACACTACCAAAAAAGACAGGAATGTATTGACCTTCATGATTGTAATGAATACGATCAGTAAGGCAATAAAAAATACAATGATGAATATCTGCATTATATAAGGAAGTGATCATCTGATGGCACTCCTTCAAAAGTAGGACAGACAGGCTGATATTCAACCAGAAATAGCAATATCATTTCAACTGCAGCAGCAATTCATTTTTTACAGATGCGTTGTTAAAACGTCCTCCATAAAAAGAGCTAACGGTGCTGCACCCGTCCTGCCTGATACCCCGCATGGAAACACACATATGCTCGGCATCAATAATAACAGCTACGTCCTCGGTGGAGAGTGCCTGCTGCAACTCCTGCCCAATCTGTACTGTTAAACGCTCCTGCACCTGCGGACGCCTGGCAAAATAATCTACGATCCTGTTGAGCTTGGATAAACCAATGACCTTATCGCCGGCAAAATAGGCAACGTGCGCCTTGCCGCGAATCGGCACAAAATGATGCTCACATTGACTAACAAAAGGAATATTTTTTTCGAGCAGGAGCTGACCGTAACCATAGCTATTGTTAAACAGCGAGATGGCCGGCTTATTTACCGGGTCGAGCCCGGAAAACAGCTCCCGCACATACATCTTAGCTACACGCATGGGAGTATCCTTCAGGCTGTCATCACTCAGGTCCAATCCCAACGTATGCATGATAGATCTGAAATGGTAGGCAATATCGTGCACTTTTTCCTCTGCACTCATGGCAAACGCATCCGGACGTAATGGCGTTTGAGACCCGCTGGAAAAATGATCTTCTTCACCGGAAACGGACGCCATTTGACCGGCTAAAGCTCTTTGATACTGAATTTGCATGATGTTTTGGGTAATATTAAAGCATAAAACTAGCCCTATTTTGTCTAACTAAAAAATAAAAAAGTTAGTCATAAAAAAATAACAAGCCATTAAAAAATAATTTTGTCTTACTTTAGTGCCGTATGAGCGTTACAGAACACTACTCCATCAAAGAGGTTGAATACCTAACCGGCATCAGCGCTTACAGTCTGAGAGCGTGGGAGAAACGCTACCGTGCCCTTCTGCCACACCGTACGGTAACCAATATACGCTACTATGATGGTACCCAGCTACGCCGCCTGCTCAATATTGCTACCCTTCTGCCACTGGGACATAAAGCTTCCAGGCTGATAGCATTGCCTGAAGAAGAACTGCAAAGTCTTGTTCTGAAAGCCACTGAGGCGCAGATTGACGCACCCATGCAGGCGCATATCAACAATATGGTAGCTGCTATGTTGTCTTTTGATGAAAATACGTTCGATAAAATCATCTCTTCGATGATCATCAAATTCGGACTGTATGAGGCTATGTTGCAACTTATTTACCCCTTCCTGCGCAAAACGGGCGTACTATGGACTACCAGTAACACCACCCCTGCGCAAGAGCATTTTGCCAGCAATCTCCTGCAACGAAAAATCCAGTCCGCCCTGGACGCCCTTCCATGCGCAAGTGATCTATCCAAACGTTTCCTGCTGTTCCTGCCACCCGGAGAAATGCACGAGATCGGACTTCTACTGAGCGATTATATCATCAGAAGCAAGGGGTTATCTACCATCTATCTCGGACGCGATTTGCCTTATGATAGCCTCGACTTTGCCGCGCAGCATGGCCGCGCTACGCACATGCTGACCTTTCTGACATCTGTAACAGATGCCCTGCAGCACGCGGAACATCTTGGTAAAATAGCGCACAAACAGCATTGTCAATTGCTCATCTGCAGTACCCTTAACTCCAACACAACACCTGTCAGTGATCATATACATTGGTTAAAAGAACCCGGCGATCTGTTTACTTTTTTATAAGCTCTTTTTACCTCTGAGCTTACGGCACGCATCACTGCAATATTTGACCTCAGTCCAGTTATGCTGCCATTTTTTTCGCCAGGAAAAGGACGCCTGCAAACGATACATAACTTCTGAGGCAGGAGCTTTCGATCTTTCAGCGGCATGGTGGACCCTTTAAATTTTATTGTCTATTAAATTTATCATAAATTTAGACAAAAAATAATACCCCTTTAAGCGCTCTCCGGCTTACCCCCAATTAATCAATCAATATAAAAATATCATTCATGGAACTTGCACTCATCACCGGCGTCAGCAGGCAACAGGGCCTTGGCCTGGAAACGGCAAAACAGTTAAAGAATAAAGGCTTTGAAGTAATTATTACGGCCAGGGACCTGGAAACAGCCAGGCAACTGGCTGCGCCACATGATCTGAAAGCGCTTGCCATCGACGTCCGCAACGAGCAAAGCATTGCAGTAGCTGCCCGGCAGGTGGAGCTGGATTTTGGAAGGCTTGATGTGCTTGTGAACAATGCAGGAGGCTATTATGACCAGGGAGGAACAGTGCTGGGTACAGATATGGAATATGTAGCAAATGCACTCGATACCAACCTGATGGGAGCCTGGCGTATGATCAAAGCTTTTAAGCCCTTACTCATCAAGAGCCCAAACCCTCGTATTGTAAATGTGTCAAGCGGCGCCGGATCTTTCTCAGATGAAGTTTTTGGGATGGCAGTCAACCCCGGCGGCGTACCTGCTTATGGAATTTCCAAGCTGGCACTCAATGGGCTTACGATAAAATGCGCCCGTGAATTCACCGCAGACAGTATCAAAATAAATTCGGTTTGTCCGGGTTTTGTGGCCACCTACCCCGGTACCGAAAATTGGGGCGCCAGGCCTGTTAGCGAGGGAGCTGCCGGCATCGTGTGGGCTGCCTCATTGCAGGCTGACGGGCCCACCGGTCAGTTTTTCAGGGATGGGAAAGTAATTCCCTGGTAACGCAGAGAACAGCAGAATTAACGCTTACAGGCAGTATGTCTTTTTAAAGGTTAAAGTGCTGCCATGTAATCAGGGAAGCGCAATAGCCGATAAGCCTCCGTCAACATGCATGGTTTGGGCAGTGACCCAACCGGCATGATCGCCCAGTAAAAACATCGCCGCCGCCGCTATATCCTGCGCTTCGCCCACACGTTGAAGCGGATGTCTGCCCGAATGCTGCCTCAATTTTTCCTCTGAATTCAACAAGCCTGCGGTAAGCGGGGTGTTGGTGAGCGACGGAGCTACACAGTTAACCCTGATCACAGGTGCCAGCTCTGCGGCCAATGCCTTCGTTAACCCTTCAATGGCTCCTTTGCAGGCTGCAACACTTGCATGAAAGGGAAAACCCCGGCCGGCAGCCACACTGGAGAACAATACCACTGACCCTCTTCCGTTCTCTTTCATCAGGGGAACCACATGCTGTAGTACTTTCAAGGCACCCACTACCTGCAAACGATAGTCTGCCTCATAGTCGGCCAGCGCTGTACGGTTGAATGGTCTCAGTCTCAGGCTACCGGGACAATATACCACGCCATCCAGCCTGGCGGGAAGAAAAGCAAAATCAACCTCATCGGAGGTAACATCCAGGTAATGGTAGGATAAACGATCCTTACTTTCTTTTTTATTGCGGCAGTAAGTGGCGAAGACCCGATGCCCTTCCATGTAGAGCATCTCTGCGATCTGCTTGCCAATGCCGGAAGAACCCCCAACGACTAAATAAGATTTCATAAATGTGATTGAACCATTGTTTGATTGTAGAACAGAGTTGTTGCCCCTTGCAAACGGTCTAACAAATTTAGCTAATTCTTAGACATTTTTACATAATTTGTGTAGCCTTCCGTGTTGCTGCCTATATCCAGATAACCTATCTCTTATGGGTAAGTTTTGCTTCTGTATTGAATCATGCACTGATACAACTCAATCATTAATGCCAGGGGATACTTTTGTCTAATTTATATTAAAAATAAATTCTACTAAATTAGTTTATTTTGGCTATAATGTTATTTCTGTCTAATTTTACAAGCGAAAATAATCATCAAAAAAGGCGCACCCCAACCTTTCCGCAGCTTCATCACCTGAAAAGTTCATCCCGGCTTCCGGAAAATTCACCTGAGCGCCATTAAAAAAATGCGCTATGAAAAAGAAAACAATTGACAAAAAAGAGCTGATGGAGCACTACAGCGATCATTTGTTAACAGAGGGCAAACCACCGGTAAATGTTTATCAGTTCACAAAAAAGCTGGGGATCAGCGAAGACCATTTTTATCGCTATTTTACCAGTTTTGAGTCTCTGGAAAGTGAGTACCTGGTGTACTTCTTTCAGCAATCCCTTGAACTGGTAATCCAAACCGATGGCTACGATGCCATGAGCCCGAAAGAAAAACTACTTCACTTTTACTTTGTATTTTTCGAAAACCTGACGCTGAACCGCTCCCTGGTATTACACCTGCTCCGCGCTCCCCTGACCAATAAACTGCAGCAACTGCGACCTTTACACCGTCAATTCAATACTTATATTCAGTCGCTTGGATTCAAGGAGCAGGGGTTCATTGCCAACGCGCCCGGAAAACTCAAACAGGTAAGCGAAAAAACAAGAACAGAGCTCATATGGGCGCACTTTCTGTCGGTCTTGCAATTCTGGAAAAATGACCGGTCACCCGGCTTTGAGAAGACAGACATGTACATAGAAAAATCCATAGAACTTGGTTTTGAAATCATCAATACTGCTATACTGGGTAAATTCTTCGACCTGGGAAAATTTCTTTGGTCTGAAAAAGTCCCTGCCATTTAACGAGCAACACCAGCCAGGAGAACGATATGAAAACACTAGATAAGATACCGAAAAGAAAAATAGAAAGGGTAGGCAACTTATTAAAAGCCGGCGCTAAAGTTGGTATCAATTACCTGCAATATTACGGCAGCAGGATATCTCTCGAAGATGAAGAAACAGCAAAAGAGCAACTGCACAAAAACAACGCACTCGATATTTACGACAGCCTGAAAACACTTAAGGGCTCTGCATTGAAAATAGCGCAGATGCTCAGCATGGAGAAAAACATCATGCCCCAGGCCTACGTTGAAACGTTTTCTTTGTCGCAGTTCTCTGTGCCGCCGCTTTCAGGCGCCCTTATAAAGAAAACATTCCGTAAATACTTCGGTAAAAATCCGGAGGCGCTGTTCGATACATTTTCTGTGGAAGCCATAAATGCTGCCAGCATCGGACAGGTGCATCAGGCCGAGAAGAATGGCCGCCGGCTCGCAGTGAAGATCCAGTATCCCGGCGTGCGGGAAAGTATCTCGTCTGACCTGGCCATTGTAAAACCCATTGCCATGAAGATGTTCCACATAAAAAAAGAAGGCTCTGCAAAATATTTCGAAGAAGTGGAACAAAAGCTTCTTGAAGAAACAGATTACCTTCTCGAATTAGAGCGCAGCAGACAGTTCGCCCACGATTGCCGGGAATTACCCGGCCTTCGTTTTCCCGGTTACTATCCTGAGTACTCCTGCGATAAGGTTCTGACAATGGACTGGATGGAAGGCGTACATTTTTCTGAATTTGTACAACGCACCAACAATGAGCCGGAATGCTTGCATGCTTTGGGACAGACCTTATGGGATTTTTATATGTACCAGATGCACGTACTCAAAAGACTCCATGCCGACCCCCACCCCGGCAACTTCCTGGTATCTGCTTCGCACGAACTGATTGTCATTGATTTTGGCTGCATCAAAGAAATACCACCCGAATTTTATATCCCTTACTTTGAATTGGCCATAAGCAGCCATCTCAACAACCCTCGCTTTTTTGAAGAAAAACTCTATGAACTGGAGATTCTTTTGCCGGGCGACACGAATGAGGAAAAAGCTTTCTTCACCACACTTTTCCATGATATGCTGACTTTGTTTACCCGCCCTTTTAACGAAGAGTTTTTTGATTTTTCCGATGAGCGTTTTTTTGAAGCGATTGCTGCCATGGGGCAGCGCTATGCAAGCATGAGCCAGGTTCGGTCTATGAATACCAACAGGGGTTCGAAACATTTCATCTACCTGAACAGAACCTTCTTTGGTCTTTATAATATGATGCATGCCTTGCGCCCGGGCAGGATAACCATTCGGAATTATGAGCGCCTGAACAGGCCTGCTTCCCAATAATCTTTATGTATCCAACATTTTACGCTTAACTACCGCTGCCATCGTATTTCCTAATAGCTTTTCACCGGGCATCGATGAAGTATTATGAAGTTTATCTTCGATCAAACGGTTACCAGGTAGAGTATATCGAAGCAACGCAGGATATATCGGACATCAGGAGCCTCTTACAAACCTTCAAAACGATTGGTAATACACCTGTACGACCCGGTAGATGACTGGCTACACAAAAGGATCCAACTTTCGGCGAAAGACTTTAGGTTGCACTGGTATGACAACCGGCTTTTCCTCAGTTTATTCCTTAATATTCTTAACAATACAATTGAGTTATTTTTCCCGATACGGCAAATTTGTTTAACATCTCCCGAATCTTACCAGGATGACCGACTTCGAGATGCTATGCGCGTTTAAAGGAACAAAAGAGGAAGTTTTGCACGGTGTGAAAGGGCGTCTCATGGTCTTCGGTGATGCATTTGATTTTGTTGAAGCCATTGTGTAGTTCCCCGGACAGGGTTTCCTCCGTGTATCGGTGGACAGGAAGACCACTGCATTTGTCCGGTCCTTTGTCCGAGAAGGTGCCAATGACGAGGTAGCCGCCTAAAGGGAGGGCGGTGCGAGCATGGTCAAGGTAGTTGGATACTTGGGGTGCAGTAGTAAGGAAGTGGAAGGTGGCGCGGTCATGCCAAAGATCATAGGGGTGCGGCGGCTCGAAGTCGGCAATGTCGGCAACGATCCATTGTACAAGAGCGGCTTTTTCACCGAGCCGGTCTTGCGCGCGTTTGATGGCTTCTTCCGAGATATCCAGGACAGTGATATCCTTGTAGCCCTTTTCTAATAGCAACTCGGCGAGCCGGCTTTCGCCTCCGCCTATGTCGATGATCCGGGCATTTCGGGGGAGCCGGAAAGTGTCGATGAAATCGAGGGAGGTGGCGGGCGTTTCCTGGGTCCAGCTGAGCTGAGCCGGTGTCTTGTGCCGATAGATATGATCCCAATGGCTGCGCTTATCCATACAACAAAGATAGGCCATCCGGGTCAAATTTGGACTTGGAATGGGCATCGTCAGCGGACTTGTAGCCTTCCGTTCATCATTCCCCCGAAATACAAAGACTCTTGTAATTAATTTATTTACAAGAGTCTTTATTGATGCGATGTGCCCCAGACGGGAATCGAACCCGTACTCGCGTTTCGGCGAACAGGATTTTAAGAATTTTTCAGGGCCTAATTCGGCTTAATTCAACCTTATCAATTTTAGCTTATAAGCCTCAATATCAGGCTATTGTGAAGATACTGCTTAATTTCGTCTTTCGTGAAAAATGCCGGTTTACTCTCCGTTTACCTGCAAACGACCTGCAAATTTTTGATGTGAATGTGACAGGGCGAAAACGAAAAACGAAAATTATGGCAGCCTCACCAATTATCATTCTTGACAAAAGAAGGATCAAGAAAACGGAAACCTACCCGGTTAAACTTCGCGTAACCTACAAAGGAATAAGCCGGGATTTCCAGACTATTTATGACATGACCGAAGAGGATTTCAACAAATGCGATGCCTCCCATCCCGGCAAAGAAATCCGTGAGATACGCGACCGGCTGAACACGTTACGAAACCGAGCCGAAACCCTTTGCAGCGAAATGAAAGGCTTCACCTTTGAAAAATTCGAGTTTGAAATCTACGGCGGTAATCACTGCCTGAAAGCTAGGAAAAAGAAGCAGGAAAACTACGAATCGCTTGATAGCCAACTGAATATAGAACCTTATAAAAAACGATTCAGTATTCTGACCGAGATACATCCCGATAGAGATCATATCTCTTACACTTATTCTCAATACATCCAAAACCTATTAAAACAGAATCGTATTGGATCGGCTTTGAAATATCAGGACAGCTATAACCGGTTGAAGAAATTCGGCGGAAACGTCACCTTCGAAGAAATTACAGTTACCTACCTAGTGAGATTTGAACACTGGATGGTTGAAAAAGGTTCATCTAAATCAACCGTTGGCGTGCTATTAAGGTCGCTGCGAGCTGTATTCAATGAAGCAATCGACAAAAAAATCATTCGGCGTGAGGATTGTTATCCTTTCGGAAGAAGGCGGTATATGCTGCCAACATCAAAAAAAGTAAAGAAAGCTTTGCCTCTCCATGTTGTAGAAAAAATCTTTAACCATCACCCCGAAATGTACAAAGCGAGAAAAGCTAAAGCATATTGGATGTTCTGCTATCTCGGTAACGGCATGAATACCAAAGACATGATCCACATGAAATATAAAAATATTGATGGAGAATACTTGACTTTCGAGCGTTCCAAAACAGAGCATACGACCAGGGGCAACCCGATGCCTATTACGGTGTATTTATCAGAACCGATGCAGGCAATTATCAATGAATGGGGTAATCCAGGCAAAGACCCCGACAATTATATTTTCCCCTTAATGCGGAAAGGATTGAATATTCTGGAGCAATGGGATCTGTGTACCATGATCCGTACATATATCAATGAAGGGATGGAAATTATCACCAAAGAATTAGGAATTGAGCAAAGAGTGACCAACATCGTTGCCCGGCACACGTTTTCGACTGTGCTAAAAAGGTCAGGGGTAAGCACTGAATTTATTCAGGAATCATTGGGTCATACCGATAAGAAAACAACTGAAAACTACCTGGATAGCTTTGAAAAAGAAATGAAAAAGGAAGTGGCTGGCAAATTAACCGCCTTCCAGACCACCAAAGTTGTGAAAATGCGGATCGTCAACTAACCTATCACCTATAAAAACACAAAAATGAATCTTATAAGCATTCAACAAAGAATATTTGAAGTACGAGGCCATAAAGTAATGCTCGATTTTGACCTGGCGGCACTCTATGAAGTAGAAACCAAGGTATTTAACCAATCTATCAAACGAAATGTCGATAATTTCCCGGACGACTTTATGTTCCGGCTAACGTCACAGGAATGGGATGAAATAACGATTCAATTAGACCACAGTCCTGGTGATCCGGACACTAACCGGTCACAAATTGTGACCGGTTCCCAAAAACACCGCAGTTCGGCATTTCTACCCTACGCTTTTACCGAACATGGGGTGACGATGCTGGCAAGCGTCTTGAAAAGTCCAAAAGCCCGGAAAATGAACATTGCCATCGTCCGAGCCTTCATTGCCCTTAGAAAATTTGCGCTCGACCACCGCGGAATCACAGAACAATTGAGGGATTTGCAGCAAAAGATAAGTGAGCACGACGTCCAGCTAAGCCAGATTTATGATGCCATCGAGAACCTGCTAGATCAGAAAGCCGAAGAGAAGAAGTGGCAGGATCGGGAGCGAATCGGCTTTAAAAAGTGAAAAATATCCGATGTGGTCACAGATTGTGACCACATGCTAGAGCAAAACTGCTCAACGAGACCTAGAAATGGTTAACTTGGATATTCGCCCCAGGTATCACATAATCTAACTGCTGTTCCAGAATCTATGATAGGACGCCTGACTAATGAAAATGAGCTCGTTGATCGGAAAGCCAATTTCTTCGTCGATTACTTCTACCTATATCTTTCCCAATTGGGTAGAAATATCGATTTTGAACTCGAAACGCCGCTTGCACTGACGGACAAAATCCTCTACCAATTAAAGAACAATTTTAGCAATTGCGAAATAGCAGTCCGAAGTTATCTTTTGCATCCCATGCTCGCGGATGAAGACGTTTACTTAAGCCAGTTCCAAACGTACGCTCCGGTTAGGCAGCTATTTAATGATTGGCTCAGTATTGAGAAAAAAGGGGGTAAACCCAAAAAGGCTCTCACAGACAATTATCAAAATTGGGTTTCTTTGATCAGTGCGTTCCGTGAAGAGTTAAACGCAGCCATGTTCACCTACTCGCTGAACTGCATCATCTCTTATTTAGTTTGTCCCTGTCCTTTGGAGAAACACAGAGAAGGTATCAAAGCATACACCCGGATACTTGTATCCGAATGCATTTTTTTGGGGAGACGAAAAGAATTCGTCGGCTCGGTATTCGGCAGGATATTGGACAGTGATATCAACACCTACCCATTTCCCAGCCACATCACAACGATAGAAGAAAAACAGAGCTATTTGCAAAATCGAACGCTTCAACAACAATTTTCAGCTATCGAAGACTTTATGAAACTGCCGGTTTATAAAGTCAGCTACTATTACAAAGTGTTTGGCATGAGCCTCGCGCGAAATGTTAAATTCAGGTACAATGAAGTGGAGTTTTTCAGTCGTGGACACAAGGATTTAACAAAACATAGAAAAGAATGCCCCTATTTTTTTAAGGGTACTTCTAATTTTTTTATTACCAAAGTAACAGTTGACTATTATGACTCGGAAACCGCCATTGTAGATGTCAGAAGTCAAATCAAGCAGGAATTGAAGTTTGTGACGATGAAATTGGATCGGGAATTTGCTCTCGATTCCCAATACAATTATATAATTGAGAACGGGGAATATATCGCAGATGCATTTAGTTCGCGTAACTTCAAAGCCCATGAGAGTAAAACAATTTTAGAAAAGATCAATCTAAACCCATTTCAAGCACTCGCAAATGTCAACAGTGTAGCGAAGGGGCATTTCCTGAGTTTTGAATCACTTTATGTATCGGCTCATGCTGAGAATAGCGTGCCCGGCTACTGGCACTATCTGGAAACGCTGATGCAGGATTACAAGCGGGAAAATGAGCTGATGGAGAAAGTATCTGTGATAATGCTGACTGGAGATTTGCCAACAAGGACTGGAATCTTTATAGAGGAAATGAGCAAGGCAATTCATTTTTTCAATATGCCGTTCAATAGGGTGACTTTTACCCTGCAGGAAAGCCAGGCTATGATTAAAGAAATTCTGGATGGGAAAGTACCAGATCAGCTGCGACTGGAGAGCTATCCTTTTATTCAGGAACTGATTGCCTACTACGATTATAAATTGACGGCGAAAGATTACGAAAAATCAGCACAGTATTATAAACAGATCTTACAAGAAGCATACTCACAGCGAAATTTCTATTTGCATCAGGGTTCTTCAAGCGTCAAATCGCAGATGAAGCTGAGATATAGTTTTGTAACACTGATTCAACGCTTTCGTCTTTTGCTGATCGAAGAACTGAAAGAGAACGCAGGACTGGAATTTTCAACCCTTATCGACAAGTTGTACCAGAGGGGATCTTTGCTATTGAAATATCGTGCTAGTAACGCATAGATTATATCCAGTCATACCTTTTCTTCGGTTTCTTCTTCGCAATATATTCCATCACTTCGCTGTACAAGAAGTAAACGCGTCCCTGTTGTTTATGTGAAGGAAGGCCTTGCTTAACCCATCCTGTTAATGTTACCAATGATATCTCCAGCCGCGTTGCTATTTCCTTACGGCTTATCAATGCCTCCTGTGTATTGGTAACGAGCACCTCCTTTGGCTTAGCCATTTCCAGTGATTCTTTCACCGCTTCCTTTACCCATTTCCTGATATCCGATTCGCTCGGAATAACAAAGGTTTCCATACGCACTTCTTCTTATAGCTTGTTAAAATAAACTTTGCAGCCTCCCTTGGGATTAGTAGATGGCTCGTATCTGAGATAACCGTATTCGCACAGGTCGTTCATACATTTATTAAAAGTCTTTCGGCCCATCCTAGCTTCCTGCATGACCAGGCTACGGTAGACCGTGATCATATTTTGCCAGCCAGCATGGCTTCGCAGGCGCACGAGTGTAATATATAGGCTGATATGATAGGCTCCTATACGGTTGTCTTCTGCGATGGCTTCATAGAACGCCGATAGTTGTTCAAACTCACTCATCTTTCCTGCCCGATTCTTTTAATTGTTGTCTTTCTCTTCTTACTGGAAAACTGTTTTCCACGTTCTTCGCCGGGCGATGCCACTTCACCATCTTTGGACTCGTTCGCCCGTTCCCTGCGGTTCGCCTGCATCTTCTTTTCCATCCACCGGTTGAGCAGGAAGCGGTGTACCTCATCTATCGGAATACCTTCTCCGTCAATAAAATACACGCGCTGGCTGATCTCTATCCTCGCCCTGATTACGTTCAGGTTACCTACCAGGTCTTCGAGCCCGGCGTCCATCCAATGTTTCAGCCTGAGCGCGTCGGCAAAATGCTTTCCTTCGACGGTCGCAGATAATTTTGTCAGCTGACTCACGATCTGGGAGATATTTTTCTCCCGCGCCCAGCTGTCAGGGTCGTCCAGCCGGAATTGAGATCCGTCCGCCTGGCAACACCAATCGATCTGCCCCATCGCCTTATCCAGTTCTTCCAAATCAATCCCATCGATCGTTCGCTCCGGCAACACGATCCCTTTGATCAAAGAAACATCATAATACCCGCAGACGTATTCCATGCCCTGTCGCTCGAAATGCAACGAACAGGTCAGCGTATCCTTATTTTTTTTCAGCCGCTCAAAAAGGGTAAAACTGGACGGGGTGAAACAGACTCTTTGCAGCAACCTGTAACCGATCCCTTCCTCAAAACCAGCCCGGATGAGCATCGCAGACAAGGTGGCTATGTTTTGTGTATTCATACTACTTGATTAATTGTTCTCTCACATTTCAATCGCCTTTCCTTTATCAGTCTTCTTTGCCCTGCCCTGCTTGACGTTTTTTCCGTGAATAGCCTTTTCTCCTGTTTGCTTCTGGGCCTGTCCGTTCATCTGTGTGTTTTCGTGCGCCGATTGCTTCTCTGTCAGCCGCTCTATTTTAGGCAAGTTCTCATGTTTCATCATTTTGAAATGTTCATCATACACGTTCACAGACTTGTATTTCGGGTTGGCTTCTAAAAATACTTTTAAAGGTTCCCCGTCCTTATCAATGGATACTGCCTGGGCATTGCCGCGTTCCAACGAGCGAAGCAGTTCTTTCTCTTTTTCACCACCGTCCAGTTCCAATACAGGGAACTTTGCTACGGATTCGCGCAAATCGTATCCATAATTATCCGTGTATTTGTTGACCGCATAATTCCCTTTTTCATCTTTCTTATCAAAATCAAGCTGCATCCAGGCTCTGTAATCCCCGCCCTTAGAATTGGTTAGTTCCTTATAAACGGCACGTCCTTGTAACAGATTATACGCTTCTTTGGCTGTCACGCCTTTGCCCTTGTCGATCGAAAAGCTTTGTTCTAGCTTCTCACCATTGGCTTTTTCAACCGATGCAACGTAGCGATTAAAGAAATACATCTCGGAAGTGTTCGATTTTCGAAAATGCAGGATGGCATCAAAAGGCCGATTATTCACCTGCGTAGCAAAATGCAATTGAAAATCATTCTTTTTTGACTGGATGTTTTTTTCCAGTTCGCCGTATAGGGCTTCTCCAAAGCCACTGTACTTAATGTTGTCTTTCAAAAATTGTAGGTTTTCCATGTTCATAACATATTTATTATGGTGTTAAATAATCTGTTTTTATTATCTAATTAGGATTGCATTGATGATGTATCGATGAGGGATTCGTAAAAACAAATGCCGATCACCATCTTTTTCTTTCAATAGGATTTGCAAGGCTTGATCAGTGCCCAACGCCGCCTTTGGAAGAATGACTACGAGCACACTGGATTGCTTCTCTCTGATGAGCATCCCCATCGATCGCTCCAACAAGGGTACTATTTCCGATTCCTGCACCACTCCTCTTTTGCTGATGTGATGCTGGACAACAGTAAAAATCAGGCGGCTTACCACATAGGAAAGTGTTGAAGCGTTCTCGATTCTAAGCTTGCACGCAATCACTTCGCCAGTGGTATAAATACCAGCAACAGAGAGCCGTACATTACCTGAGCTATACCGTACCCCATAAAGGTGACTGGGCATTTGTAGTACTTTTTCGGCAAGGGCCTCCCATGCAGTATCTATATTAGCCAATGCTCCTGTACTTAAATCCAAATTGAGTGTGTCAGGAGCAGCGGTATAGTTTACCAGGAAAGAATAGAGCTTGCCATCCGATGTTATCACCGTTAGATTAGTGGTATCTCTAAATATGGAATCCGCTTTCACACGAAGAATATTCGTGGTTGATTTTTGCACCAGGATCCGTTCACTGCCACGATCAACCGAGGCAATGGCTGCCGGGAAAATCAGGTTGGTTGTTTTGTTAACCGTCACCTGTAAACTCCTGGATGGAATAGAGGATTGTCCCCTTACTGCAAGAAAGACCGCCAGAAATAATATAGTTACAATAACTCTCATCTTATAAAGCGTGATGATCCTGGAGCAGTACCCGGTAACCAGCAGCTACCGTTACACGCACCTGTTTTACTTTTTTGCACAATAGGTTTTTCGCAGCACTAATACCCGTGGCGGCGGCCTGTGTTTTCAATGAAAAGTCTAATCCAGCAAATCCGTTAGATTGGATAGCATTGTCCGCTGATTGCTTAAGCACTTCACACTCTTGCGAACCAGGTGTGCAGATGCCTTCCAGCCCATCCAAGTCATACACCGACAAGGATACATGTAGTAGTTGATCACCATACCTGATGGAAGGGATATGAATCCGTAACCGCTCCCCCTCAATAGTCGCAACGCCATAGACAGTTGCCCCAGCAGGCAAACGAATACCCTTGATTACAACAGGTACGTTCAATTCCAGCTTTACGACAGTCCCATTTTGTACCGCCTGCGTACTGGCCAATACAGCAGGAATAGCGGTAACGTGGAGCACTGCTTTTATCTCATCGCTGTAAAAAGAAGGCTTCATAATAGTCGATGGTGACTTGCCAAAATAAGTAGCTTCATTTTCCGTTGCAGGTAGTACAGTAAGTCCTTTCTCATTGTCGGTCTTGACAACGCTTTTATTCGATTGCTGTATAGCAAGCAATTTGTCTAGTGTAGCGTTGATGGATTCTATTTCCGGATCCGGGATAAAATTATTGACCGACTGTAGCTTACCAATAGGCAAGGTCGGTCGATCCATTCTTTCTTCCTCTTTCTTAGGCGAGATGCTCAATTGTCGCTGGATGGCCGCTACCTTTCTGTCGTAGATGCTTTGATCTGGCGTTGACCTATCAAATGGTTTTGCAGCAACTATCTGTGAAGGGCTTAAGGCGCCTCCTTCTATGGTAGAATCCTTCCTATAAGGATCCATCCGCAATTGCTCCGATCGCCTGGCAGCTTCTCTTGCCGCAACCGCATAAAAACTCATTTTATCAGCAGCATCCTCTTTTGCAAGTGCGCCGGGAAGCCGCGTATTAAATCCACCCTTGCGGCCTGCAACAGCTGGCTGAACGCCTGTTCCACCACCGAGCAACCAAAAAACAAGCGTGATAAAGGGTGCTATCAATAACGGCAGTATCAGCAAAAACCGCTGCCTGCGCTGATAAGCTTGGAATCGTATGATCTGGTTCATCTGTTTTCGATTTTAAGGTCCTTGTTTTCGGTGATCTCCCATCTTTCGATAAGAAATCCATGCGGGTTGTGATCGCTTCGGGAGATGCCGCGTAAGCTGCCCTGCGTGATCAGGTTACGCGTAGCAATGGATGTAGGCCGGATAATCTTAAGTGTTGAAAAACACTTGAACACATAAGGCTCCGCAATGGTATTTAGCGTAATGCTGTCCACAGTGATTTGCTGGCTGACATTGCCAGAGATAATGCCTGCGATATATCCTGTTTCCGCTAGGTCATCGTACTGATGCTTGGCAGAAGCATCTGCCAGATAGAGGGCCCGTTTGATATTGGCTTGAATGACCTTCTCATCCGGATCAAGACTGAAAAACCAGGTATGGAACATCGCAACATGATCCCTTGCTTCCACCCCCAGGTTGTCTTTGCGATTACCAGCCAGGGCTTCCATGGCTTTACCACTCGCGAGCACATATACGCGCTCCTGCATCCGGGCAGCGAGCCGGTTAGACTCATGGATCGCATAAACATTGACGAACAAGCTGGCAATTACAATCACCATAGTCAGCAGGCGCATAGCACGAAAAGCCGTATCGATATTTTGTGTAGGCTTGAACATTTATTTGCCGCTCAGTTTGTCTTTGAAATAGCCGTTGGACACACCATTGTCGCTCATACTGTTATTCATACGCGAAGCCTGGTCACCAAAGCTGTCAGCACTGATGCTGGAGCTGACGCTGTTGAAGGTGGCTTTACCTGCGGTAGCAACAACAGAGCTCACTTTATTCAGCAGCGCGTTACCACCGCCGGCATTCACGATATAACCAGCCACAGAAGGTACCGTACAATAACCAACGATCGCAATAAGCAGGAAAGCCATATACGCCCAATCTGTCATGGTAAGGGGTTGCCCGGCAATAGGCACACTGAATGTGTTGCCCGCAATCATATTCTCCTGCACTTTGGCGATGATAGCGCCAAAGATGTTGGCCACGGGCAGCCAGAGAAAGACATTGATATAACGGGCCAGCCAGACGGTAACCAGGTGTTGAAATCCGTCATAAATAGATAGCCCGAACACGATGGGTCCGACAATAGCGAGCACGATGAGATAAAAAGTGCGGATAGTATTGATGAGTAGCGCAATGGTCTGGTACACGAATTCCAGTAACTGTTGGATGGCAGCCCTGATCCAATTGGCAGGATTGAGCGCTCCGAAACCCGAAGTGCTGCTGTCTTGTAATTGCAGGTATTTGTAAATCGCTTCGTTTGATCCTTTGACCATCTGGGCCGTGCCTTTCACGGTAGGTTGCAAGATGCCATTGATCAGGTCAATCACCGAAGGAAAGATCAGGATGCAAAAACCTAGTACAAAGGGGCGCATGAGCCCATATACATCCACCGACTCCGCATTGGCAATGCTCCTCCAAATTCGTAAGCCAATGTACCAGAGCGCCCCGAATCCACCGATCAACCGGGCCGAACTGATGAGCCCTCTGCATAGGGGCATCATATCCTTGTACAATTGGTTCAGTATGTACTGCAAGCCCTCTCCATTGGAAATGCCCTGCGCATGCACACATAAAGGCAAAAGAGCCACGCTGAGTATCCCGATACACCGTTTCATACGTTTTGTTTTCTATTGTCCATACAATCGCCGCATCGCTTGCAGGTCTCTTTTTTGCTGCGCCTTTCGAACCGCAACAGATGTTTGATCTTTCATCAATTGTCGTAAAGCCACCAACTGCTCATCGGATTTCGTAGCCAGTGTTTCTATGGCTGACAACCTTTCTGCATCACTCATTCGAAGGGATTCGGGTCTGGTCAGCAACTGCAACTGAACCAGTTGATCGGACACTGCTTCTAATATCTTTTGATACGAGCGTTGTACATCCGACAACTCTTGCGCAGTAAACAATCCCAGCGGCTGCACCTGTTGCAGCCATCGTCGGTATTCCTGCTGGATTAATCCGTGATTGGTTAACAGCTTTTGCAGGGCAGGGCTGCCTTTTACTTGCTCACTGACCTGCAAAAGCCCATCCAGGTAGGCGCGATGCAGATCGTAGTTACCTCTCGCTGCATCACGGACACTGTTATAACCATTAGACAGGGTCTGGTAGCCCTGTTTCATTTGTTGAAGCATCAGCTTAAGCTGCACCAGCTTTTCCAGGTTGAGTTTCAATTGCTCCATCTCCTGTGATTGCGCAAACCCGGTTGCATGTAAAAGCAAGATCACAATTACAGCTATTATCTTTTTCATTGTATACCGTGTAAGCGTTTGACAAATTGCAAGTCGGCCTGCATCCGGGTCCGGCCCAGGGTAATCTCTATTTGTTGTCGGTTGAGCGACTGCATATTCTCAAGGCAATGACCCATGGCATCTTTCAAGGTTTGTATCATGCAGAGTCGCTCTGCATCTTTCATCGAAAGCGAACTAGTGAGCACCGTCTGCAAGGTTTGTAGTATCTCTATGCTCGTGTTCAGCAGGGCATCGTACTGCGATTTAACAGCAGGATCTTTACCCAACCTGCCATACTCCAGGACAACCTCTTTTTGCATGGTGAGGATCTTTTTTACTTGTGTACTTCCGGCAATAACAGGTCTTGCTCGTCTGAGTTCGGTAAAATATCCTTCATAGAGAGTGGCCAACTGCGCTTGCCAACCGGTGATCTCCGCCAGTTTTGTTTTCGAGAGCGCCTGCTCCGCCGCCTGCTCGGCTCTTTGCATGACCAGGGTTTCGTTCTGTAACCTCTGCACCTTAAGGTCAATCACTTTAATTGCTTTACTGATAATGAGTGAAACCGGGTTGAAGGATTGCGCTTTTAACACGCCACCTACAAAACAACCCAACACGATCATCAAGGTATATTTTTTCATAACTAGTCTTTAATTGGTTAATGACGCTATCGCTACTTCCATACCACCATATTTTTCGGCAGCCATGGTTACCTGTAGCTTTTCTTTTTCCTCTGTAGTATATGCCAGGTATTCTTCCGGGGAAACTTCTACCCGGTAGACTTTTGAGTGTCGACTGCCCAGTGAGATAAATACTTCTTTGTATTTTCTGAGCGGATCATTGGCCTTATTGAGTGACAACACCTGCGCTTTTTGCTTATCGGTCAGCCCCAGGAGTTGCTGTACCTCATCGAACTGTTGCTGGTATTTCGACTGATCAAACAATATTTTACAATCACTCATCGCTATGATTGTCTTCTTTACGATCTCTGATGAAATAATGTCTTCTATTTCCTGCGTAACTACAATGGGTTCACCAAAATGCTTGCGGATGGTTTTAAAGAGGTACCGGATATATTCAGCCATTCCCGCTTTAGCGATCGCTTTCCAGGCCTCTTCAATCAGGATCATTTTACGTACGCCCTTCAACTGTCGGATTTTGGAGATAAACATTTCCATGATAATGATGGTCACCACCGGGAAGAGAATAGGATGATCCTTAATGGTATCCAGTTCGAAGACGATGAAGCGCTTATTGAGTAAGTCCAGGTTTTCAGCAGCATTCAGCAGACAATCGTACTCTCCTCCTTTATAGTACGGCCGAAGGACATAGAGGAAATTGGAAAGATCGAAATCCTGTTCTTTCACCCGGTCTTCCTTCACTGCTTTAGTAAAATCTGTTAGAAGGAACTCATAAAAGGAATCAAATGACCGAAAGGGTATCTCCTTTTCATAGTACAGCTGTAATGCATTAGAGAGTGCCACATACTCACTGCGGCTGAACTCCACGCTGTCTTTCTTCCATAGCGTAACCAGAAGGGTCTTGATGCTTTCTTTTTTTTCTGTGCCCGGCTGCCCTTCCCCATCAATGCGAAAAGGATTAAAACTGATGCGTTCATCTTCACTATAACTGAAATAATAACCACCGACAAGTGTACACAAGCCCTTATACGAATGCCCTACATCCACCATCACGATATGTGCGCCTTGCTCATAATAAGAGCGTAAAAGATGATTCGTGAAAAAGGATTTTCCGCTCCCGGACGGTCCGAGAATGAACTTGTTCCGGTTGCTGGTGATGCCGCGCTCCATAGGTTCGTCAGACAGATCTACATGCAAGGGTCTTCCGCTCAGCCGGTCGCCCAGTCTCAACCCAATCGGACTCTGCGAACTTTGGTAATTCGTCTCCAAGTTCAAGAAACAGCAGGCCTGGTGTGAGAAGGTCGCAAAGGTTTCGTTGATGGGCAGATCAGCGGCATTACCCGGAATGGCTGCCCAATAAATCTGGGGCGCTCCGACAGTTTCTATTTTAGCAGTGGCATCGATCTGCGCGAGCGCCGCTGTACACAGGTTGCGTATCTCCTGAACGCGCGCGCCATCATCCGTCCAGGCCAGTACATTAAAATGTGCCCGGACAATGGTTCGTTGCTCTGCTACCGCTTCATTTAGAAACTGATCCACTGCTTCACGTCCATAAGCGTTCTCCCTCGCGTAAGTAGCAAGTGATTGCAGGCGTTTTTTCTTTGCCTCAAGCCCCTTGATAAACGCCGCATTGTCTTCAACAAAAAGATATTGGTTGTAAATATGATCGCAGGACAAGAGCTGTCCCAGCGGTGAAACAAATCCGATCGGGAACTTACCACCGTCGGTACCATACTTTTCATAATCCATCCGCGCACCACAATAGCCCGGCAAGTCGTCGGTATTAGCAAGCGTAAACAGTTCGCAGTGCTTCTCTCCCACCCGGATGCCTCTATCAAAAGCCAAATCACCCATCACGCTGTCATCGCTCAGCAAAAGATATCGGTTAACCAATTGGATTAGCCCGTCACCTGTCAGTCGTTTAACCCCAACAAATTCACTATCACTTAATACCCTGATAAATTGCGAGCAAACACCTTCAAAAGTCTTGGCAAATGCGGGATCAAGCGTTTCTTCCGGTACGATATGCCCTCGCAGTAGTGTAGAACCAAACGATGTAACAAACTTTCGATTCCTGGGTCGTAGGGTCAGCATCAAATAACACTGGTGTGCGAGATACGGTCGTTCATGAAAAAAGCGTTCACTAGCGAGCGACAAAAACGAATGCTCTTTTTCAAAATCACCACCGTAGTTCTTCTGCACGTACCAATCCTGCTTATGTAACACGTATCCTTCGGGCAATAGTTTTACCGCTTTCACCCAGCTCTGGTGAAAAGCCTCGTATTCAGCGCTGGACATCGTAAATATCTCCGGCAGCTCCAACTGGTAGCAGATGGTTATGTCTCCCATCTTGGAAAGAAGCATATCCTGCTCTACGCCGTACAGGGGTAATATGTCTTGCAAATTTTTCATTGGAATAGTTGATTGCATCGCACTATTTTCGGCGTTGCCGACGAAGCCATTTTTTTCATCCAACCATGCCTCCCATATCTGTTGTTTAACCGATAGACCAAGGCAAACAAGCAACCTCCTAACAAAAGCACGAAGACCAGACAAATAATAAGCGGCACACCAACTAGATAAGAGAACACAAAAAGTAGCAGCAGGCATAATAACCCTATTGCTAACCAGGCAATCCACTGCCCTTTGAGTCCCTTGAAGACAATCGGTCGGTTAACCCCCTTGTTGATGGAATAAACGCTGCTCATATACCGAAGAATGCCCGGATGACGGTAGTTACTACGACGAGAAATACACAGGAACCAAACCAGGCAGCGGCTACTTTGCCCGTGTCATGGTCACCTGCATTCCACTTGTTGAATACTTTGACGGCACCGATCAGTCCCACGATCGCACCTACTGCATACATAAGTTGAGTACCGGATTGAAAGTAACTGCGCACTTTCTGGTTGGCATCCTGAATACCGGCATTGCCATCCTGCGCCCGCACTGCGAGCGCGCATAAGACGAACAGAGTCGTCCACTTTATTTTCTCTCTCCACTGTTTCATACTACACATATTTATTGTAAAGAACATGGCCGCCGCCCCTTACCCACGCAATCGGTTCTCCTGCACTGGCGTCGGCACATGTAGTTTGCTGCCTGCTGGACTGCTTATCAACTGCCATTCTTTCGCTTCCACCAATGCAACAAGTCTTTTCTGTACACGCACCCTATCAGCAGGTAATAAAGACATAGTATGACGAGCATACACACCGCATAATCACTCCAGCTAACCTTACTCAACATGTTGCGCTGTTTTATTTATTGAAAACTGCCGATATTGATCGACAACGTCAACCCAAAACCATGCTGGTAAGGTGAGCCGTT
The DNA here is from genome assembly GCF_900106985.1 of Hydrobacter penzbergensis. Classification (NCBI taxonomy): domain Bacteria; kingdom Pseudomonadati; phylum Bacteroidota; class Chitinophagia; order Chitinophagales; family Chitinophagaceae; genus Hydrobacter; species Hydrobacter penzbergensis. The sequence goes on along the minus strand of NZ_FNNO01000008.1, from coordinate 75,080 downwards.
CATAGATGATCCATAAGGCACCAGGTATTGAACATCGAGCCCCCAGCTTTGATCATTAACGAACCCTTTATACCCCACCCCCAGCGAAAAATATTTCCTGCTGCCTCTGTCGGCACGCTCCCAACTGATCCCACCGCGCAGATAAAACTGTTCATCAAAGCCGTATTCGACACCTCCAGTTAATCGAAGCCCCTTCCAGTCGTCTTTGAGCAGTCTGGTTGCATCAAGCGCCACCGTCCACTGGTTACTCGACGCTGTTACTGTTGAATAAGCGATACCAATGCTGGTGCTAGTGGGCAAGTTGATATTGGGTCCGACATTACTCAGTGTAGCGCCCAGGTGCAACGTGCGCATCGTGCCTCCCAAATTGATCCTTCCATAATAACCCAGATCGCTGCAAACACTATACACATTCACCGGCGATGGGCCGAACTGGTTTTGCCCGATGAATTTGAGCTGAACAGAAAGGGCATGATCCGTAGCCACCTGCAGTGCATAAGCCGCACCGAGATTAAAATCCCGGGACTTGTAACTGGCCAGTGTAGCACCATTGTCATCCCGCAGATCAATCTGTCCCATATCCAGGTAATTCAGATTGATGCCCAGGGCGCTAGTTTCACTGAGACTCGCTACATAATTAGCTCCCAGCATTCGGGTATCTTTACTGATGCCCATCAACCAGGGCATATAAGAAATAGATGCCTGATGAAAATGCTGGGTGAAAGCGATGATAGCAGGATTGTACAAAAGCGATTGATTTCCCATAGAAGAAGCGATGCCTGTTTCACCCATCCCCATACCACGACTGCTGGCTTTAACGGTCAGGCTGGGAAAGCGCGTCACCAGCGGCTGCCCGACCACGTTGTCAAAACACACACCAATCAATACGATATAAATTAGCCGCCTCATTGTACATTGATTTTTTGATACACCGTATCGGACGCTTGCCCTAGATCATCTGTAACTGATAAGCCAACCACCTGCTCTCCCTTCGCGTGGAATATCCATTTGAACACAGATTGAGTAGAGCTCATCCACTGCCCATTGACGGAAAAATCGTAGCGAGTAATGAGGCCGTCTGGCTTACTGGAAGTGGAGGCATCAATCACATAAGGCCAGCTTTGCGGTTGTGTTTGCGCCTCGGCCCACCACATGAAATGCGCGGCCGGCCGCTGATTAGATCGGCAGTCCACGACCACCGACTTCTGCATCGTTCGCCCCAATCGATCAGTGAGCAAAAAATCAAGAAGACACATCCCTGGTACATCTGCAAAAACAAATACCTGGATGCTATCCATAAGAGGCAGCGATTGACCCGCTTTGATCTCGTTACCACGATACAGCACGTGTACACTGGAACAAGTGTCGTCGCGCAACAGGTTCAACTGATGATCCGGGTCCTTACAGTAAATAGTAAGTCTGCCACGATCTGTCCAAAGTGCATTTGTAGTATCACGCTCGCGTATGCGCACTGTATCTTTGTTAAAAGATAATTCCTGTTTCGGCGCACTTGCTTTGATCGACTCATACTTATTGCTGCAGGCTGCCACAAGAAGGAGCCACCATCCACACAAAATCATTTCTTTCATCGCTTAATATTTATACACTTTATCAAAATGTTTTTCGCCGTTATAAACCGCGGTCATAAAATAAAGCACACCTGCTGTCAACTGATCCGCACCTTCCAGGTTGAACAGGTGCTCACCTGGTCCACCACTTTTTATCCAGCTTCTGATCCTTTTACCATCTGCACTGAACAGGTCAATGCGCACCTCTTGTTTTCTTTTCAGCACCACCGAGACGTTCAGGTGATCGTGAAATGGAATCGGAAATACATTCCAGTCCTTGACACTACCCGTTACAAATAGTTCCCGCTTGAGTGGGGTGGATTCGGGCAACACCCGCAGCCAGGTGGAAAAATGCGTGATGCAATTGCGGGGACTAACGGCATCTAATTGCACCAACACGGAATCTCCTGTTTTGTAATAGCGCTCCCGAATGGTGTTACCAGTGGTTACTGCCTGATTGCCATTACCAAAATCCCAATGAAAAGAACTTGCGTTTACTACTACTCCGGTAAGCTCCACTTCGCCGCCATAACTCGTTACACGTTTGCTCAGTTTGATTTCGCCGGCCGGGTACTCAGTATCGTCTGCTGTCACAGTCACCTGTGTACTGTCAAAGCATCCCTCTCTCATCACCCATACCTGATACTGCCCGGCCTGCGCGAAAAAACTGCTGTCGCGGCTATACTGCGCCCTGGGCACTGGTTTGTCTGGCGGATCAGTCCACCGCCATATAGAAAAGCGCTGATCACGGTTATTTACTGTCAGTAATGTTTTTCCCCCTTCGCATACTTTCCTGTATCCAAGGATTTGAGGAGTAGCCACAGAGCCGATGGTGATGATAACGGTATCGGACAGGCTGGCAGCGTTGCAACCATCCGCACTGATGGAACGCACGGTGAACTTACCGGCTTTGGTATTGACAATCGTATCAGCAGTAGACGTTTTAAATGCGGTACTGTTCAAATACCACTGATAAGTATTGCCGTTTACCCAGTTCAGGATTGTAAGAACACCGCTCGAACCGTTACACAAATGCAGGTCCGCTGTGGTAATAACAGCAGGCTCCGGTTGTGGATGCACTGTCATCATTACCGATGCGGTAGCGGACGCACTGCATGCAGTTGCGCTACCGTCCTGTACACTCACCAGGCTATAGTTGAAATTACCTGCCACACTGGTTGGGACACTGAGGTTCACACTGCTTCCTGCGCTGCTAGTGATGGTTTGGTTCGCACCCCCATTGATGCGATAAGTAAATGTGTAAGGCGCAGTGCCGCCAGCACCCGTAAAGCTGATGATGGGGGCCATACTGTTTTGACAAACCGTGGTAGCGCCGCTAAAAGAAGCTGTTGGTAATGGATTAACCGTAACGACTGCCGATCCACTCGCCACATTACTACAGGTAGTACTGCTTCCATCTTTTACACTGATCAAAGTATAAGTGAAGCTTCCAGCAGTAATAGTAGGCGTCGCAATACTGGCCGTGTTGCCATTACTGGTAACGGTTTGATTGGCACCACCGTTAATCGAATAGGTGAAGACATAAGGCGCGACACCACCCGAACCCACAAAGCTGATCACCGGTGACGCGCTGTTCTGACAGACGCTCGTAGTGCCACTGATGACAGCAGTGGGTAGTGCATTCACCGTAACCGTCGCCGATCCGCTGACTGCACTCGTGCAGACAGCGGCACTCGCATCCTTAACGCTCACCAGGTTGTAAACAAAAGAGCCTGGGGTATTAGTCGGTACTGAAACGGAAACACTATTACCACTGGTAGTTGTAACAAACTGGTTAGCGCCACTGCCGATATTATAAGTAAAAGTATAAGGTGCTACACCCCCACTGCCTGTGAACGTGATAACCGGTTGGTTGGTATTCTGGCAAACAGCAACCGTGCCCGCAATCGTTGCAGTAGGCAGAGGATTAACTGTTACTATTGCTGATCCCGAAGCCGCATTGCTGCACGCTGTATTACTACCATCCTGCACACTGATGAGTGTATAAGTATAATTGCCTGGCGTGCCGGTAGATACGGGTACCGTCACACTGCTTCCAACAGAGGTGGCAATTGTCAATGGAGTACCACCATTCACCCGATAAGTGAAAGTATAGGGCGCCGTACCACCACTACCGCTGAAGTTGATCACAGGTGAGGCTGCGTTTTGACATACGGTAGCAGTACCCGATATCGCGGCGGTTGGTATTGGATTTACAACGATGGTCGCGGCACCACCCACTGTATTACTGCAAGCAGTACTGCTGGACTCCTGCACACTGATCAGCCGGTAATTAGTACTGCCAGCCGAGGCAGTAGGAACCGCAACACTGATATTGTTACCGGTAGTGGTAGTAATAGTTTGTGCCGCACCACTTCCGACTTGATATGTAAAAGTATAAGGAGCTACGCCACCACTGCCACTGAAAACGATCATGGGTGAACTGCTCCCTTGGCAAACAGTTGCAGATCCTGAAACCGTAGCGGTGGGCAAACTGCGAACGGTGGTCGCGAGCGGGCTGGAAGGTGTCTGACATCCATTACCATCCGTTGCGGTAACAGTGTAGGTGCCGGATGTGCTGACATGGATGCTGTTGCCTGTTTCACCGGTATTCCACACATAAGAAACGGCACCGCTGGCTGTAAGGGTAACACCTCCGCCCTGACAAAATACTGTAGATCCCGAAGGACTGATTACAGGAGCCGTCACCGAAAAATAACTCACTGTCACGCTGCCAGACAGCGCCGTGCAACCTTCTTTGGTAACGGTAACAGAATATGTGCCCGGTCCGACACTAATGGTTTGCGTCGTAGCACCAGTATTCCAATGGTAGCTTTCATAACCCGCACCCGCATCCAGGGTCTTTAGCATGCCAGGGCAAATCTGAAAAGAACTGCCAGGCAGTGGTGTCGGACAATTGCCCGTTGTAACAACTACCGGATTGGAGTTGGAACTGTTGCCGCAACTGTTTTTATCATAAGCATAATAAGTACCTGCGGTGCTGGTCGTAACTGTGTTACCTGTGGTGCCATTCGACCAGGTAATTTGTGAGCCGGTTGCACTGAAGCTGGTCGAAGTGCCGTTACAAAGCAACACATTATTGGAGGGTGCTACAACCGGCGCGGGGGGGACACTGCCGGTTGTAATGGAAACAGTATTGCTGTTATTACTGTTTCCGCACCCATTCGATTCATAGGCATAATAGCCACCCGTACTGCTTACAGAGATCGCATTACCCGATTGTCCCGTGTTCCAGTAGATCGTGCCGCCTGCGGACGCTAAAGTACTCAAAGTAGTAGATACCCCATTGCACAAAAAAGTCCCATTACTATTCGACACCGTCGGTGCAGCTGGTGTTTGGCCCACGACGATCGACACTGAATTACTGTTGCCACTTGCACCACAACTACCCGTCTGATAAGCGTAATAAGTACCAGCACTGCTCACGGTGATGCTACTACCCGTCTGTCCCGTGTTCCAGGTAACAGTTCCGGTGACATTGGAAGCCACCAGGTTAGCGGCGCTGCCATTACAAAGCAGTGTTGCATTCGTACTGACCGAAGGAGCAGCCGGCGTAGTTCCCGTTGTAATCGCAATCGTATTACTGTTCCCACTGGTTCCACAACTACCAGATTGGTAGGCATAATAACTGCCCACCACGCCGACGGTGATGCTGTTACCGATCTGCCCATTGCTCCAGGTAACGGGCCCACTGACGCCAGTTGCAGTAAGTATAGTGGTCGCTCCATTGCAAAGCAAACTGCCATTACTACTACTGATGGATGGTGCCGCAGGTGTACTGCCTGTTGAAAGCACGACTACATTGCTCGCCGCGCTGGTACCGCAAGTATTGGAAGCCGTTGCATAATAACTACCCGCTGTAGTTGCGGTGATGCTGCCACCTGTTGCGCCCGTGTTCCAGGTGATGGCGCCTGCGCCCGAAGCAGAAAGTGTCGTTGTAGCGCCGTTGCAGAGCAACGTCCCTGCGCTGCTGCTCACGGAAGGAGCCGATGGCGTAGCAGAAGTAGTAATTGAAACCGTGTTACTGTTTGGCCCTTGTCCGCAACTGTTCACTTCCCAACAGTAATAATTACCTGCCGCACTTACCGTAATACTATTACCCGTGGCGCCGGTATTCCAATAGAGTGTACCACCTGCCGTTGGACTCGCACTGAGCACCGTAGAAGCTCCGTTACAAAGCATCAAACCACTGGAGGAACTAACAGCCGGTGCAGCAGGAACTGAACTCGCATTGAGCGCTACGGTGTTGGACTGAACCGATTGACAGATGTCTCTGACTACCGCATAGTAATTGCCGGGTTGATTGGTGGAAAGAGTTCCACTCGCATCACCGGTGACGAGCAGCACACCGTCTTTATACCAGTCGTACAAAAATCCATAAGGCGCATAATTGGGACTCGATGTGATCTTACTGGATGTGCTGCTGCAAATCGTTGCAGGCGACGCCGAAATCGTTGGGCTGCTTAAGGTGACGGCATTAGTGTACAAAAGCGGAACAGAATACTGGGTCTTGCTGGAGTTTGTTGTAGTACTATTGTATTGATCCGTCCCAACAATATCGACTGCCAGTTGCTGTCCGGTATTATTATTATTGGGAAAAGCGGAGTACGGCACATCGATGTCAATCCATAGTGTAGCAGGAAAATACCGGGTGCTGCCTGCAAAACTAATTTGTGCTCCATTAAAATAACTTGGATCAATATTGGTGTAGTTGGTGGAGAAAGTTCCGCCGGATTCAGAGCAGATAAAATAACCAATGGTGTTATAGTATCCGGCCGAAGGATTATAATAGTAGAAGTAAAACGTGATTCCCTTGAACTGGGTACTCGTAAATGAAGTCACTTTACCCGTGATTCGGACGCTTTGAGAAGTGGTACAGTAGTTGAAGCGTGCAACCGATTGGGAAACCGTATAACTCCCTTGAGCCATTACGGATACGGCAAACAGCATAAGCCCCCACAAAAGAAAAATGGTTTTCATGGATATTGGATTTTAAACGCTCGGGCTAAAGTGAGGGGAATAGATAGGTTAAGCCCAGACCAAAACAGCTTCGAAGCGAGCCCAGCTTGGTATTGAACAGAAGCTTTTGTTGTATGAACGCGTTCAGCCGAAAGGCGTCGGAAATAAAGCATTCACCCGACAATTCACACACGGCGCCATAATTCATACGACTACGGCCCGGCAAATCTTTATATACCCAGGGATCATTTTCGATTTGCCACGTCGCCCCCAACCCTGCTCGCCAACCCCAGAGGGGCAAAGCATCACTGTTTCTGGAGCTGGCATATTCCGCCTGCAGGTCAGCACCGTAGTTTGCGTAATTCAGCGAATGATTCTTTGACCGCTCAGCAAATCCAGCGAGCGTAAAGTTGATGGTGCCGTTGGTCCAGTGCTCGTAGCGAAGAGAAAGATAATCTGCCGGCGTCAGGCTGTGCCCTAATCTGATACCAAAGGATTGAGCGCTTGCAGTCATACTCCACAAAATCAAAACCCACATTACAAACGTCTTCATGGTGTATTCGTTTTAATACACCAAAGCTATCGCGGCAAAAGCACGCTGAAAAGGTGGGGACTACTCTAATACCGGTGGTTTCTACTCTATTTAATAGAGCGCGACTCCAAGATATTCCATTATTTATGACCAGGTAACGATGCTCAATCGCGGTCGATCCTTACATCCACAAGAATTCCAGAAATTTCAATCCGGATTATACAACCCGTTTCTAATGGCATAAATAACTACGCCTGCCGGTGATCGCACATTTAGTTTCTCGTAGACCCTTGCACGGTTATTTTCGATGGTCCGGATAGACAAACATAAATCAAAAGCCATCTCCGGATTCGTCTTTTCTTCACAGATCATCCGGATGATCTTCAGTTCGATATCACTGAACTGCGGATTGGGTGCTGTTGCGTAAGGATTAAAAGAGCTCTTGCTCAAAAGCCGTAACATCTTGGTGTTCGTTGTTAAGCAAAAATAAGGATAGCCCTTAATCAGCTGATCCAGGGCGGTAAACAGATCCTTCTGGGGCATGTTTTTGGTTATATAACCATTAGCGCCTGCCTGTAAAGCCTCTATGATGGATAAATCGTTGTCGTAGCTGGATAAAACAAGACAATGCGTAGGGGGACTGATCCGCTTGATCTCCTCCACCGCCTTGGCACCACTGAGAATCGGCATACGAAGATCCGTAATGACAATATGCGGGAGGTGGGTTTTAACCTTTCTGACGAGTTCTTCCCCATTGTACGCTTGGTCCACCACTTCGTAAACGTCCTGGTCGTTGAAAAGTGCTTTTAATCCGCCTACATAAATCTCGTGATCATCTGCAATGATCACTTTAATGGAATAGTTTTCAGACATCCTTTGCAAGCATTTTTTTAATCGGTACCTGGATTTTCCATATAGTAAGTCCCTGTTTCGAATAACTGATGTCAATCACTTCAGCCCTGTTTTTAATATTCTGAAGTCCGTTGCCCGCCACGGTCAACCGGCCGGCGGGCCAACTGAATCGCTTACCGTCATTTTCTATTTCCACCATCAGCCACTTGGTGCTATAATAGGCTTTGAACCTGATAAGACCGGCTCCTGCATGTTTCAATATATTCGTCAGCACTTCCTTCGCAATAAGAAAAAGATGCATGGAGGGAACCATGTCCAGATTTTTGTTGTTCAGCCTTACCTCATAGTTTAGTTTGCCCGCGTGAAGCGCCCGCATGTCTTCGAGCAGATCGGCCAGCGCGAGCTCGAGCCCCTGGGAGTGTAACAGCGGCGGCGCCCAACCATACACAATCTCTTTTAGTTTCTGACGTTGTGCGTCAAGCAGGTGAATCATTCGGTGCTGGTTCTCTTCAAAATTAACCGAATCGGTCTTTTGAAGCAGGATCGCAATGGTTGCCAGGTTACTTCCGACCTCATCATGCAGATCAGCGCTCAGCCTTCCCCTCTCTTTATCTACCCATTCAATTTCCCGTTGCAATCTTTGCTTGTAACTGCGTATCCGGTAGTCAAGCAGTCGATACAGCGAAACAATAAACAGCAGCAATAATACCGTGAAGAAAGCCAGGCTGATGATCAGATAGATATTATGGGTCGATGTTTGGGTATCCATAGGATGGCGAACATGAAAATCAGGTTAGCAATCAGGTTAACAATACTCAATATTAGCCACAATTGCATATAAAACGAAATATGCAAACCCACTGAAACAACGTAGAAGCAGCGCAGGAAGGCGCTATACGCAAAAAAAACAAACAGCCCGATCCCAAGCAGCAGATCTGTCTTTCGGTAAGCTGTGATGCGATCACTAAAAACGGTCCTGTTAATATGCTCAATGCTCAACCAACTGATGGTAAGGCAGGCGAAGATTCGGAAGTAACTATTATCGTTCCTGATGCTATGCAAATAAAAGTTATCCAGGAGCCAGATGACAACGCCCGTCGCAGCGTATAAAAGGCGCCAGGATAACTTTTGCGGTGTAAGGCGAAAAAACAACCAGAGTAATAAACCGTATTCCAGGAGCGAATAGATATTGGAATTAACGATGTTGCCTTGATGATTTCGGATGAGGTAGAAGCTCAGCCATTCATTGGCGGCGCCAAGGGTAAGGTAAAACGCGAACGGCATGTACCTGTTTCCTATCCGGCGTGCGTGAAATAAGATCGCGACAAGTGGAATGCCAATGGAGGCAGCCGAAACAATCGTAACAACCCAATAATAAGTCATAGGCTTATTGGTTTAACGGAGAAGCCGGCGGGCAAATCGGCGGGCAATGGAATGCATCCTCCAGTAAAATGCCGTTATCATTAGCTGGTAATTCTTGCAGTTGCGCTGGAAGCATGTCTCTTCCCAGCGCATCCACTCCTACCAATACCGAACAGATCTGGCCGTTTTCCTTTCTTCCCAAATATAAGCGAAGTGAGGTACATGCGGGTTGGTTCAGCAAAGCCAGCACAGAGGCTGCTTCATAGGTTTCACAAATGGGCAAATCCGAGCCTGGTCGTTCGCGAAAACGTTTGGTAAAATCAATGGCCGCCTGGAGCGTAATTTGATGTGTAAGCATATAAAATGATTTAGGATTGCAACATAAGGGCAATTAACGGCCTGGGCAATGTGGTAACTACTCTATTTAGTCTCTTTGGTTTGATCTTTGGATAAAACAACCCATCCACGATAGATTTTTAGGCCATGGAAATTCGTTTGAATCAACGACCGATACATTTGTCCGACGCCATCCCTCCGGGTTGGGAGCAGTACCACCTGCCGCGCGCCCACCGGCAGGCCTGGGAAGATTCGGCTGGCTTAATCTTTGTCCAAACAGTGCAGTTGCAAAATCATTATTTCAAACACCTGATGATTACACCGGGCAGTCATCATTCATTATGCATAGACAGCAAGGCAGAAGGACTCAATGTATTGATCGCACTCAGGGGGAACTGGGAGCTTAACAACAAATCCGGTACATCATGCCGCCTGAAAACAACGGAAGCCTGCATTTGTTGGGGGACGCGGATGCTGCTCTACACCATGACAGAACCCGGCAGCGACATCATCTTGCTGAATATTTGTTTTCGCGCTGTGGAAGCGCTTCAGTGGGTGCATCATGAAAATCCCTTCCAACGAACCGGGCAAATGGGGCCGCAGGTCTTGAACTTAGCTGCACTAGACCTCATTGATCAATTGCTGCATGGAAACGACCAGCGGGATCAGCAGTCCGTTCATGCAAAAATGAGTTGGCACATACTTCGGGAAATTTACAGGTCCTTTGAAAAAAGCGCAGACCCGTATTTCCTCCTCGGCCAGATAATTGTGGAACAGGTACAAAAAGTCAAAGCCCACATAGACCAGCATCCGGAGAGCCATCTCTCCTTGAGCGCCCTGTCCGGGATGGCAGGCATGAACAGGCAAAAATTGCAGGACAGTTTCAAGAAATTATTCGGCGTAAGCATTTATACCTACGATCTGCAAAACCGCATGCGCATCGCCCAACAAGTGCTCAAAACAACCAACAACCCCATCAAACAGATTGCTAAGCAATGCCGCTACAAAAACCTCAGCAGTTTTACCGCTGCATTCGCGAAGTTCACCGGCCTCACCCCTACACAGTACAGGCGACTGAAAACATAAATGTTACTGCATATTTAATAAACGGAGCTGGATAGCTTCGAGGCATGCAAAAGATATTTATAAAAATCATCGTCGTACTTCTTGTCGTGCTCTACACATACACCGCATGCAGTAAATGGTTTGACTTCACCCGCTTCAAAGAAGCAATGCTGCATCAGCCATTAGCAGATTGGATCGCCTGGCCCTTAATATACACGTTGCCCGTCTTAGAGCTCGCCATCGCACTGGGATTATTGTCCGATAGATTCAGAAAAGCGGCCTTGTTAGGCTCCGCTTGCCTGCTGGCGGTTTTCACCGCTTATGCCGCCCTCATCATGCTGGGCGGGTTTGGCAGGATTCCCTGCAGTTGCGGCGCAGTCATCAGCGGTATGGGCTGGAAGGCACATCTTGTATTCAACACATCATTTTTAATATTAAACGCCTATGGTATATCCCTTTTAAAAAAGCAAGGCGCCTACGATCAGTGATCGTAAGCGCCAAGGGTTGGTCGGCCAAAAGACCGTTGAACAGTACTTATTTCAAAACCAAAGTTTTTTAAGGCAATCTTTTTTTGATTCAAAAAAAGGCCACAAAATGCAAATCAAACTTTTTTCAAAAGCAAACCTGGTTGCTGTAGCCGCACTGATGATGGCAACCGTAACCATGTCGTTCAAACTCTCCGGTCCAATGCGTGGCAATCTGCCTACCGATTATCATTACAAGATCGCCAGCACCGTTATTGGTGACCTGAGAAATATCGATAACTGGGAAGTTGGCACCGGTAACGATTGCGGCACAGGAACAGATGTCCCCTGTGTGATTCCTTACACTGCATCCCCGTCGGAACCAACCTTCCAGGATTTTCTGAACAACCGCACGCTGGATCAGTTAAAAGCAGCCGCTTCATCTCAAAAGATGTCTTAGTAATAAAGCGGTAACCCTATCTCGGGTTTTGCTGCATACCGGAGATAGCAATAATGTCTTCCGGAACAGGAAGCGCAAATCTTGGGTCATTAGGGGGCAAACTATACTTAGCGGCGCCAATCGTTCGCTGAAGGGTAATGTTTGCCCCTTCCTTATTGAGTCTTTTTACGTCCATCCACCTAAGTCCCCTCATGAGCAGTTCTTTCCTTCTTTCAGTAAGAATAAATTGAAGCGCCTGTTTTTTATCAGTAAACTGCGATCCAGTATAACCCGTTATCCGTTTTTTTAACAGTTCATCAATATCTTTTCCCGCCGTTATCAGATCTTCATTCCTGGCAGAACATTCTGCGTGTATCAGCAACATTTCATCGGTGGCCGGCCCGCAGAAAAGAGCCGGATTCCCATTGTAACTTCCCCGGAAGCCCACAGAGCCATCCGGGTTGGGCCTGAAGAACAATTGCTTTCTTACATCATTACTGCCATAAGCGCTGTATAGCTCGTTAACAATTTTTGCTTTGACTATGCTCAAAGGCCGGGGTGGCGGCGCCATACTGCTGTAAATCACCTCGCTGTTAAACGGCGGCAATGGATAAGTTTTAGAGGCGGATAAACTGCTGTAATCCAAAATACCATTTTTTATTTTTAAGCAGGAATCGGCATACTTCAGCGCTTCGTTGTATTTTCTCATCCATAAATAGGTCCTTGCAAGCAATCCATGGGCAGCAGCCTTTGAAGCCCGCATTGCGTGGAGTGGTTGTTCGGGGAGCAGCGATGCGGCGGCCTGTAAATCGGTTGTAATTTCATTGTACGTTTCACGAAGGGGTGCGCGTACCGACTGCTCGTTAAAATCCGTTGTATTTCGCAATGGTAAACCCAGGTCTGCGCCTGAACTGCTGGAATCATAGGCAAGACAGAAAACAGCCGCTAATTGCAGATAAGCCTTTGCTTTGATAAACAGCGCCTGTCCTTTAACGTTATCCCATACTGCTGCGTTATCCTTACCCCTTTTGATATCGCCTATCTTTTCCAGCACAGTGTTGGCATAATAAACCAGCGAGAATCCATTCGACCAGTCATTAAATGCATAGTCAAACAAATAATCGCTGGTCCAGGTGTACATTCTTCTGTCTCCCTGATTGGGCATGGCCATCCAGTCATTTTCTGTCAGGTAGTAATCATCAGCGCTTACCTCGCCCGAAAGTATATCCCGGCTATTGATCGTTCCGTAATTATCCATCAACGCTTGTAAATCTTCCAGCTTATGAGGAATAGCAAGCGTGTTGTCCGATTTTTTATCGAGAAATTTTTTACAGCCGGATAACGGAAGGAGTATCATCCCAATGATGATCGTGGCACTGAATACCGAATGAATATATTTTGACATAATAGTTGAGTTTAAAAAGTTCCTTTAATACCTATCGTAACACTTGTTGGTTCCGGGATACTGCCCATAAAGTAGTCCGGGTCTAACCCGTCTTTATTAGACCGCCACAGGATGCCGATATTATTGACGTTGAAATGCAGACTGATCCTCTTCAGCGGCAATCCGCTCCTTATCCAGTCGTAGGAAAGCGCAATGTATTTGAGGCGGATATGATCCCCTTTATCAATCAGCGCTTCAGAATTCGTATAAAACCGGTCGCGGCTGCTGTTAGCAGGATAGACCATCGAAGGGACATTTGTCGTGCGCTCATCTCCCGGCTGTTGCCACCGGTTGGAGAAATCGGCATGCCCTATTTTGTAGGCAAACAGTGAAGTGTAATTGATGGAACTTTTCTTGAAGTAATGCCCGAATTTTCCCATCAACCGAAACGATAGCGATACATTTTTCCAGCTCACGGTATTCCCCAGGGTAGCTATCATCCTCGGCATAGCAGGACCGTTATATTGCAGGTCGGTAACCTGCACGGAAGAACCAGTCAGCGCCGTATAGTCTTTGCTAACGGCTCCCTTAAGATACCCCCGCGGGTCGCCGGTTGCAGGGTCAAGCCCCGCCCATGGGTAAGAAAAAATGGAATAAACCGGTTTCCCCTTCAGCCCCGCAATCTGTGCTCCGCCGTTAAGAAAGCTGCTTGCGTCGTTTGAGCTCAGGTAGTAGTCCGTCACTTTGTCCTGGTAATAGTTAACATTCAAATCCGAATACCATTTCACTGTCCTGTTCACATTGATGCTACTCAGCGAAATGTCCACGCCCGATGCGCTCATGGAAGCAACATTCTTTAAAATAGTAAATGCCGCCACACTGGTATAATCCACCGGCACAGTTCCAAAAAGATCAGCGCCTTTTTTCTGGTAGTATTCCACGCTGCCCGTCAGGATGTCCGATTTGAGTTTAAAGTCGATGCCCAAATTCAGGGTAGCTACTTTTTCCCACCTCAAATCGGGATTGGGAAAGTTTTCAAACCTCGCAAATGGAAGCAAAGTATAGGGTGATACGCCATTATATATGATGGTGGTAACGGCAGCTCTGCGTGTATCCACATTGCCACTGTATCCATAAGTAGCGCGGAGTTTTAAGAATGGGAATAACCGGCTATGGTAAAAGCGTTCGCGGGACAAGGTCCACGAAAATCCGGATGACCACAGCAGGTTCCATTTGTCATTGGCATGCACACCGAAAAGATTAGAAGCATCTTTGCGCCCGCTGGCGGAAAAACTGTACCGGTTACCCAGTGTGTACGCAGCATTGGCGTACAAAGAAACAAACCGGTTAGATGATTGCCTGTTTGCCGACGGATCAGCAATAAAATCGGGGCCGCCGCCAAACCACGAGGTAAAGGGCCGCGTATAGTCAACCGATCCATGTGTAAGCAAATCTTCATCAAAGCCGAATAAACGATAGTTTCCGCCCACTGATGAGATATCTCTCATTTCAGCGCCCGCAATGGCCGACACACTGTGCCTGCTCCAGGTGTTGTGATAGTTCAACTGTCCCCTCACCTGGTGAGAACTGATTACATTGTTCGATTGATCCCTGATCGCCCCCACCGGGATATGACGTACAAAAGCACCGGTGGCGTCAATTTCAGAAAAACGGTTTATCAGGTTTCTTGTAAAGTAACTATTCAGCCCCTGGGTGTTTACCGTTTCAAGGGATTGCCTTCCATATTGGTATTTTATTTCTGCCGAAAGGGTGTTGAAGACCTGATACCCCAAATCAAGATTGGCTGTGATGTCCTGGCGCGTGGCCGTCATGTGCTGAAACAAATAATCTTCCGCCGGGTAATAGTTCCAGTTCAGCAGCCTTCCTCCCCCGGCGCTGTCAATATAGGGTTGCCGGTAGTCCTTCATGATGGAAAGCGGCGCACCACCATCATCGCGGAACCGGGCGTAGGGATATAAGGCACCGCTGGCGGTGAAAATGCTTCCGTAACCGGGCCTGCCGTTGGTTTGTGATGCCAGCGTATAAAGCAACGAAGTGGTGAATGTCCATTTTTTAAATGGTTTGTACGTGTGGCTGAAGCGAAGGTTGATACGGCTATCTTTTGCATCCAGATTGCTGATGTTGCGGTCAACACCGGATGAAAATATCCAGCTATGATGGGAGTCTCCACCCGAAAGATTCAAAAAATACTGCTGGTTAAAAGCCTTACGGTACATGTACTTCGCAAATTCGTTTCTCACATCAATCTTACGGAGCGCAGCGGTTTTTTGCTGGTAGTCATCCGCCGTGATGGCTCCGTTTTCTTTTTGTATCAGCAGCTCAATAACCGGTGTGAGCGCCGGCCTGTCCGGAGAATTGATCCAGAAATTGTAATAACCTTTCTTATACAATAACTCCTCTACATCAATAAAATCCGAACTACTAATCGGTTTCTGATAAAAAAGATCGGGCTTCGCAGTTGTCGTCAGGTTGGCGCTGAAATCTATTTGCAGCGGCTTGTTAAAGCTTCCCTTTTTGGTGGTAATAACAATGACGCCGTTACCGGCCCTTGTTCCCCATATGGAGGCCGCTGCGGCATCTTTCAGGATGGTGATGCTTTCTACCATATTCGGGTTAATGTTTGCCAGGTCGCCCTCGTAGGGAAAATTATCTACGATAACCAGCGGATCGGTCATACCCTTGATGGTGCTCATGCCCCGCACCATATTGCGTTGCTGCCCGTTCTGTCCCCTGTAAACGGAATAGCCGTTAGCGATCGCTTCCAGCCTGTCCATCACGTTGGTGGTTACCTGTTGATTGAACAGTTGCTCGCCGATCGTGGTAAAAGACCCGGTGGCGCGTTCTTTGGGAAGTTTTTGGTAGCCGGTCGACACGGTAACTTCTGAAAGCAAGGCAGTTCGTGGTTCCAATAAAATGTCTATATGCTTCGGATAAGGAGCCCTGTAGGTTTTTTCCCAGGTAGTGTACCCGGAGAAAGACAGTTTTAAGGTAAAGCTGTCCTTATGTACAGCGATGCGGAAATTCCCCTGGTCATCGGTGAGGGTGTTCTTTGTTTCGCATTGTACGGTGGCGCCGGTTAACGGCGAGCCTGTTGCGTAGGATAACACGGTTCCCGTAATGGATACCTGCCCGCTCGTGATGCTGCATACAAAGAGGCAGCAGGCTGTTATGATACAGTATATTCTCATTGGTAGTTTTTAAAAGTTTAAAAAATGGATCACTGGCGCTCTGGTCATTGAGCGTCCTTATCAGCTAAAACAAATACACGCATTGGTCTTTTGCCGGTAACGATTTCCAAACCATATGCTTGCAGTTGCTTTTTGATTAATTTAAAATCGAGCGGTTCACGCAAGGGTAAATCCAGCTTGCCGCTGAAACCGGAAGCATTCACCGTCGGCAGTTTAATAGCTTCGGACTGGTTTAATATTTTCACCACTTTTTCGATGGCAACCCCGGTGGCGGATGTTTTAACTGGCACCCCGCTTTTTTGAATAATGAAGCAGGGGATTGTTTTCGTTTCAATGCTTCCATGATAGGCCGAGTAGCGATTTAAATCCTGGAGCATGTACGCAAATAAATTGCGGGCATCCCTTACGGGGACGATCAGATCATAATTGTAAAAGTTCCTCGCCTCACCCCGGGCATTGCAAAGGCGTGCATAAACTGCGGCTGTATCTTTTATTGTAAGGATGAGCAGCTTCCGGTTGTATGTCAATCCCGCTTTTTCAAACAGCGGATATACGGCAGCTTCGTAAAGCGGAAGTATTTCCTCATTGGTCACAGCCCTGCCTCTCAGCACCTCCCCTGTTCTTCTAAAGCGGTTCCCGCTGGGCAGGCCTATATACCGCCCTTTGTAGAAAATGGAATAGAAGCTGTTGCTGTCCAATTCTATATTGTTATCAAAAAACAGGGGCTTATTACCGTCCAGGTCAACCTTATTGGTAATACCATTGGCGGTTTCGCCGAGTGCTGCTTTTATATTAGCGGCATTGATTTCATCCGGGCCTGTAGGCGCCAGGAATCGTCCTTTGGGGCTTATCCAAATAAAATGAGGCACAGTGATGTGAGGAAAATAGCGCCTGAGCACAGTGTCGTTTACAATAGAAACCGTATTGATTTCTTTGACGATGGCGTTGGTCTGTAAAAAACCGGCAATGGTATTGTACGGCTCATCTGTAACGGGCAGCACTACCATATCATGTTGAAACACGGTTTGTAAACCGTGGATTCTGGGCATGGCCTTGATGCAGGCGCCGCACCAGGTAGCCCAGAAATCCAGTATGATTAATTTGCCTTTATAATCGGCAAGCCTGATGGTTTTCTGTCCCTGTGGGTGGTTTACGACGGATAATATCTGATGCCAAAGTGTATCGGGTATGGTGTCGCCGGCGGTCAGTTTAAATGGCCCCAGCTCACCAACAGAGCCGGGGCGTTTGCCCTTAACCGGCGACATATGCACGTCAGTGAGCAGCTGAAAGGGAGTCACAGCTGAGTGGATAGTACCGGAAAGGGTGTGGGGGGTATAGTTCGTTCGGGCTTGGCTTTGCCATGGGCAAAGCAATAGCAGTAAGCAAAAGTAGCGCATATTTTTGCAGTTAGGTAAATGAGGAAATCAGATGACTAAAATGAATGGGAGCACCCTGCTATACCGGGTTTTTCGGCTTTTTTGCGTATTGGGATTTCAGGCGCGAGAGCGCTGCGCCCTGGGGGGAGATCAGGATGATCCTGTTGGTTTTTCGGAAGTCTTTTGTAAAGGGGCAGACTTTAAAATGATAGCGAGGAAATGAAATGCCTTCTTTTTGAGCGCGAAGATGCCTTTTAACAAAATGGCACAAAACGATATCTAGTGCCTCTTTGGGGATGAGGCCCTTTCGTATCAGCGCTTCTAAATCAAATCGTATGGCCATAACCAGCTTTATTGGTTAGAATTTACTATTGATCAAAAGTCTTTGTAAGCGGAGAAAAAAAGGGGGCGCAGCACTCAACTTACCGTCTTAGAGGTCCTAGGAGACCCATGGAACAAATAAGAGAGCCCACGCCCTTGAGCGTGAGCTTTCAACTTATTGCCTTGTTCCATCTCGAAATTTCCTAGGTTTCTAAGACAAGACTCTAAGCGAAGGCTTCAAATAATCTATGAAGGATCGCAAACTTAATTCTAAGCTACCAAAAATAAGGAATTTTTAATTTAATTGTCCAATTGGACAATTTTATTTTTTGAGGTTAGCTCACTTTCATAAAGTGAAAGTTAGAAATCAGGCATATCTCATTGCGTTTGGCAACAATTTGAAGAAATTGATTGCTGTAAAGAAGAAAACTCCAGAGGAAGTGGCGGCTATTGGTAATATTGAAACAAAGCAAGTCTATAGGGTCATAAATGCCGAACGAAGCATAACACTTTCAACTCTTCTTGCTATTGCAAAGGGATTGGAAGTTCATCCAAAAAAATTGCTCGATTTCGACTACGACTTTGAAGAATAGCATAAATCACAAAGGCAAAATAGACCGGTATATCCCAAGCAGTCTGCGCGAGCTCCATGTAATAGCTAATATTAGTAGGTCTTTTATATCTTAGTTTTTCACTTTACCTGTCCTACAAGTCAGGTACATCATAGAAATATTGGCTAAACTACTAATTACCATACTATGAATGCAGTCAACATCTTCGCTTATGAAGCATCTGTTGGAGGTTTAGAGAAGCTACGAGAAGAAATATATAGAAGAATTGGGCACAATATTTTCGCTCCTAGCTACCAAACCCTGTGTTCTCACATACTAAACTGTATCGACTATCCAAACAAGCCTAATGTATCCGAAGGCGAACAAACCGTTTTGAAGGCCCTTCAACAGGTGAAGGATATCTTTACCGATCATTTTGGATATTGGGAACAAGATTTCCCGTCGGTTAGCGTCCCTTCTGAGTATGAACTCTTTTTATTGAATCTACTCGATCTGATCAAGCTGCCAGGTATTGAATATAAAAGATTGGACACACTGGTTAAGGAAGATCTCTCAAAACGAAACCAAACAATTCAAAAGTATCTTAGGGAAAGATACATTCAAAATTATAAAAATAATGCCGAACAACCGCGTAACCAAGAGGAACGAACCTTACTGGCATTTTATACCCGTAATATTGAAGAGCAACAGATTATCGTAGACTATCTGGTCAACGGTGTTAAGCGAAAATCCATCGAAATGAGTACATCTTATTATGATGCGTTTGGGTGGGTCACTAATTTGGGTGAGCGGCCGTACTTAACAGCATCGCCTATTTCGGAAAAATACTTTGACCATGAACAAATAGACCGCGTTTCACATCGTCTATTAGATATTAGCATAGTAGAAGGTAAGGAATTGAAGGAGCTATATAACACAGACAGGCCGGAATTTTATAGACGACTATTTACTGTTGCACCTGCTACGGAGGTAATTGAAGTAATAAAATTCTATTTACAAACGCTTGCCCCACTTACTGACAACCGTAGATCATTATTTGAGGAAATGTTTGAATTATATAACACGGGTAAATTTTATGGTTTTTATGGATTAGCTCTGGGACAAGTGGAGGGCCTTTTTTCCGAAATGGTGGCGAAAAAATATCCTCAATTAAACAAGTCTTCACTTCCCGACAAGGTAAGGGCGTTACGTTCCGGACAAAGTAATCATTATTTGGCTCTTGATTATTATGAGTATTTCATTCCTCTTCAACGAAACAAATTCATGCATGCTGGCATCGACGATGAAATAGAAATCAAAGCACATGATCTACTCCTTGACCTTGCCAATGTGCTTTCAATTTATGCTTCTCTGGATGCACCCATTGTAGTGCTTACTCAGATGATAAAAAAAAGAATCCCAGATGAATTCATTGACGTAGAGGGATTCAATAAATTCTTTGAACTGATTGATCTTTCTACAAGGCATAAAGACTTTACATCGTTGAAAGTCGAAATCGACGATTTCGAGAAAAATTTCCTTATTAGACGCTTGGAAGACGCCGGCATTTTAACAGATCTCGAAAACCATATTCCTGAAACACTGAAACACTTAACTGATACCGTTAAACTACATACATCCTACGAAGGCGCACTACCAGTTAACCTTGACCAATGGACAAATCATTTGATTAATACCCAAAAGAAGAAATTGATAGAGCGACTGTCTCTTTTCTATGACGTTCACTACGATATTTTACAAAAACTCCTCAGCTGCCTTACATTTTTAAGCCAATCATCTAAAAATATGCCTTCAATGGATCGATTGACCAAAGACAAAATTCAAAAACTTAAACGGGATCATGAGGATGATCTAAAAAAGATCGCATTAATTACAAAAATAATGGAAGAGGCCAAATCGAAATTGGTTTAAACTATTTTGACTCTCCCACAAGCTTTATTTTTTTGCTATCCAACAACCTGTTAGTTTCTTTATATGCTTCTACTAACTGGGCTGGCGATAATGCTTTAGGCGTGGTAATATTGATTGAATAAGGTTCAATTACGATCTCGTTAATTGAATTCGAAAATATTATCCTTACTCGAGAAGTATCATTTGGATTGTACTCCAATTTAACTTCTTTCGCTTTTCCGCCGCTCTCTATACGGTCAATGAGTTCATTTGTATTAATCCGTCTATCGAATGTGAAGCTTAGCCGACGAAACTGTCCGTCAAAAATTCTATTGAAGTTATCATCATTAATAATAGTAGGGCTTCTTATATCTATAAGGCTACGCTTGATAATATATTCTTTAGGGTTCTCATCAGATTGATAAATCTCAACGGCATAAGAAAAATCCGGCGTAGTGATAGAGCCTTCAGAATCGCCTTCGTCACACGAAACTTGTATTTGCTTACGGGTATAACCAAGTGTATCCTTTATTTTTTCGCACATCTCGTCAATTTCATCCTTAACAAGGTTCCCCACTTTAGACTTTACAAAGTCTCTCTGAGCCCTGCCCACTTTATCCGGCACATGATGGCGACCTTTGACAAAATCTGGTAAGTCTTTAATGTCTCCTTCTTCAATATCGAGAATTTCGATGGAGGTCATGTTAAATGCAGCCGCGCGCATAGCTGCTTCACGAGCTTCAAATAGCATTGTAAGATCTTCGATAACAAAACGGTCACTGTAACTACCAAACGCCATCGGGGTCTGTGCATGACCGGTAACCGTGTTTGCTTTTACAAAGCCTGCAGTTTCTTTCCGCAGATAAGATTGAAGCTTGTCACTAACAAGGGTATTACCATCATAGGTTTCTTCTTCCGCATTTCCGGATAATGCTTGAATAAGGAAATGTGACCATATACCATGCTTCACTTTGGGGTGTCCCATTGATTCCTGGTTTGATTTACAGGATGCAAACCCAACGCAATAAATTTCGTCCTTTAATTCTACGACCAGATCATCTATACGAAAGTCAGTAGCCATTCTTCTAATATGTTCTCCTGGCTCAAATCCACTATGGCAGCAATCCAGGAATAGAATGTTTCGTTCACTTTCCGCCTTTTTTAAATATCCCAGGATTGTGTTGATCGATACACAAGTATCTTTCAGCATACTGATATCCGCATCTACCGGTACAATCATGTTGTCCCCGTGGACAGCACAACCATGCCCCGCAAAAAATATGACAATGCGTTCATCTTTTGATGCTTTTGTACTGATCTTTTTGAGGTGCGCTTCAATTGTCGTCTTTGTTGCAGCGCTATTCAGCAAAACGACAAAATCATCCTTGTCGTAACCGAGCCCCTGCCACGCTTTTGCCAATTCCTCTGCATCTGCTTGAGCGTATGCAACCTGTGAAATTTCTCTACTGTTGTAACGCTCGACTGCAATGATCAAAAAATGAGTAACTATTGTCATATCTTATATCGTTAAGCTTTCAAAATTTGAACCCTTAAGTATCCTCGTCACTTTCGTATAAGAGATTGTGTCACGTCGCCTCATACACAATCACACAAACGACATCATCCTCATTTTCCATCTTTCCACTTATCGTTAAAGTGATATATACCTGACCATATCCATTTTTAATTATTGGGTTTATTCCTTCAAGCAAATTAAGACCAACGGTCTTACAATCGCCAGTCAAATATGCCTTGTCTCCTAATATGATCGAGAAGGTCCTGAATTGCCCATCTGGATGACTCATCTCAATAAATAATGAAAATTGATGCGGATTATGTCTCGGCGTGGTCGCATTCTTTATTAGAAACTTGCTTTGGAAAAGCCGGGTAATTTCTTGCCTTTCGCCAAGCCCGAGAATGAGCGTACCAGAAACTGGTTGGGACGAGTCGTTTGTATTTGCCACTGTTGTCATGACGTTATTGAAATTGAAGTTACCATTAGTTACGATACAGATGAGTTATTTAAAAAAAGATTTAGCTCTAATCAAGGCCCATTAAATCTATTTAAAAATCTAAAAAAATACTACATCTGTGCTGTATTCCTGGTATGCCGCTGTTTAGTCTTTGGGCTAATTGTGCTACCAGGTTAATTTTTTAAAGAGGTCATTTTTATGATCCTCTTTTTTATGATTACGCTGTCGTATTAGTTAAATGGAAAGTTGCTTTTCTTCTCAACTAACGTATAAAATTCAAATGTAAATAGCCATTTCTAATATACAAAAGGCAAAAAAGCTAAGTCATATTTATTATTTTTTGTAATTTGTTCTGATCGGTAACCTGTTGAGGGGGATATTAATACCAAAGTATCGGCAACGCACAAATAATATGGAGTATGCTAAATTATTTTCTATCCATTACGAAAGATATTCTAAACGAAGCATCTAACTTATCAAAAAAGGAAAAAGAGTTGGTTTATGACCAAGTTTCCTACGCCGTTAGACAAACCAAGTCTCATATCAATGCAACCCGGACAAATGGCAAAGACAAATCTTCTCCAATTATTTCAAATGCTTGGCAGAGGGCATCTCAAAGAATTAAAACAGTGAATAATCCAAATATTAAGAGGTTTGCAGAAACTATTGAAGAAAAAAGCAAGTATTGGGCTGATCCTATTAGCTATAATACGGCGCAATTTGATGATTTTGAAATGAGAATTTTTCAAGTAGAAACCACGCTAGAAAAACTTTGCAAATGAAGAATCAAATCACAACGACTATCCTAGCCCTTTTTTGTGTGTCTGTGACAATCGGGCAAAACAGAAAAGAGAAATCGGCGGTAATTAAGAATGTCCCTATCCTTAGAAAAATAACGAACGATTTGGTCGTGCCGGGTGTAAACCGGAAGGACTCGATCGTTATCTCTATAGAACAGTTTGATAAGCTGACTGCACTATTGAAAAAAGACAACAACAAATGGAAAGACCTTCTCCCTTCAGTTGCCGCCTTCTTTGTTGTCTTAATATCTACCGGTGGCACCATATATTTAGGAAAAAGGCAAATGCGTATCCAGATTCAGACTGCTGAGGATACGCTTCGAAGCCAAGAAACTCAATCGCTAGAACAGTTAAAAGTTACAAGGGAGCAGATTAAAGAAACTTCGAGCCTTGCAATCAAACAGATCAGCGCAAACAACACCCAGGATTGGAAGACTGATACCAGAAAAACCGTATCGGAGTTATTGACGCAGGCGAACTTACTCAATATCGAATTCCAGGATCGCTATGTAAACATGGACAAGCGAAAAGCAATTTATGAAAAGTTCGCTTACTCAAGGAATAACCTCTACCTGCTTCTTGTACCCGAAAAAGAAAAGCAAAAATTGTTGTTGAAATCGTTAGATGAACTCCTTAAAATTCTGGATACCCACCTATTAAATAGTAATACTAACAACGACCCCAATTCGACAGTTGGATTTATTCCGTATGACAACGCCATGTTTTTTTCTCGAGTGGATGAAATTATTCGAAACGCAGGCCTTGTACTTCATGAAGAACAGGAAAAAATCCAAACTTAGTTTTGAAATATTTTAGCTTCCGTCAAAATCGAGCATCGGTACTTTGTTATTACCTAAATCTTGCCCTGGGCCAATTTGATAACGCATTAATTTCACTAATGCCTTCGAAGTTACAAGACATTATTACTTATCAATCTCTTCTCTCATACGCAAAAGCATGTATCCAGCTAAGTGACCAACTATTATATTTAAAGGAGAAGGGTTTCTCCAAAGTGATTATTCCCAGTCGGGGAGCCTATCCATTTTGGCATAGGGCGCTCCACATTTATCTTGAGAAAGGCCTTAAGGGCGCCAAGTTCACAAGTATTCACCATCATTTTAAGGAATGGTTGGTTCCGTTTACTGCTGACTGGGGAGGGGATGCTACCATGGGATTTGCTTCGAAAGAGATAAGAAGATTTTGGGTGAAATTAGTTGCAGACTACCTGAACAGAATATCTTCCCCCAACACTACATTCTATCAAAACCTTGTGCAATATGTGGGAAAAAAACTCACCTTAAACCCCTCCAATTTATTGCCTAGCACAAAGTTTTTGGCTCCCGATTCTAACGACGGATTTATTTTCCTAGATACAGCTATTACAGGGCAAGCGATATATGAAGTGATTGAAGCATTTCAGGACTTCGGTATCAAGGAGTATTTTGTGGTATTGATCGTTGATGAGAACGGATCGAAACTTAAAAGTAAATACCGGGCAAAAATTTCAAAGGAGGAATCAGCAGGACGTTTGAGGGTGATTTATACAGATAAGATCTTCTCTGAGGATACTTCACCTTTACTCAATTCCGGCATTTGCACAGTTGTGTTCCCATCGCTGATCGAGCAGGCGCTAAGTACCGTCCCATCTTTTAGAGTGGAAAAAGCTTGTGGAGCAGGACTGTGGTTCATCGACGCTACGTCGCATTTATATAGCAAACCATTAAATGGCATTCGTGGTGGAGTGGCAACTTTACAGTCCATGATGGAGAAGAACTTACTCGCAGGTAAAGAGATATCTGATAAAATGCTTATTGATGGAACAATCGAAGAGATGGATTTAATAGCCCCTTCAATTAATATCTTTAGCCCAGAAACTACAAAAAGTATAATAAGCGAAAGAATAGGCGCGCATAAATTATTTCCAGGAGGGGTTGGCGTTACTGGTACCCATATAGTCAGAATAGAATTGCCACCTGAAGTTCGTAGTAAAGTATTAAAAGGCATTTAGGCATCTCGATCCGGGGCCAATTAATCAATGTAATCAGATTTTGCATTCAACTGATTTGGATTATTCGGTGAACAACATATTCTGTCCCTTCCTGGATAAACTCCACCCGAAATTGCGCAGCAGTATTCAAAGGCCCTAACGGCTGACCTGCCTCCACCTTATAAATTACATGAGATACTAGAAATTGGCCTTCTTGATTGGCGATTAACTCAATGGCTTTTGCAATAATGTCATCTACAGTTCTTTTCTGTTTTTTGGCGATTAACAGCAGGTTTAGTTCGCGAAGCCCGGATAGCATGGTATCAAAATCGGGTACATCGCCAAAGATCATTTCCGGTCTCATTTTTTCGTAGTCCCTGCGGAATTGCTCTAGCAGTTCGAAAGGTGGAATAAAGGCGAGTCCTGTCAAATGCATCGTCGAATAGTCAATGCCTTTTAGTCTTACATAATGCTGTCTGTGCGTTTGCAGAGCACTGTACAGCTCCTCATCATCCAATACCTGGTCCGCTATTCCCTTGCGCGACAGACTGAACAAATCATAAAGATGCCGGGACTGGCGCTCTCCTGCATCCGGTTTTATTCCCAAAAGATATTTTTCGTGCAGGAGCATCATTTTTTCCATGAAGGTTTTGCGCGGCTCTACCGCAGGCACTTCGAAACTTTCTTCAGAATAGGTGGGACTTAATGTTTCACGTCCGAGAATAGATTGAATCTTAACAGTTGAGAATGGTTCTCTCAACGCCCTGACCCCAAATTCGATTTTTACAGGTTCAACGATATAGCCGCTGGGCTCATATAATGACAAGAATCGTACATATAAGGTTTGTGGATCTTTGTCTCGCATATCATCACGGACGGCCTCTGCCTCCACTGTTATCATATTTGATGGGACGCCCATTTCAATAAGACTCTTATGCAGCGCATCTTTTATAACAGAACTTGTATAAGTGCAGCCCTCACGCTTGAGTGTCTTTACATAGCTATGGCTGGGGGCTGGTCGATATTCACGGCCAAAGGCTTTAGGAGATAAAGCGATGTCTATGTCTTCTGAGAACCGGTCGATCAACTGCCATCCTTTACTAAGTGAAGTACCTCCCTTAAATATAAAATGCTCGCGCATCGGCAGCGAGAATAGGGCCTTCAGTACCAGGGTAACCCACCAGTCCTTTTCTATAGCTTGGACACGCATGCCATCGGTAATGGTGCTGACTTGAGCAATCAACTGCCGCCTATTCTCTTCTGTGAACTGTAGGAATTGAATCATTGGTTGTCGAGTTTATCTGCTAACTGGTAAAGCATTCGTGTGATGAACTGAGGTGCGTACTTAGCGTCTGCCCGGATTTCAGCCGTGGACACGTTTTCTAATATCTGTAACAGTCTTGATAATACCTCATCGGTGACATTAGATTCGCCCAGTTCCTGTAATGCCTGTATGACCAGGAATACCTTTTCATTTTTAGCCGACAGCTTTTTAGGAGTTGTTTTTTTGAACGTTAATGTTCCCCGGCCGATCCTGATGGACC
Organism: Hydrobacter penzbergensis; assembly: GCF_900106985.1. Lineage (NCBI taxonomy): Bacteria > Pseudomonadati > Bacteroidota > Chitinophagia > Chitinophagales > Chitinophagaceae > Hydrobacter > Hydrobacter penzbergensis. The sequence goes on along the minus strand of NZ_FNNO01000008.1, from coordinate 48,426 downwards.
GGGAGTTGCCATTTGTTAAAAAAACCACCTTCATAGGTACCTGCGTGGACAACCCGAGCCGATTTAATGCGTACGCTCCGGTCGGGCGAATGGTTACATTTTCTTTCTCCGCGATTGCGCGGGCAATCTCTTCCAGTGATGGTACAACTTGTCCGATAATAGGGTCATTTTTAGGTTTTATATAAATGCCTTTACCCAGGCGTGTGATCACTTTTTCCTGCGCCAGTCTGGACAATGCCATATGCACCGCTTCTGCACTTCCTAGTTGCAGAAATTCATCCGGAAAAACGAGCTGCCCTGTTTTTCCTTTAATAAGGTCTTTTACCTGGGTTTGTACACTGGTCATTTGTTAGCTTTTTTACTAAAAACCTAACAAAGATAATTGTCTTGTTAGGAAAATAGCAAAAAACCTAACAAATTTAATTACCTCATCATTGAACGAGCCCAGCCGGAACAGTAACACCAACAAATACACATTGAATAATTACAATACGTTTTAATTTAGCAGGGTTTTAAATAAAATGTTGTCTCCATTAACTCCTGCAGCGCCTGTGGACAAGATATGGATAGCATCGCCCATTTTTTACAAAAAAATGGGTAACTTCATCACCATGACTTTTGGCACTATAATTCCAAAAGTCATGGTGATGAAAAGGTATCAGGAGCAGCGAAGATGATGGAAAAAAGTGCTTTTTACTTTAACTTGTGCTGTCACAAGTTAAAGTAGCAACCATGGTACACAAAAGTAGAACAGCCCACGAGGGCTTTTTTTGTGTACTAAGATGATCAAATAAACCAAACTTGCAACCAAGAATGAACATCACCAACATCATTACAGACTATGTCAGCTCCGTGGACATTAGTGGTGCTATCATGATCAACGGGCCATGGGGAATTGGCAAAAGTCATTATTGGAGGAACCAAATTGTACCCAAAATTGAAGCAATAGCTGTTCCAAACAAGCAAAGGAATTTTAAGTGTCTGTATGTATCGCTCAACGGAATTGATGATATTGAGGAACTCATGACACAATTAACTCTTGAAAAATTACCTTCCTCTACAATTGGTTCGCTCATTAAATCAAAAGCGCTCGGGACCGTCAAACTGACGGCTCAAGCTATGAACAAAGAGAAATTGTATCAATCGGTGGTAAAATTTATTACTGAAGAGGTAGACAATTTTAGTTATAACGTTATTTGCTTCGATGACTTTGAAAGGAACAAAATCCAGGAAAACATCTTAGGATATATCAATACTAATTTCGTTGAACGAAAAAACATAAAAGTCGTAATCATTGGTAATGAAGCAGAGATAGAGCCGAGCCTCCCCTATTTTAAGATCAAAGAGAAGCTGATATTTAGAACGCTGCAATTTGACCAGGCCATCGTTCCAATAGCCGATATTTTCAAAGTTTATAACGCAGATGCATCCTTTTACAAGTTGCTTCTTGCACAGGAATCTTATATTAAAAATATCCTTGACAAATACAGACAACAAAATTTAAGAACACTAATATTTTCGCTTCATTGCCTGAAGAGACTATTCAATGCTTATCCCACTATAGAGAATGAAGAAAATGAAGAGCTTGCAAAAAGTTTATTTCTATTTACATTTCTAATTTCTTTTGAGTTCAAATCCGGCAAGCTCATTACTAACGACTATCTTGATTGGAAAAACTTAGACAAGTTACTGCAAACAGATTATGCAATACTTCTTTCCTTAAAAACACGCAGGAGTTCAATCGATCCATCGGAGACAAAAAAACAAAAATCGGAAGAGCAGGACTCGTATGAATTTGATTTTTATCAGAAATACTCAATCTGGGAGAACAAAGAGTATTATTTTTTCCCCTCGGCATACTCCTTGGTTCTATCGGGGGATTTCCAAAGCGAAAGTTTCATAAAGGAAATATCCGATTTTAAAGAGTTTGTCCAACAAAGAGATGGTTCAAGCTCTCCGCAGAAAGAAGCACTTAACGCCCTCCAGTATAATTTCAACCTGAAAACAGATGAGGAATTAAAAAGACATTATGCAGAATTTATGCAATTTGCTGAGGCCGGCAATTACTTTTTTACAGATTACCCCTTTCTGTTAGATTTAGCCGGATTGCTAATAGATCAAGAACTTATAGATGCGGATATAAGCCAGATCAAACAAAAAATGCTGGCAGGATGCTCGGTTGCAAGTCGGAAGCATATCGACCCATCTTTTCTTCCACAATTTGAGTTTCAGAGCAAACAGCGGGAACAAGAAAAACAGAAGGCTGATCCTGATCTAATGAAGATAATTAATGCTAAAATAGAAGAACTTCGTTCGGAACTAAATGCCAAGAATAAAAATCGGTATTTAGAAATTATTTTGGAAGATTCAGATGCCTTTAAGAACACGTTCAGAGATGTAATTCCCTTCCAGCACGCAACTGAAGCTGACATACTTAACGTATTATCAGAAAGCCCAATTGCCAATCAACATTTTCTGGAAATATTGGTCGACCATATCAGGTTCTTCGACCTCACAAGTTCAACAAAGTACAAAGAGTCCTACCAGGAGTTACTACGGCTTTTATCTGGCGTCCATCCCTCTATGGCAAGTGGATTGATAAAAAGCAGAATGGGAAATATCATTCGACAACTTAAGAAAATACTCGAATTAATTCAAGCCTCAGTTTCCTAATTTTTTGCTTAAATCATATAGCTCACGAAGCTGCAATACAATAATTGACGCGGCTTTCTATTTTGAGCTGAGAATAGACATTTTTGTGTCGCAGAATTTTTTACCATTGAAAGCCGATTTTCATGAGATTGCTGTAAGAACTATCTTTAAAGGGTATGGAACCGAAACTAACAAATAGGGTAATCGTCTTGGAACGCCAGGAAGACCAGATTTTCTTCGGCTGGGGTCTGTCCTTACCCATCAGTTCTGTATCAGGTTTTGTAGCCGGCCAACTCTACCGAATAACCGGCTTTGATGAACAAGAAAGGATTTTGCACTTAAAAGCCGATGGCAAGGCCCCTCAATCGGCATATAAGCTCAGTTTTGCGGACAATACCTCGCTCCTACAGCCGCTGGATATCCGCAGGATTGCAATCCAACAGCGTGGCTTTTACGGCCTCCAGCAGAGTGATACACAATATACCCAGCCCGCTTATACGACACCGCCACCTTCGCCGCCAACACCGCCAGTTTACCAACCAGTCCCGTCCCGCCAGCCCCCTGGCCCGGTCACTTTTAGCGAGGATCTCACCTTTGATATTCGTGACGCTATTTTTGACGATGGTACCATCAAATTCGACGTGAAATTAAAGTTCCCGGTCACAGTTGTTTCAGTAACGCTGAATAATCCATCGGTAAAAAAGCATTTCGATGCCGTAAAGAACTATATCTGGAAGCTATTGGGTAAAAGAAAGACACCCTGCAACATAACTTTTGAAATGACTGGCGGTAAGGTCACTGTAAAATCGGTAAACAGCTGTGAACTGCTGCATTTGAACGAAAGCATTTTGGTGCAGATCAACGAAGGCTGGGTCGAAGAACATATTTTAGGAAACCTTGCAAACGAAATTTACCCGATCGCGGATGTTGTCGAACCGCTAAGTGATGATGTGATCACTCCTGAATATGTATTTGAATATCTGGTTAAGGAATCAAAAACAAAACACTATAACCACCTGCGCTACCTCTCCGCCCGGCAGTCTATTGATTTGCAGAAACTGTCGATCACGGGGAAGCCGCTATCCTTTGTATTTCTGGTTCGTGTGAATGAAAATGTATACCTGATTTGGGAAACCTATACCACTTCTGAAGCAACTTACATTTGGAAACTTCCTGCTGGGGTAAGTGACATAAAGAACCGTTATTCACTCATCCTCACACTTCGCAAGAATAATCGTATGATTTATCGCCGCATAAAAGAGCCCGATTTTTATTTTATTGAACACGACTATCAGGCCGATCTCAACGGGTTCCTCAAATGGAAGCAGGAACTGGAAAAGATCCTTGTTTAGATACCCTGCCAATTCAGTTTGGCCATCGTGAATCTTTCCATAAGATAAGGACGCTCGAAACTGCCGCCAGCGCTTCGGATCAGATCCAGGAATTTATCAATCAGGTGAAGTAGGAAGGGTAGCAGGCAATAATTTTCACTTTTCCCGCGTGTCTTCCAATCGGCTGCGAATTTTATCTCTCCTCGCTTTCATAGGTCAACCGTTTAGCCAATAACCCCGATGGCGTTTGAGCATGCTTATTCAGTACCGCGGTGTCTGCAAATACAATGAAGTGATCTTCTGCCCTTGAAACCGCTACGTTCAGCATGTTAGGCTTTCCATGCCGATCAAAAAACATAGTTCCCACGTCTCCCTTCCCGTACACCATCGAAAAGAGCACGATGGGCCTTTCAGCGCCTTGTAAAGCATGTACGGTCCCAATTTTCATAGAACTGGTATTAAAACCGGCCCGCTTCAAGGCAAACTGCAACCTGGCTTTTTGGCCGGTAAACGGCGTGATGATCCCCACGGCCTGTTCAATACTTCCATATTTCTCTTCAATGCTTTGACGGTATTTCGCCAGCCAGTTGACAATAAATTCAACCTCTTGTACATTGTAGCGGGAGTTGTTAGCAGCTGTTGAGCTACCTTCTACATGGATACAATACATCGCAGGAAAGAGCAGATCGGGTCCCGCTTTCCCTTTTAGGGGAATCAGCTTATTTTCATAAGCCAGTTCATTGCAGTATCGGATGATTTCATCATAACAGCGTCTGTGCTCCAGCAGCATGACGCCTTTTTCAGAATTGTTCTCTTCTTTGAAATAACAGGCGTTTTGGGCCATTTTCATAATACTGCCAGAGGAGGCGAGAAATCCTTTGGAGTCAAATTTCTTTTCATACACCATATCCTCGTAGTTTTTGATCAAACCACTTTCTCTCAGATTGCCCAGGTCGATTTTGGAATTGATGTTCCAAACAGGTTCAATCTGTTTGACATCGCCTACAACAATAGCCTTTTTCGCGAGTGCAAATGTGGCAACTCCTACTTCAGGAGAAACCTGGCCAGCTTCATCTACGATAAGCAAATCGATAAAATCAAACAAAGCCTGTTCATCGTATAATTTTTTCCCATTTTCTCCCTTGGTTAAGAATTTATACGAGTTAAAGAATTTAGGCGCCATAAAAAAAGTGCTCACAAAGCAGGGCATTAACATGGATTGCCGTCTCCACCTCCTTTTCATCATTTCCTCCGTCTTCTTTTCAAACTTTGGATCCATAAGGTCAATCTCAAGTTGAGACAAATATTCACCTTCCCAGTAATGCAGTGCCAATTGAAACGCTTTATGTCTGAGGGATACATCCAGCTCATCATAGAAACAATTGGCAGTTAACTTCTTTTCTATCTTCATCCTTTCAAATGCCCAGTACGCTTCTTCGCTTCTCGGAGGATCACCAACAATTTTATGCGTCTGCTTCCAACTCTTCCATGCCTCTAAAGACTTGATCGACGAATGGACGATCGAAATGTCTTGGTTGATCCTGTTCAGTACCCCACTGAGGGTAAAATGAAAGCGATCTCCCGATTCCAGCCAGGAATCTCTTAATATAATGGTTAATTCAGCTGCGCGATTCTTTTTAGCTGAACGGATACCCAGAAAACAAAACAGCTTTCTGATTGCTGGCTCTTTTCTGAAATATTCAACCACTTTTTCCTCCAGCTTTTTTAAATCTGCCAGCTCTTTATGTAAAGCGGGCATACTCAATAGCGGGCCGTCATAATATCTGTCTGTTGCCTTACCCTCAAATAAGTAATCCTTCAGAAACAGCGCTTCATTTGCTAAATAGTCATTCCAATAGTGACCTGCCAGTTGAAGGGTCTCCTGTATCTGAACCAGTTCCTCACGCAGAGCAGTCGTGGCGTCTTTGATACGAAGTACCGGCCGTTCCAGGTATTGGGAAGACTGCCCGATGAAATGTTTTTGGGCATCCTCCAAGTATGACCTGTTTTCAATTAAGCGGAACAAGCCTTCTCCATCCAGTTTTTTATAATTTAAACCTCTTAATTCATGTTCTTCTTTGCCACTGGCAGGTAAATAGCAGGCGTAACCTTCTATGCCGGGAAGCCATCTGCCTTCCAGCAGCCCTTTTTGGGTTTTAGCCTTTGTAAAACTGTCCATGATATTGGTAACGGCCTGGTTATTGGTAGAGCAGGCCAGTATGACGGCCGGTTCTTTTCCCGCAATGGCCGACTGAACAACCGCGTTCGCCACGATACTTTGCAGCAGCGTCGTCTTCCCCGTGCCCGGCGGCCCGTTCACCGCAAATACCTTGCTCTGAGCATTCAGGAAAGTATAAAGACTTTTTCGCTGGGATATAGACAGCGGAAACTCAAACCCCATCTGGCCTAGATGAAAAGAATTTGAGTTGATCAGCTCGGAGACTTCGGCCGGCCGCTGATTCACGTTGTTTTCAATGGTGATCAATTCACGTAGGAGTGAATGATCTCCATGAGAGCGCAATATTTTTTCGTACAGCTCAACAATCCCAATGGCAGCCTGCTTTTCCTCATCCGGAAGCAGGACGACAGCGGTGTCAATCGTTTCATAGCCTTCCGCCTGATACAAGTCAATCTTCTGTTTTGTAGCCGACCGAAATATCTCTTTTACATAATCAATATACTCACTGTATTGTTCCGTGCGCTCTTTTCCAACGGTTGACAGGTAGTCGATGTTTTCCAGTTCGGCAAAGATGAAATCAGTCTTCTCGTCCGCTATGGGAGAAAGATGTTTGCGTTGAAAAATGGGAAAAGTAGTCTCGGGTACAGAAAGGACCCCTTCTCTGTTGAGCGTGGCATAATACCAGAATGGCGTTATCGGTTTGGGGTCTTTAAAATAAACCAGATGCTCCGTAGGAGCCTTAAATCTAATGGGGGCGATAAGGACGTCCACTCTATCAATCTGTTTCCAGTTCTTACTTTCTCTGTCAGACACTCTCTGCTTTTCGTTGACCCTTCGTTCTTGCTCATCCATCAACGCCTTTACTTTATCCAGGTCATGAACATACGCGGGATCAATTTGAAAATGTTCAATTTCAAAAACATCCCTTTTCTTTTCCTTGATCCTTTTTACAAACTCTAAATCCGCGTACAAAGTATCGGCCAAGCACTTTTTCCAATAATCCAACCATTTTTTATGCTCCATTTTGTTGCCTTTCTTCAGGTAAGTAACTAAATCTACGAAAATAGTTGCATCAATCATTTTTCAAAAGATCCAGAGTGCCTCCTACTTTGTATAGACGATATTTTAATCGAAATAATTGACGTGGGGCTGGTAAAACTGGCCAGGGTAATACTGGGTGCATATCAGCGGTATGTGCAATTTTACTACTTCGCTGGCTACAATACTTTGTACTAACGTAGTCTTTCCCGTCTCCCGGTGAACCATTGACGGCAAGCATTGGCGACGTGGAGTGTTAAAGGTGGTAGAAGCTCCTGCGCTGGGAAAACGATAACGGGTGTTCACATCCCATTTGTCCGCCGTGGTCGCTGCTGATGGCCACCATTTCCTTTTGTGTAATCAGCGGAGAAAGATATTCCCTGGGTATATAGGGAAACCCATTGTCAACCGGTATCAGGGTTCCATCTCTTTTGAGAAAAGTGGAGACCAGAAAGGGTGGAACTTTCTGGTCTCCACTTTCGCTTTGAGATGTTCGGGGATCGGTACAACGGATAAGGGAGAGATCAGCACGGGCAGCTTATCCTCACTGTCGTCGCTTTCTCGTGGGAAGGTCTCCTGCTTCTTCGCTGCCACCTTCGCGAACAATTCTTCCGCCTTAGCTGCGGGAATCTGACCTTTATGGTAGTCCATTACAATGTCCCAAAGACGAATCACTTTGCGCAGATCAAGTGCCGTTCGATCCGCATCCGCCAAACTGTGCGTCAATACATCAGGAGTCGTAAGCAAAATAATTCGTTCATTTCTTTGATGTATGCCCTGTAATTCGAATAGAGAACGACTCATTCCTAACTTGATCCTTCTATTTAGACTGTTAAAAATAATTGCAGCCTTTCCGATTAAACATAATCCACAAAAGGTTGCAATAGGGGGATAGAGCAATATACGAACAAAATTTGAAGGCGTTCATCTGACAACAACCATGAGAAATTTTTGCTTTCATGCTTCAGATCAACTTCGATAAAATTGAATTTTCAGACTTAAACAGGGAAAATAGACAGGAACTTGCATGGCGATACCGCAAACTGCAAGACATTCCCCTCCCGTGGCTGCTGGGGAGGTGCCATTGGCAATTGATTCGTCATCCAATAAAAAGAATGCAAACATATTAACATTCATTAATATTTATTTATTATATTCGCGGACAATTATTGACAAATTAATGAATTGAATTCTCAGGAAGCTTTGAATCGGCAATAGCTAAAAGTAATCAATATTAAGTATAATCTAAAAATTGAACTGGGGTCGTACCATGTATACACATTTTTCAAAAGTATTACTTAGAAGTCCATTACAATCGCTTTTAAAAGTTCAGAATATTGATCCGGTCGATAAGCTAGGTGAGTTATTTAAAATAGGCCTCTATCTTTCTTCTCCGGAGTTTCTATCAGAATTTGAAGGAATTTCAGGAAGAGATGATAAGAAGAAAACAAAGCTCCACTTAAGCTTAATCAAGTATTGGATTCGCAGCTGCATAAGGCCAACTCCGTACGGGACGTTTGCTGGTTGTTCGCTGGTGGATATTTCGGATGCCAATACAGTTATTAAGGTAGCGCCACAGGAAAACCATATAATCAAGGTCCGCCTTGATATGAACTTCGTGGTGATGATGGTCAAGGCCATTACATTAGTTCCGGAAATTCAATCTAATATTCTATATCACGTCAATAATAGCCTTTATGAATTGGATGGTGAATATCGCTTTGCGGAATACCATTTTGCCAAAGAATCTCGGATTTATTTTTTGACTGAAGTTGAAAAGAGCCCTTCGTTAAAAGTATTATTAAAGAAGGCGCAAAACGGGGCAACTATAAATGAGTTAATGTCCATTGTAACTGAATGCGATCCCGAGCTGGAAAAAGAGGAAGTTTTCATATTCATAATGGAATTAATAAATGCTCAGATTCTCATTGCCGACATAGAGCCTTGTGTAACGGGAGATGAACCACTTGCGCAGCTTATAAAAAAACTGGAATTATCAGCCAACAATCATTCTATATGTAATAAATTGAAGGAAGTTCAAAATCTGACCGCTAAACCCATTATATCTTTAGATTATTATCATAAAATAGAGAATCTTCTGAAAGGGCTTGATCTGAATTTGGAGTTTCCAAAAAACACAATTCAGGCTGACCTCTATTTGGCGTTTCATGAGTCCAACTTCAATTCCGCCTTAATGAATCAACTTTGTTCGCAAATTAACGACCTTAAAGGTCTTACCAAGTCGAATTCTAACGCCGACCTAAATACTTTCAAAGAAAATTTCAAAAAAAGATATGATGAGCAGGAGATTCCGTTAGTAATTGCACTGGACTCAGATTTAGGAATAGGTTACAGCGCGTCTGTCGATAGAAACAATGGCGGAAGTGAATATATAGACGACCTGGCAGTAACAAATGCAGAAAAAAATCGTCCTCAAAGATCTTGGGATGAAAGCCAATATTTCTCACTAAAACTGTACGAAAAATATATACGATCTCAGGCAGACTCAATTGAAATATCAGAAGAAGACATTAAAGCCCATAGGTTTCGTAAGGACAGCAGCGACTTCGCCAAAAGTCTTTTTATAATGGGACATATATTCAGAAAAAATGAGGAACATTCTGTCGATCCGGAAAATTTTATGTTTTGGATTAACGGTATCGGAGGCTCTTCGGCAGCAAATCTCCTAGGCAGATTTGCACATGGAGACAACCAAATAGAAAATTTCGTGAAAACAATATTAGAAGAAGAAGAAAGACGAAACCCTGACTGCATTTATGCCGAAATTGTTCACTTACCAAATGCAAGAACAGGGAATGTACTTCTTCGACCGGTCTTGAGAAATTATGAAATTCCTTACGTTGGGAAGTCGGGCGCGTCACTTGAAAATCAAATCCACATTACGGATCTGTATGTATCAATTAAAAGGGACAAAGTAATCTTGAGAAGTAGGAGATTAGATAAGGAAATTATACCACGGCTAACTACTGCTCATAACTTCTCTGCAAATAGCTTGCCCATATACAAGTTTTTGTGCGACATTCAGCTGCAAAATGAACTCTATCCTGCAATTTGGAGCTGGGGAGGGCTAGAGGAATTGAAATACCTACCGCGAGTGACTTACAAAAACATTATTCTGAAAAGGGCCAGATGGTTGTTGGACGACAATCTTATCATTAATCTAAGTAGTAACGAAGTTGAATTTTTTAGAAAAATTCGTAATAACCTATCCTTACCTCAAGTAGTAGTTCTTGCTGAAGGTGACAATGAACTTCTAATAGACTTCGAAAATATTGACCACATAAGATTGTTTATACAATCTTTAAAGAAAAATAAGCAGGTTCGCTTGGAGGAGTTTTTATTCACAAACAAAAACTGCATAGTTACTGATAATATGAATCAGCCCTATACAAGCGAAATCATACTACCATTGATAGAGAGCAGGGAAACTATCCTACCAATAATGGACTTAAAAGGGTTGATGCCCCCCAAAAAAATCAACGAAAAAATAATACGCTCATTCTTTCCGAATGAAGATTGGCTCTATTTAAAAATATATGCTGGGAAAAAATCCTCTGAGAAAATACTTGTCGACTTCATACTACCCTTTATTCGAACAAATGACCAACTATTTCATAAATTCTTTTTTATTCGTTATCAGGATGAAATTGGCAGTCATATAAGATTGAGATTTTTAAAAATGAACTCTAAAAACAGTTCTATTCTTTTTCAGAAGTTAATGGAGACTCTCAGACCTCTCATGCACAAAACAATTTATAAAATAACAACCGACGTTTATGAAAGAGAATTGGAAAGGTATAGCTCAATTATGATTGAAGAATCCGAAACCATCTTTTTTAATAGCAGTTCATTGATCTTGAAGCTAATATCTCTTTTAGAAGAAAACGAGGAAGGTGACAAATTCAGGATATTTTTTGCACTGAGAATAGCAGATGCATTACTGAACGATTTTAAAATTCCTCTGTCAGAAAAATATCTATTGCTCTCAAAAATGAGGGATTCCTTCGTTCTGGAATTTGATGGTGACATCAATCTAAACAGGGAATTAAACAATAAATACCGAGTACTTCAAAAAGAGATATGCTCCGCGATGGATGAAAAAAATGATGAATCAAACGGTCTACTTACAGTAAGAAAATTATTACAAACACGTTCTGCCAGCGACGAAATAGCAATAAATAACATCATCAGCAAATCAGGCCGTAACAAGGATATATTATTTCATTTACTTCCTAGCTTCATCCATATGGAAATGAATAGATTATTTCCTGGACAACAAAGGAAATTCGAACTTTTGATTTATGCTTTACTTGAGCGATACTACTACTCTTTAAGCGCACGGATCAAGCAAAACGATTCACTTCCCACGTAAATTTCGAAGACTATACTGAAAAGGTTTTTGTACAATGAAAAGTCTAATTATTTGCCATTGAAATGCCCATCATTCCCTCAAAGATCCGTCGCAGGATACTTTTTTGGCTAATTATAATATCGACGTTTCCGGAAACTTCAGCCTGCACATTTAGTTGGATATTTTTTGTTGTAGTCAATCCTCTCATTAGCGTAAGTTGACAGCTATAAAGGTTATCGACAGCAATATTAGTGAATTGGCTTACTGTTGCTCTTATCGTGCCAAATTCGCCAGACGGATATCCATTCAGCTTAATAAACCCAAGCTGTCCCTGCTTTATTTTACCAACCTTATGCGCAGGGAAAACTGCCCTTGCAATAAATTCTGAAACTTTAGGTGCAACGAAGAATAACTGCTCACCGCTGGCAATTTTCTCATTTAGTCTAACAGTTTTAAAATAAGCCAGCTTCCCACTAACCGGCGTCCGGATCACATATTGTCTATCCCATTTTGTAATTTCATTAGCAATCTTTGTTGCTATTTCTCGTATGGCGTCACCCCTCCTCTCTCTAGTAGACGCTTTAGCCTTATCTCTGAATTGACTAAATGAATAGCCAGTCCTATTCTTGCTTATATCATCCATAAAGGCAGAATATTTAACTTCATTTATTGCATGAAAAAGCATAAGGTAATCCGGCTGAATATCGCCGACCTGTAAATTATTAGGCAATGCAATTGTGGAAATTCGGCTAACAAGATTTGAGCAAGTATCTAAGTAATCAACTACTCTTTTTAGGGAAAGTATGTCTCCCGTGTTGGCTGGGTTAGCTACAATCGCTATAATTTGGTTTGAACTCACAATTTGTCCTTCTTCCACTTTTATCTCACTTATCCAACCTGAAATTTGTGAGATCAGGATAACTGGTGACTTCGAAGGGGAGATAACGACTTTTCCGGAAATTGATTCCGGATATTTGATAAACAAAGCACATATAAACAATAGCAATGCACAACCAGCTATTATAGTAGTCCCATGTCTGGTTATCCAGGAAGGGACACGTCCAATAATAACCTGAATATCTTCTTCAATTGGCAGATTTGAGCTGCTGTTTTGTTCTGGCATTTTTACAAATTAAAAACTCAATTACCTAACTCTAATTGATTCTTTATTAAGTCAAAGTACTTCCCCTTAATATTGATTAATGACTCATGATCCCCAACCTCTGCTATTCTGCCCTCATCCATCACAACAATTTGATCGGCATGTTTGACGGTACTTAGCCTATGCGCTATAACAACTACCGTTCTCCCTTCAAAAAACTGATTTAAATTCTCTATAATTTGTCTTTCATTATTTGCATCCAATGTACTAGTAGCCTCATCTAAAAATAAGAAATCCGGTTCCTTATAGACTGCTCTTGCTATTAATATCCGTTGCTTTTGTCCGGAACTAATTCCATTGCCAGTATTTCCGATCTTTGTAGAAAACCCTAATGGAAGGTCGAAGATAAAAGATTCTATATTGGCCGTTTTTACTGCGGATAAAAGCCTTTTTTGATCTGTCTCTTCCTGAACCGAAATATTTCTTGCAATCGTCGATGAAAAGATAAATCCATCCGACATTACGACCCCACAATGATTGCGCCACCATTTCGCGGATACAAGGTTAAAAGGCGTGCTTCCTAAATATAAAGTCCCTCCAGTCGGGTCATAAAATTTAAGCAAAAGCTTCATTAACGTCGTCTTACCGCTGCCGCTTGCCCCAACAAGTGCGGTAATTTTACCGTAGGGAATCGTCAAATTGATATCATCGAGCACCTTGGGCGAACTCGGGCCAGAATACTGAAAAGAAACATTTTTAAGAACGATACCTTGTGATTGTAAATAAGCCTTTCCATCGATCTTGGGAGATAATGCATTCTCTATTTCATGAGCTGGTTTCAATTCCCCTTCTTTTTCCTCATTTTCTATATCGTGTATGTCGCTCAATCTTTCGACACTGATTTTCGCATCTTGAGCTGCCCTAAAAAACTGCAGCAGTTGTTCAATAGGAGAATTCATTTGACCCGTAATATAGGATACACTTAACATCATGCCTAAAGTTATCTCCCCATGTAATACTTGCTTTGCCGCTACAAACGAGATAAGCAAATTTTTCAACTGATTCAAAAAGGAGGAGCCGATATTCTGATACTGCGTAAGAGTAAGCCCCTTTACATTAATATGAAAGAGTTTGGCTTGAATTCGCTGCCATCCCCAGCGATGTGAAGTTTCTGAATCATTCATTTTAATTTCCTGCATCCCGGTAATGATTTCAAAAAGACTGTTCTGGTTATCGCTCATTTTCTGAAATCGTTCATAATCCAAGTCCCTTCTTTTCTTAAGAAAAAAAAGCATCCATCCTACTGCGAGCATAGATCCCACAAAAAAAATCATTAATATAGGAATACTGTATATCCCAAGTACTACTGCAAAAACAATTAAATTGAGGATCGAAAACAACGTCGTTAGTGAAGAACCGGTAAGGAATTGCTCAATTCTGTTATGATCAGATATTCGCTGAGTGATGTCCCCAACCATTTTTGTATCAAAAAAGCGGATCGGAAGCTTCATTAACTTAATTAGGAAGTCCGATATTATAGAAATATTTACCCTTGAACTCACGTGTAATAATATCCATCCGCGAATCGCCTCAATTGTAGTATTCCCGATAAACAACGCAATTTGGGCCAATAGAAGCAAATAAATGAACTCGATATTTTGTTGATTAATACCATAGTCCACCATACCCTGCATAAGAAATGGAGCAATCAGTGAAAATAAACTCGCAACAAGCATACCAAGCAGCAACTGACCGGTATATTTTCGGTAAGGTTTTAAATAATCGAGCAAAAAATAAATTCCCTTTGTTTGCTTTCTCTCCTCTTCTAAATCAAAAAAAGATGGGGTTGTTTCTAGCAACAATGCTATACCCTTACCATCATCTGACGTAACCCATGAGCTCAAGAACGTTTGTTTATCTAACTTGACCAACCCGTGTACCGGATCGGCAATTATTATCTTTTCTCCTTTCTTGTTCTTATTATAATTCTGCGGTGGCAGAACGACGAAATGTTGTTGGTTCCACAGCAGAATACATGGTAGCGGTGCTTCCTCATCTAATTGTTCAAAGCTCAATTTAGAAGCTAACGTACTAAAACCAATTTTAACGGCAGCATCATTGATACCTTTTAATGAAACTCCCTCTCGTGTAATATAAGAATACTCTCTTAATTTTTGTAGGCTAAAATGCTTCCCATAATATTTAGCTACCATTCTAAGGCATGTAGGTCCACAATCCATTGCATCCATCTGGATATATATGGGGAATCTTTTAAACATTTATATGATTGAAGTGTTTAAATATCTGCTCAAACATAACAAAAAAAAATTATTTAGTAGGCTTGAAATGCAGATATTCGATCACAGAGCCTTCTCAGGGTTTCCCTTTTGACTGTTCATGCAACTCCCCTTCTTAATCGCCAAAAATTAAGCACAGTTAGATCGAATAATTCAGCACCAAAAGAATCACTTAATATGACACAGCAGGCAATAAATCATTTATCGGGTGGGTAAATATTTTTTTTATATTTGTTATAAACTTCTCAATATCAATAATTCGTCTTATTATGAAAAAAAGAAAATGGCTAATTCCGGTATTAATAATCCTTATTTCCTGTTCTAATATACCTACGAACGCCGACGCTCTTCAAAAGCTCAATATGGCTGCTAATCCAACGAACAAAAGTTTATTTAAGTTTTCAGACCTGACAATCTTAAAAAAGACCGAGTCAAAAAGAAATGATCGTCGGTGTTACTTTATCGATTATTCAGCAATTCGAAAAGCCAATAAAGATTTAATAGAGAGAATCAATGCAGTGGGCCAAAGAGAATATATCGATCCCCCCATTCAAAAGGAAAATAACAACTATAATGGAAATGTTAGGAGCGTTAAGAAAGGGCAAATAATAGACACGCTTTTCGCATCAATGATCCTAGTAAAAGGAGTTCATGGTTGGGAATAGTCATCTATGTCAGCCCAAATTTATTGGAAATCAACTCGATGCTTTTAAATTTTGATACGTGATGTTGAGCCATGTTTAAAAAAATAAATTCATCTATCCCCAATAATTCCTGATATAGTGTTAGTTTCTCGTGAAAATATTCCGGCGATCCAAGCAGCACATTACTAATTTCGAAGCCTATTTTATTTTTGAGGCCATCTAAAACTCGTCTGGCGGAAGAAAAGTCCTTTGCACAAATGCCAGCAATTCCTAAATTAATTGATGGGTTCAAGCCATTTTTATTAAAATATTCCGCTCTAAATTCTTTTATTTTTTCACCCGCAGATTTTAAGTTTTCTTCATCAAATTTCTTGTGAAACAACGATATTGAGCAGTTGATCCCTAATTCCGAAACTTCTGCCAGATTTTCAAACCCTGATTTAAGTCCCCAGATACTAGGGATTGCTCCTCTAAAAGGTGGGACAAACGGGGTCCCATTTTCAGCTAGTTCGTCACTTCTTACTAAAGAGATCAATGATTTTATTTGCTCACCAATAAATGTTGGATCATGAAGTTTCTCTTGGTTGCTCTCATTTAGTAGCGAACTAATTTCCTTAGGGGCCTTTCCCTTTGCTATACCCATGTCTATTCGATCGGGAAATAAATTACTAAGTAATTTATACTTTAACGCAACATCATACGGCACATGATGCGAAAGAAGAACACCTGCCGACCCAACGGAAATTCGATTTGTCTGCCCAGCTATTATAGGAATTAGTATTTCGGGATTGTACCATATACTATTTACTAAATAATGTTCTCCTAACCAGAATTTTGAGAATCCGAGATTATCTGCTTCAATAGCATACTCAAAAAGATTTTTAAGAATCTTATTCAAATTCAACTGCCCGGCTCCGAACTCCAGAATACCAATCTTTATTTTTCTCACGATTATAAAATGGGTTAACTATTAACACTTCTAAATTGTAAGCTATCCGATAATTCCTAAAAAATGATTTCTATGTAATCACATATTATAGCCTCTTTCTTTCTTCAGCGCTCCCATTTTCCATCTTATCTGATTTGAATGCTTTTCCGCTTTGAAAGCGATATATCAAGTTAATAAATACCACTCTCGTTTGAGCTTTTCGTGTAAGATTTATATTCCCGCTGTTATAATAACTCACTTCTCTGGTATTACCAGCACTCGAATAGAATATATCACTGACACCAATTTTAGTAATTAGTTTGTTCTCGATGAATTTTCTCTGACAGCTGATATCCAAACTTCCAAGGGGTGCAAATATTATATTTGCCCAAACTGTATGGTATCTATAATACCCACTAATATTTATAGAAAACCTGTTAGTAAAATTCAAGTCCTGGTATGTCTGGAAAAAAAAATAATTTGAGTTAATCGAATAATCAGGAGCTTCCGATATTATTTTTCCGGCGCTTATAGTACTGTTAATTAGCCACCATTTTGTCACGTCTACTGGAAAGCTAAAATTTAGTCCAAAATTCTTTGAATAACCACTATTTCTATTTTTCATAACCATCACTGGATTACTTGTATTAGATTCTAAGACTTGCGAAATGATATCTTTCGTAACAGCATAGTTGATACTTAGGCTATATTTATTATGCAAAGTGTAACTAAGTTCACATGAGTTAGTAAACTGCGGGGTCAATAAAGGATTTCCTTCCCTTGTTGTGTAATTGTCGATAAAGTATCTAAACGGATTTAACTGAGAATAAGATGGCCGGCCTACTCTCTTATTATAAACAAAAGTTAAATAATTAGACCCACTATTGTTTACCTTCTTTTTGAAAAAAATCGATGGAAAAAGGTTAAAATATTTTCTGTTATTTGCCGTATCTTGCTGACTAGTACTAGTCAGCAATCCATTTACTTCGCTTTGTTCCCCTCTTAATCCGATTAAATACTCAGTCTTAAAAATACTCCCCTTTAGTTTAAAATAACCGGCGTAAATCCTTTCTCTGTAACGAAAGTCGAAAGCTGTTGCCAGATCTTTTTTCCACGCATTATTGAAAAATATGTCGTAATAATTATTTGTAAAAATATCTGTAAACGTATATTTTCCTCCTACAGAAAATTCTGTCTTTGTCTTGAATACCTTGTTGTAGTTGAGCTGAGCTGTAAATATTTTAGCTGAGCTCGGATAACTAAAATTGAACGTGGTATCTGAAATTAAATTGTTGTTGGAATCATATTTCTGATTATGATTCCCAGAAAACGCATTCTTATTACTGTATGTATAATCTGAAATAATCTTAAAAGTAGATCCTATACTATCCGTTTTAATACTATAATTTAATCCCAGGTTTGAGAAATCTGTCGGCAGATTACCGGTAAAATACCCAACCGAGTATATACTTTTATGCGGATCCGCATAAATAATAGACGTATTTGCATTACTGAAACTCTTATTAGCGCTTGAAGAGTGGGAAAAATCGATCGCGAAGTACTGATCTTTATTAATATCATAGTATAGCCCCAACCTTTCGCTAGCCAAATGAATTTTTGAATCTATTGTAGTATTAGATACAAAATTACCATCGTCCTGATTAATCTTTCTGTCCATTCCAATAGTTAAAAAATCTTGCAGATTGTCATAGGTAAGACTGCCAGTTATACCGATTTTATTTCTATGAAAATTAATATTAGCAGACGGGATATAATCAGGGTATTTGCCCAAACCCTGAGAGAAATTCATTGCTAAACTTCCATTGAGTCCATCCTTTTTGCTTCTCTTCAGAATTATATTAATCAACCCTCCGTTACCTGCGGCATCATACTCAGCTGGGGGGTGCGACATTATTTCAATCGATGAAATCTCAGTGGATTTCAAGTTATTTAGATAATTCTCCAAGTCCACGCCTGTCAGGTTCAACATCCTTCCGTTAATCATTACTCTAGCAGGTTGCATACCACGCAGAAGAACTTCCCCATTTGTAACAAGGACCCCTGGTGCCAAATTCATCAAATCTAACGATGATCGATTTCCTGAAATTGGACTATTTTCAATGTTCATCACAAGCCGATCAAGTCTCCGTTCAATAAATGGCCTCTTAGAAATAACCGTCACAGCTCTAACCTCTTTAATCTCTAAATCCATCATTTTTATTTTTATAATACTAACCGAATCACTTTCAAGGCTGACATTAATTGTTGTATCTGAATACCCAAGGCTTTTAACTCCTAATAAATACTTTCCCCCGTAATTCACTTTAATAGCAAATTCCCCTTTCTCATTTGCCACTTTCTGTAGTATGGCATTACCGGATGGCTGATCCGTTTTACGTAACTCTATTATGGCGAACTCTATTGGCCTGTCTTTGAAATTTAGAACAGTACCCCTAATTTGATATTGAGCATACAAAGAACAAAAAGTCATTAATATTAAAATTCCTATGCCCAATATTCTATAAAGTCTATTCATTTAAAGATTTGATTTCAATTTAACCGACAGTTCCTTAAAAAAATCTCTATTTAGACACAGGCCTCATTTTTGTTCGGAAACAATTTGCCAATATTTATCATGCTATTTTATAATAGCGTCCTGTCAAATATCACGCTACAAATGCTAAAAAATAACTATCGTCAGATGTAATCTTCCGTTTTATTCACATTCTAAGTAAGATGGTGGCATTAAAAGCAATGCCACCATCTGAAATAAGCTACATTATTCAACTCTAATCACCCTATTGTCGCGATGCATTAGGGAAAAAAGAGGATAGCCTAAATTGAGATTTTGCAATTTCCAAAATCTCCCTACGGAAACGCTGTCTTATAAAGCTGCGCAGCATCCGAAGGTGTCCGTAGGATCGCAAGCAGTAGCACAACCTCTGGTGGTAGGATCAGTTGTAGCTCCACCTACAATTGAATTCATTTCTTTTGAATTCAGTTTAGCAATTGCCTTTTTGTTCAACGTCAATTTCTTGATTGAATTGAGTTTTTTGTTTTCTTTTTTCATAAAATGATTTTAGAAAACAAATATATTATATTCATATAGATTTTGAATTATAATGCGTTAATTTATTTACAAACAACTATATATAATTATAAGTCAATAAATTATATATTTATATTTAAAAATTATTTATAAATTTCGATCCTTATGTTCGCATCATGGCGATCAGAATTGGAGTACTCAAATATCGATAGGTTCGTGCCCATGTACACGTTCTAACTAATTGCAGTCAAATTTTTGCCAATTATGTAATTGAATGTTTGGCATCAATACTTTTGCCGGCAAATAGCCGCATTAAACATGAAATCAACGATTGAAATACCGCAGCCGTTGTAGAATTTAAGCTACGTTAAAACTATAGCACATCAGATTGAAGATGTACATTGTTTACAGTATTTTCTAAACTCTCTTCTAAGTAATATTCCCATTACATTCCAGTCAAATATTAAGAATAAATTTATCAAAAAAAATGGTATGCATTACTTTTGGCATCGTATAAAAGCCCATTAGCTTTCTACCCATTTAACCGCCACAGATACATATAAGACAACTTAAATAACCTATAAGATTAAAGCTATGAATGACAAAATATACGATCTCGTTTATTCTTCCTCGTCAGTCGTAAAAACAGTACCGTTTAAGAACTTAACGCTTTTAAATGGAGGCGAGCTCGGCCTTATTTTATATTGGTCCTACTTAGGCAAAATTTCAAACTCAAATGAATTTAAAGACATAGCGGTAGAAAAATTGAATTCGGTTTTTGATAAAATTAGCAGGGATCCTTCAACTATATCCAACGCTAAATTGTTTTACGGCGTGCCGGCTCTTCTTTCTGTTTGCAAAATTTTAAAACAGGATGCACTTCTGAATATAGAAATTGATAAGGAAACTGAATCCGCCTTGATTTATCAGTTTATTTTAAATATAGAAAAAGACCTGGACATCGATAACACCGACTTTTTATATGGGTTTTCAGGAACAATTCAATTTTTAGCTACTTATTTTAAAGATCGAGAACATGACTTGACAGAACTAATATCGACCGTAACCCTGAAACTTATAAAAAAAGCGAATATTACTAAAAAAGGATCATTTTATTTCAATAGTTACTTTTCAAAAAAAAATGATACAGTTTCATTGGGGATTTCCCACGGTCAATGCGGTATACTCTTGTCACTATGTTCATTATTGGAAATGGGAATCTGTGAAAAAGAACTTTCATCGCATATCCCGCAAGGGATTGAATATATATTGAGCCTAACCGCCGACAAAGACCAAAACCTAGCGTCAATTTTTCCCACAGTAACTAGATATACAGAAGATAAACATTCTCCCTTTAATAATGTATTCTATGGGCCGAGAGTGGCATGGTGCTACGGTGATATTAACATTGCATTGTTATTATATAGGGCAGGACGTCTATTAAGCAATAACGACTACATAAAAATAGCCGATAGTATTGGGTTGCATTCCGCTAAAAGGCTGTCTCCAGAAAATATGCTTATTGACAGTGCAGGATTTTGTCATGGAGCGTCGAGCTTAGTGCAATTTTATAAGTCTTTGTTTAAGGAGGGACAGAAAAGTTACTATGACGATGCGAAAAAATTCTGGCTAGCTCAGGCAATCTTTTTTTACGAAAAAGATTTGGAGTATTGCAATCAGAGGGAAGAATCTAAGGGAGACCTCCTTAATGGTATAGTTGGTTCCTCTATCGTGTTAATGTCAGAGTTGCTAAACGACCGAACCAGCTGGCAGGAGTTATTTACATTATAATGTCTGAGTAACGCAACGATCAAAATGCTTATCGTTTGGTTGAACATACTTTAAAAATATTTAGTTAAAATATACATTATTAGGTATATTTGTCTTATGATAAGGCTTCATACAGAGTCACTCTAAAGTTACGCCATCTAACACTTGCAGTATATTGCAAACGCAGGTGATATCTTCACCCTTTTTTATTAGTATTTATTTGTCTTCCGACTATAACAGAAGGCTATTTTTGCTGACCTGCATTCATAAAAGGAAAATCGGGGCCACTATAAATAATAACAGGCGTCTGCAACAGTTTATTATTTTCTGCTGCTGCAATCGATCGGATCTTTTCGATGATTTGTTTAAAGCTGACCTGTGAGAAAGTGCTGGTCTCTCTGAATGCCTCGGAAATAATCTTTACCAACAAGCTCTCTGTTGAGAACTGGTTTGAAGACTGGATCGGTAAGGAAGAAGCAACTGCCGCGCTGACAGATGGATATGGGCTCGGGCATGAGTGACCAGCCTCGCCCACTTTGCTAAAACTATCACCAATACCACCTGATTGACATGCGTCTACAAAAACGATGTTACGCATTGAGACTGAGCCAGATACAATGTCAACCAACTGTGCTGTATTAAATGTACTCGCATTGATTTGACCAGTGTTACCATTGATACCATCGTAACCAAAAAAATGAAAAAGTTCTGTTTGTGCTGGTATGATCCCGTGGCCATTCAGGTAAACAAAGAGCATATCCTGTGGACGTAATGTGCTTGTTGTCTTGGCAAATAGACTATAAAATCGCGCTCGTGTGGCATTTGAATCCAGTAGCGGTGGAAGAATTATCACATCCTCAAACACATTTTTGAATCTATTTCTGTTTACCTTAAACATATTTATTAACGAATCAACAGAGCCTTTACTGCCACTAAGCGACGGCAGGTTTGAAGATCGAGGATAATCGCCTACCGCAAGACAAAAAACATAAAGATTGCCTTTGATATTATGAGTAAAATAGTAAGTTGAATCTATGTCAGGTTGTATCATTTCTTCAAGTTCGTTGCTACTCACATCCTTCGGAAGACGAACATATAATCGGCAATCAGGGTCATCAGAAACCTCGTAGATCGAGTCGGTCATAGGGCCATCTAACACCGGCGCGTTCTTGAAGCAAATTATCTTTTGAGTACCCTTATTGGTGATACTCGCCTGTCTTGTGGCAAGCATATTGCTTAACCCTGGTAAGCGAAGGAACAGATTTATCGACGGCAGTGCATATGAAAGTTTATTATTGAATGCTCTACTTAAGAGACCCGGCTTGAAAAAGCTACTATAAAAATTATCATAGGTATAGTACCGATCTTTTGCTCGCCAATAAAATTGGTCTAGCACCCTGTTATTGCCATCGAAAAAACCATAATTAGAAACAACCAGCAGATCATTGTATTTGTCGTTGGACCCTGGATAAGTCACAAGATTAAGTCTACGCTCCGAGAAACGCCCGTCGCGAAGTTCCAGTATGCCGGAGCCTGTCAGTGAAAAGAACCTGTCTCTATCAACTACTGCAACTTTGCCCTCAAGGTTAAATGCTCCCTCGACTCCTTGGTCGAAAAAGTCCCGTAAAGGCACTTGTTTAGTACTATCTGAATACAGGGTTGTGGTGGTAGGATCGAACACAAGGTTTGAGTTTTCAAGGCCAATTTTGTAGTTGCCTGAAAACGACACTACATCCGCAGATACCAACGATAGATCTTTTAAAGAATAGCTGTAAGCAAAATTTTTTGAAAACCCTCTTAGAATATGGTCGGGGCCGGCCGAAATATAATACAGTTCAGAGTATGATTTTGTATACCTTCCTTTGGTATCGCGACCAGGTGCAAACCAATTCGCTTTGGCGCTTTTTATTAGCCTACCAGATCTGGCATCATAAAAGTCCAACACAGAATAATAACCTGACGAAATAGTATCTTTTGGCCCTTCAGTATCAAAAACAGAAATCCCTTTTCGGCTGTTCTCCGCATGTACATATGCAAAAACATTTCCGCTGCATTTTATCAATTGAGTGGGATGAAAACTGTAATCTTCAGGGTCGAAAATATTTATTTTAGTTTTCTGCTTAGTAAGCCAGGGCCTTATACCACCTTGAAAAATATTCAATCGGTAAACGACTTCCGCTGATCTTACCAGGAAGATGCTATCTTCATCTGTCGGCTGAAGATCATTTGCAAACGGTGCTGTCATTTTAGCCGTGAGGTATTGTAATGAATCTCCTATGCCATATATCCTGATTTCATTATTAGTATAACTGACCAAGTACTTTCCCGATGCTGAAAATTTTAAAAACTTCGAATTAAATAGTGCGTCGGAAGAAATACCTCCTGGTGCTTTAAGATTTGCTAACGTTAGCTGCCAGCCGTGAGTAAGATCAATTACCAATATATTTTCATCGCTGGTTTGAATAGCCAATCTCTTCGCTGTCTGGCTATAATCAAAGCAGCTGATATGCCTTCTGTTGGGTAAAGCTGAAGATAGTATCCAATTACCTTTTTTAGAAATAGGATTGAATGAGGCTAACAATATTTCAGGGAGAGGCTGAAGAGCCGATTGCGAAGGTTGTTCTTTAAACTGGTAATACAAAAGATTTCCATGCCAATCGAATTTCATAGGCATTTCGCGATCCATTTTTCTTTTCCCGATCATCATACCAGTACTTACGTTATAGAGATATAGGTACATAACACTGTCCGCTTCATTTTTCCGCAATCCATTTTGATAGTAATCAATTTTTTTGGTTATTGCAAGGAATCTCCCGTCTGGGCTTAAAATAGATGAGCTGTCGTTAGCGTTAAAAGCGATAGGAACTGTTTTAGCTGGCGCTACACCAATCGTCTGGCCAGTCAATTCAACCCTGGAAACAGATATGCTATTTTTTTGCCGCTGGTAGATAAACTCTCCGGCAACTTTTACATAATCACCGATGATCTCTTTTTCCGCGATTATCTTACCGGCGCTGTCAAGAAAAACGACGCCATAGCTGCCTTTTTTTTCGATCACTACGGTAAGCAGATCCTCCTTTTCTATCCAATAAATGCTCTTAACGGGAAATGAAAAGATGCACAATTGCTCGGAGCGGTGTCTATTGACAATACGTTTGTATAGCTTATTCGATGAACTATAGAAAATGCAGCCAGCCCCACCACCAAAGCTGATATGTGGCGACCCTATGTCCATGACCGTATCGATCGTCAATCCTGTTCTCACGGATTTGATTAAAAGGATGCTGTCCCCAACGGCAGCAAGAAGTTGCTGTGATTTGTCGATCAACGGAGTTTCAATCGAAAATATACCATCCGGAAAAAAAACATTATTGAACTCCATACCAGTAACCCGGTCAATAAAGAGCAGATTCTTGTTTTCGGCCACTATAAGTGTATCGCCTGCCGGGAATAAATATTTTGGGGAAAAATCTCTGTTAGAAATACCGTGACGGAACAGGATTTCAGGACGCGTAGGCAAATCCTGTGCAGCGGCCGTTGCAATGAATAATGTATAGGCTAGAGTTGCAAAGAACTGTCTATATGATATAGCTAACCTACTTCTCATTCTTTCCAAAAAGGTAGGTTAGAAGACCCGAGATAAGGAATGAACCCACCTCAGGAATATCCTTAATAAAAACTATTACATCGGAAATGTCATCACTACTTGAGAAAATATTGACAATATAAATCATCGCACGTCCGATTATCAATAAGTTCCATATGGAACAAAGGACAATTGCAACCGTGAACGCTTGCTTGTTTAGGAAAGGTCCATTTTTCTTTTCTGAAATAAAAAAACCAGCGATAATACAACCGAGCGGGACCGAATATATTTTCAATAATTGGGTAAGCGCTTTTTGATAGTTAGAATCCTTAACGAGATCCTCAATTCTTGCTATAGTAAATAGGATCGAGCAAAGGCAAAGTGATCCGACAAAAACGAATAAGAGAGTCTTTTTTGCTGCCTTCGGATTCATAGTTTATGGATTTAGTTCACTTTTGACATTGTCCATTAATTCCCTTGTTTTTTGTTCCGCCCCTTGGTTGCCCGGCGTTTCCCATTCCTTATCACCATTACGATTCATTCTGGATACAAACTGAATGCGATAATATTGCGACTTCCCTCTTTTGTAGCTGTATGATAACCTAAAAGACGCTTCAAAATTGTATTTGACATCCTTCCCTACCGAAACATAGTTGCAGCTATACGAGATCACCGACGTCGACTCATCTACACTCCGAACGTAACCACGTCGGAAATATTTACTCATAACGCCGGAGATCTTTTTTTCAAAATCCGATGGGTTGTTTATCCTGCCCTCCAAGTAAGTATCGGGAAATCGATCGGGCATCTCAAATGCGGCAGGATTCATTATTTCCGTAACGTCGCGGATTGGAAATGATGCCAGAAAATTCGTAGGCCTATAAAAATTAATAGCAGAACGATCGTAAAGCTTTATTTCAGGTTTTAAAGTCATGAATTGTATAGTAGTGTTGGCCTTGAACTTGCCATACTCAGGAACGAATAATGTAGTGGTATCTTGTGGTTCGCCTATTCTCAGGGATATAATAAATACAGCACTGTCTTTACCTCCGATGATTGCCTTTTTTCGGATAGCAGTAAAGGAAACAGGATTAATCTGGGCATATGTGGCAATGCAAGAAACCAACATCGCCAATATGCAACAGGTTTTTTTTAATTGTGACATAAAATATCTAAATGACAATGTGATTGTACATCATCAAAACAATCTGAACCTCTCGTTATGATAGTTTTGGCACCTCAAGTTATGTTTTTTAGTGCTGATAATTGTCTTTTATTCGGTGTATCTTGTTTCTAGGAATGGTAAGGCTGATGACAGCGAAATAATCATTTTCTGGTCAGGCCTCTTTATGACCATTGCCTGGGCAGTCTTTATTATATGGCCCTTCAACCACCTTGACCACGCAAAACCGGTCTTCAAGCCGTACATCTTCCCATTGTGTTTGCTTTATATGGAGGGCTCTGTTATGCCATTATTGTTGGCGGGCTTTTCCGCAGCGTCAGGTTGGTGTTGATGTTTCTGCCATTAGCGCTGCTGACAGGCCTGTTTTTTGGTCTCTCCTATGCACTGCTGATCAGGTGGGACAAACTGGTTGGAGTACTCGCTCATCGGCCGTTGGTGAAAGTCATCTTCTTTTTATCGCCGTCCATGATCCTCGTCTTCTTCATGTGGCTCCTACCTATGGTTATGCCAGCGCAGGTATTTCGAAACGTGCCGGACGAGATCCGGAGCAAAATAGTAGCCCGAATCATTCCCAAATACAAGGCGGGTGACCGCATCGACCCATTAAAAGAGCCCTGCCCGGCTATTTAGACAACATCCAGGGCGGCTCCGGCAACGTGTCTGCAACCATGGAGAATTTCGCTTTCGTGCTGCAGGTGAATTGCGACAAAATCATCAGGCTGGAGTACGAAAGGCAATCTTCGGAAATAGACATGACAATATATCGCAAACTGCAAGAGCAACCCTGCCCATAAATCTAGATTACTTCCAGTCCGGATCTTACTGAAGATTTACACTTGGTTTATTTTGTGATCCACTTAACAACGAAAAGCTGGCAAGTTCCGCTGCAAAATCTTTCCTGATCAATATTGTTAATTACACCGGGGGTCTAGAAAGATTAGTCGCCCCTGATTGCTACATACAGTTCCTCTTGAAATTTCCACTTAATATAACCCTCAATACCTCGCTCATAAAAGGATGGATTTCTTTGGTGAGGCCTCGGTTATCGACATATACTTTTGCGAACACTTCAAAGGCGCAGTCCTTGTAGGTCCATTGTTGGATATGACTAATATATGCTTCAATAAGTTCAAAGAAGTTTAGTTTATCGTTCACCGAAATCTGCTTGTCAATTGTGTGTTCCACGTTATTAAATAATTTTTTTGCAACATCAAAATCAACTACACAATACAGTGAACCTCTGACAAATTCAGCATTATTCAGAAAGCGGCCGTTGTAGGCTTCCCTATTCCGCTTGCTCCGTGACAAAATCCTGGGTCGTCAACTTTTGTTGCACTATTTTCCGTTCTTTGAGAGGTTATCAGTGCGTATTAATTACCTGATATTCAAGTGTTTCATTATTTACCTGGCGCTTCAGCGCGGTGACAATCTGCATCTCCGTAAATCTTGTCTTTTTCATTTTCAGTTTAAAATTAGACGTTTATCCCTAATTCTAAACTGCTTGTGATTTACGGATACTTACACCTGGATATGGAATTTATTCGTTGCATTTTATTGGTTTCTGGCAAGAGAAACATTTAGTATTTTGTAGCGAAGTTTTTTCTTCCGAGAAATTCAATCGCTTATTTGTTTTACTATGCGGGCATTAAAAAGCATTCGTGAGTTTATTGAAGAAGGTGGCAAACTGTTCCATCCCGGCATTTCGCTGGATTGTGTGATCTTTGGTTTTCACGACAACCAATTAAAAGTATTGTTGCTCAAAATGGAGCATACCGATGATTGGGCTCTGCCGGGAGGATTTGTGTATAAGGAGGAAGATCTGGAAGCTGCTGCAACAAGAGTTTTACAGGAACGCACCGGCATCAACAACATTTTCCTGCAACAATTCCATGTCTTTGGTAACCCATCAAGGTCTGATCGTGAATACCAATCGAACTGGCTGAGAAAATGGAATATACCCGCCGGAAAGGGCAGTTGGCTATTGAATCGTTTCGTTACAGTAGGTTTTTATGCACTGGTAGAATTTTCGCACGTTACTCCCACTCCCGATAATATATCCGTTGCCAGCGAATGGCATCACCTCCATAACATAGATAACCTGTTTATGGATCACAGGAAAATTTTAGACACGGCATTGGAAACGCTGCGATGGCAATTGAACCACCAGCCCATTGGTTATAATCTGTTACCCGATAAGTTTACAATGCCTGAGCTGCTAACCTTGTACGAAACCATCTTAGGTAAAAAGCTGGATCGGAGAAATTTTCGGCGGCGCATGAATAGTTATGGCATATTACGCAAGCTGAAGGAAAAACGGAAAGGCTGCGCACACAAAGCACCTTATCTGTATTCTTTTGATCTCCGTAAATACCAGAAAGCGTTACAGGAAGGATTACAAGGCAGATGGTAATAAGTTCGACCACAAAAACGCTTTAGTTTCTTACCGACTTCGACATCTATATCCTACAAAGAATTCATCTTTGCGATCCTTTCAAATGATAATGATAAGAAATATAGGAAGTAGTTAATAGCATAGTTGCTATTATTGGCATCATTACTATCCAAAATGCATCCTTAGAGACAATATGAGAAATCAATCCACTTAATAACTCAAAACTAAAACCAGCATAGCACCATTCTCGTAGTTTAGGCATTTTTGGAATCAGAAATAGAATAACCCCAATTATTTTACACCATCCTATCCATTCAATGAAGTAGGGAGGATACCCGAGATGTTTTGCGTACTCAATTACTGCGCGATTGCCAGAGGCATCATAATATCCTGCAATAACCATTAAAAAAAGAATAATTGTTGTGCTACTATAATATGTGATTTTTGTCGCGCTCACTACATTTATGCTTTTTTTGAATGAATTGCGGCAAAGGCTATTGTAATATAATAATTAACTCTTTTCCACTGATCACATTCATCTGTGTCAAGATATCTTCCAAGTTAAAGCAGCTATTTATCGATTGGAACCCAGTCTTAATCCTTTTTGTTTTCAAGCATTCTACACATGCTGCGACAAAAAATCCCGCTGCTGAGAATGCATCATTAACACTCAACGTATGAAAAGATCCCTCATTCAAACGAAGAGACATACACAAATCAGTCCTTGTTTTTTTGAAGGCCCTCCCCCTAATTAAATAAAACCATCTTTCCAACATGACCTGTGACCATTTAGTTCGAGGCATCCAATTGAAGCAGCTAGATGTCCAGGATATCCACCGCGGTTTTACAGACAGAAAAGTCTCTATGTTTGGAATGTTGTAAAACTTTCTTATATACAGAAGGTCCGGTAAAAAGGCTCTGAATCCCTTTGCCCGCTCACCTTGCCACTCCATCCAATACCCGCTTCCGATCGGCGGACCCATTCTTTCCTCATTATTCTCAATCCAAAGCGATGGTTCCAAAATTGTAGACGCCATTAGATGGCACATCGCTCTCCCTGCCCCAGACAAAATTTTATATCGTATACCCAGCCTTAAATGCGTGATATCCAATCGTCTTTCAAGGAAATGCTTATAAAATAGATTACTCAGCCCTGGAAAGATACCGGCGCTGTGAATGAATAGCCCTCCTGTAGGAGAAGAATTGAGTGCACTCCATTCAGGCATTTCCTGCCAGGCAAGAAGGCGTGCAATGTCTACCGGATCAGCGGTTGTTTCGATAAATACTCTGTTTGAGGATAATATCGACCTGATGCAGGTAAGATACTGTTCATCAGAAGGGATAGGGGCTGCGTTGATTATAACATCAAATGAAACAATTTTTTGTAGGAAATCTGTATTACTCCATTGGATAGGAATAATATTTTTTCCAATCACGCTATGTGATCCGATCCATACATCGTTTGCTGGATTCCGGCTAATCGCCTTTGTTATTTCATTACCGAAGTAACCTCTCCCTCCCAACAATAGTATTTTCATTTTTTGCTTTTAAGAATGATAGTCGCTTTTCTCCAGAATAACTTCTTAGGCCAGAAAGCCCCCACTTTTTTTTGATATAACATGTACTCCTGCCCATATATGTCAATCAACCTGGTTTCTTCCAAATATTTGTATATTGGTATAAACGCAGTATTGATCAACGGGAAAAGAAAACATTCCAGATTACTAAACACCATACTCAATCCAACCGAACCAATCAAACTGCCCATATAAAGTGGATGGCGTATCAGGCCATAAATAGAGTGAGCAACAAGTTTCTTCCGGTTATTCGTTGAATAATCATTTTCAAAAGCTGCGCCACTTATGCCGATTACTCTAAAACTCTCAATGATGATATATAGTCCCATCAATCCAGTGCATATTCCGCAACTGAGCTGAATAAAATTAGTGGCAAAAGGAATTTTATAATAAAAGCTATACAAAACGGGAAAAGACATCATGGTAAAAAAGAAAGAGACGCCTGGAATTACCTGTGTAAAGACTATAATACCGAAAGAATCTTTCAGGTTGAGCATACAAAGCAACTTGGCCACTTTATCGAAGATAACACTATGCCAGAAATACCAAGAAATCCAACCCAATAGCTGGATCAGTATCCAATTTATATGCAGGTACCTGACCACCAATATAATAGCAAATGTATATGTTATGACGCAAAAAGATACCAGCAACAGGATTAGCAGAATTCGGCCAATATTAAAGAAACTCATAAATATATGGTTAGAGTCTGATCTAATTATTTCAGTTCGGCAGCTTTAATTTCAATAATATCAGCAGCTGCAACTACTCCGTTTTCATAATATAATTTTCGGTATAACGAATCAGCATTTTGATGATAAGAAGGTGTCGAAATAACTTTTTTCAAAGATGACTTGAGTTTGCTAACAGAAATTTTATGTCTATAGCATATCTCTGAAACACCTAGTTTTTTTAGCCTGTATGCATTATCAGGTTGGTCGTGGCTGTATGGCACAACTACCGAGGGAACTCCTGAATGCAACAAATGAGCAGTCGTGCCAATTCCTCCATGATGGACGACTGCACTTGAGAATGGGAAAACTTTGGAATAAGGCAAATAATCAAAACAAAATACGTCCTCATCATTTTGAAAGACAGGAGTATTCTCAGGAGGATATCCGGTAAGCAGGATAGCTCGCAGTTTTAACTCACGTGCCACTTCAAGACTATAGTGATAAAATGAATCTGGATTAAGAACAGCCGCAGTCCCTAGGGTAAAAACGACAGGTTTACGCTTATTATCAAGGATATGTCTTATTGCCTCCTCTTTTTCATCGGTAATCGGTTCTTCATATCTTGGGAATCCTGTTATGATGGTTTGGGGAGGCCAGTCAGGCTGTCTTTTGGCGAAAGCAGAGGAGAAAAGAGCCAACACTGCATGTGGTGAATGCATCCCTTCGAATAGCGGATTTCCATTTCTAGA
This sequence comes from Hydrobacter penzbergensis, assembly GCF_900106985.1. Classification (NCBI taxonomy): domain Bacteria; kingdom Pseudomonadati; phylum Bacteroidota; class Chitinophagia; order Chitinophagales; family Chitinophagaceae; genus Hydrobacter; species Hydrobacter penzbergensis. The sequence goes on along the minus strand of NZ_FNNO01000008.1, from coordinate 16,903 downwards.
TAATCCGAGTTCTTCCCTTAAAACATACGCTGCTTCGATCCATTCCCTTGTCGCAAACTTCGCCATTCTGACAATGAGCCTATTTACTCTCGGACCAAAATGTTTCCAGTAAATCAAGAATGGTGCATTAGGGATGACTGACGGATCATAGCTAGACCAAAAATTATTGGGAGACAAAACAGCCGAAACCCATGGCACCTCCAGTTTTTCAGCCACAAGAGAACTAGCAAAACAAAGTGTATGCGTCAGTAGCAAATCTGCTCCCCTTGCAACCTTGCTTAGATCATCATAAGTATCTCTTAAATTTCCGAACAAAATATCTTTTATCACGTGCTGGGTTCCCTTTGTTAAATCCATGGATATACGTGCCAGTTCTTTATCTTCATAATCAATATTGGGCCTTATGCCTGCAAATTCGATACCCATGTTCTTCACATAACGCTCATAAGTTGGGCTTGTTGCAATAATTACCCGATGATTCCTGGATTGTAATTCTTTAGCAATTGCCAGATATGGATGCAGGTCTCCTTTAGTTCCAATAGTTGAAATCACTATCCGTGCCATAAATTATTCGTTACATTTTGTTATACATAAGATCGCGTTAAGCCAGGTTTTTCAATCGTATACAAATATGCTTATTGGGGTTTAACGTAAACAATGGCTTGGGGTAAATCGGACTTTGGTCAGCTAGCTCAATCCTATATTTTAACAAAAAAGAACACAGAATGATTTTCATTTCTGTCATTGCAAAATGCACCCCAAGGCATCCTCTAGGGCCAGCACCAAAGGGCATGAATTTAAATTTATTGATTCCACTATAATCAAACTTCTCGAATCGCTCCGGCATGAATTCATGTGGGTTGCTCCAAAATTCCGGATGCCTGTGAAGACCATAGAGATTAATTACGACATTCTTTCCTGCTGGAACATAGTAATCCCCTAAATAATCCTCATTAATGGCTGTTCGGGCAAAAAGATACGCAGGAGGATACATACGCAAACTTTCATGGATCACACATGTAAGATAAGTTAATTTATTTAGCTTTTCATAAGTAAGATCCTGTGCATCCCTTACAATACTGGTTAACTCGTCTCTGCAGGCATCCTGAACATGCTTATTCTTGGACAACTCAAAAAATGTCCATGCCAACGCTAGCGTAGTTGTTTCATGACCTGCAACAATAAGAGTTAGTACTTCATCTCTTATTTGTTTGAAGGACATTTTCTCATTCGTATCTTCGTATTTTAGTTCCATCAATAACTCCAATAAATCATTCTTTATCCCCATATTGGCATTTCGTTCCTCAATAAAGCTGTCGATAGTTGCATGCACATTCTTCAATGCTTTGTCAAGTTTCTTGAAGATTGGGATGTCGAGTATCCATTCAGGATAATTAATAGGCATCCTTAACAAGGAGTGCCCATGTTTTTGACAATTCTCAAGCTCCTGTCTCAACTTTCTGACACGATCCTGTGTATCCATTCCAAAAAATGATTTTCCAACGATGTTGACAGTAAGAATTGCCATTTCAGTATTCAGATCTATTACCATTCTGTCACCAAATGATTTGATGAGTGTTTGCGTTTCCATCAGCATTACTTCCCATGCATAACCCATGCTCTTCTGATGAAATGAAGGTTGGATAATCCGGCGATGTTTTAACCAATCGTCACCATTATTTGTTAGTAGCCCATTCCCAAGTAAAAAACGTATAAATCCATATTTCCCTCCCTTTTCATAGTTTTTATGATTTTCTTGTAACACATGCTTCATAAAAAAAGGATTATGAATCACATAGGCCGAAAACCACAATAGGCTGGAAGAAAATATGTCTGGATATAACCTTTGGTTGACTTTATAAAATGGCATTGGGTTTACAACTGCTGTCAAAGCAGTACGAAGGGAGGCCTTACCAGGTAATTTAGGAGACATATAGTAACTCACCAATTATTTTATTAAATGGCATAATAAATATATATCATCTCTGGTAGTATATAAAATATTTTTATCTACATTGGTAGGTTATATAAATCTATCTATATTTCCCTATATTTGAAGGTTTCAGACAGATAAAGCTAAAATCGCAGAAGCCGCTTTAGAATGACCACCTGAACTTTCTAGAGATATAGCCAATTGTTCTATGTTAGAACGTAGCTCTGCATTATGTAATAGTACGTTCACCGATTTGCGAAGATATTCCGGACTAAGCTTTCCTTTTTTCAGCAAAATTGCAGCCTTAAACTTGACCAATCTTCTGGCAATCACTACTCTGTCGCCAACCTGCGGATACATCAACATTGGCACCCTGCTAATTAATGCTTCAGTTGTACTATTCATTCCACAATGACTGATAAATACAGATGCTCGTTTCAGTACCTCCATTTGTGGGACAATGTTCTTTATGATAAAATTGTCAGGTATCGGTCCCAAATCTCCGACGCTCATTCCATTTCCAATAGATACTATAACAGTAAAAGCCGTATTTTTAAATGCTTTAATGAATTGTTGGAAAAATGCAGGCTTCTTATTAATTACTGTGCCCATTGAAACATAAATAATTGAGCTATTATTAGTCCGTAGCTTGTTGTTTAGTTCTTTCCTGAAATCCAGATTCTCCTCCATTTCGATCAAAGATGCCCCAACAAAGAGATACGAGTCGTCAAATACTTGGTTTTTAATTTGAAATATCCTAGACGTAAATACTATCTTCAGATTACTTGGGAGCATAATCACATCTAATATATTACTCCCTATATATGCATACTTTTCATTGATTAATTTCAGCATCCGGTTAAATTGTTTCAATGCTTTGACACCTGGAAAAGCTTTTCGAATTCCACCAGAAATAACAATAAAAGGAATAGCAAGTTTTGGGAAAAACGATTGATGTAAAGCAAAAGTTGGGATGAGACAAACGGATGGTACACTCAAACATTTGCTTAGTACATAACCCCAAAAGCAAAATGAATCAAATACTATAGATGCAGGTGGGTCGTCTTTCAATCGTGGCAAAAGATAAGGGACTACTTCTAATGTTGTTTCAGCTAAAAAAGCACACATGGTTGGGAAATCAGGTTCTATCAACTTATTAGGATTCTCCTGTTTTGTCGGCAGTTCATAAAATGTTGCCCCAAACAGTTCGATCTTGGTCTCTATTGCTTCGTCCCGGAAACAATAGAATCTTATTTCCACACCTTTACTAGTCAACTCCTTAATGATAGGTAAAGAAGGGTTCAGATGTCCCGCAAATGGCATGTTGAAGAAAAGGATATAGCTCATAATTTCAGATTCAAAAGTTAATAAATATTAACCCAATAACCTAATCGATACGTATCCATTTCTGGAAAGGAATCTTTATAAACATATATAGCGATCTATGTTAATTCGGCTTTGGGTTTTGCTAATTTTTTTAGACATACAATATGGGTCTGTCTCCCAAAAACTCTTTTGTGATATAAAGAAAAAAAAAATAAATAATCAAATAATATTTTTATTTTAGATGACACGCCTTACCTTACCATTAACATTCTCCTGTATGAGCGAACCACTGCATCCCATCCGTTCATTGATTTCGGAAGACCTTATCAATTTTGAAAAGTTGTTCAACGATGCTATCCAAAGTAGGAACAAGTTGATGAATCTAGTAATGAATTATATTATTAAAAGGAAAGGCAAACAGATGCGCCCCTTATTTGTCTACCTATCAGCCGCTGTCTTTGGGAAAATCAATCCCTCAACACACAGAGGAGCCGTATTAATCGAGTTATTACATAATGCTACTTTGATTCACGATGATGTAGTGGATGAGGCGAATTATCGACGTGGTTTCCTTACACTAAATTCGATATGGCAAAATAAGGTATCTGTTTTGGTTGGCGATTATTTATTAGCTAAAGGTCTGCTGCTATCAATTGACAACAATGATTTCGCATTATTGAAGATTGTATCACAGGCAGTACAAGAAATGAGTGAAGGGGAGTTGTTACAACTGGAAAAATCCAAAAAATTAAATATTACGGAAAATATATATTTCCAGATTATCCGCCAGAAAACCGCAATCTTAATAGCTTCTTGCTGTGCTATTGGTGCACACACAGCCGGATCTTCGGAAGAACATGTAAGAAAAGCTAAATTATTTGGAGAAAAGATTGGAATTGCTTTCCAATTAAAAGACGACCTATTGGATTTCAGCCGTTCTCATACCGGAAAACCAACAGGCATTGACCTTCAAAGCAAGAACTTATCGCTTCCACTAATTCATTCCTTGGATAAAGCTGACGCCTTTACGCGGCTTAGGATGTATAACCTAATCAGGAAAAAAAATAAAACACATCGCCAAATAACTCAATTGATCGAGTTTTCAGAAAGAATGGGAGGCATTCAATATACGGAAAAGAAGATGAAGGAATTTCTAAATGAAGCTAAGGAAATACTCAATTCATTCCGTCCGTCTCTATACAGGGACGCACTGGATAAATTAATCGCTAATGTAACTACAAGAACCTATTGAAATCACATTATGTTAGATATTCCTTCATTAAAAGAACCTTTTTTAGTGGGAAGTACTTTTAAGTTCCTAAAGGCCCCCCTTGAATTCTGCAATAAATTAGTTCGACAAGACGAAGGGATCGTTACATGTCGCATAGGAAGCAGTCGTGTCGTTGTTATTTTAAATCCAGACTATATTAAATATGTGTTGCAAGATAATCACACCAATTACAAACGAACTGGTACACATAAGATAATAAGCAACTTTCTTGGAAATGGATTACTGACCAGTGAAGGGGAATTCTGGAAACGGCAGAGAAAATTAATCCAGCCGGCTTTTCACTGGGATTATCTTAAACAAATGTCCATTATTATGAGGGAAGAGTCCATCAACTTTATGGACCGATTGAGAAAAAATGAAACAGTATTGCAAGAACGCCCCGTTCTCTTTTCTACAGAATTAATGAACACAACATTCCAAATCGTTCTACGAACACTTATAGGAGGAGAAAAGAGCAGGAGTTATGATGAAGTAGCCGGTTCTCTGGATAAGGTTATGACTTTTTTTTACTATTACACCCAGCAATGGATTAAGTTTCCCATATGGTTTCCTATTCCTTCGCATTACAGATACAGGAAGGCCAAGAAAAAACTGGATAAATGGATATACGAAATCATATCAGATCAAAAAGAAAAACTGTCTTCTTCTGGCAGTTTGCTCAGCCTTCTTTTGAACGTCCGTGATGAAGAAACAGGTGAGGGTATGTCAGACCAGCAGATACATGATGAAATACTTACTCTGGTCATGGCAGGGCATGAAACCACAGCCAATGCACTTAACTGGACAATCTGGCTTCTTGCTGAGAATCAGGACAAACAAGATAAACTTCGAAGAGAGATTATTGATACTTGGGACAAAAGCCAGGATATTCCTTCACTGGAAGGTCCAGAATATCTTAAACATGTTATCAATGAATCTTTACGGCTATATCCACCTGCATGGATATTCGGAAGACAGGCAATTTCTGGAGATAATATCGACGGCTATATCGTTCCGCCAAAAAGTTACATAATCATCAGTCCCTATATTTTACAACGTCATCCGAAATATTGGGAGAATCCGGACGAATTCATACCAGATCGTTTTGAAAACTCAACAAAGAAGTATCATAAATATGCGTTTATTCCGTTTGGCGCAGGTCCTCACTTCTGCATTGGACACCGGTTTGCAATGATTGAAATGCAGATATTACTAATGGTGTTACTCAAGCACTTTCGATTCATTCCCTCCAAAAATACTGTTATCCCCGACCCTTTTGGTACGTTGAAACCCAAAGGAGGGCTATTTATTAAAATCAGGCCATTAAGCTAATAAGAACTCTTACCCCGATCATTTTTTAAATGTCGTTATATGAGGCTGAACATTAACTTATCAGAAATGATTCGATATTTCGAAGGAGCTTTCTTCAGAGGTCTTATCGGGATATTACCACTTGTAACATTGTTTTACCTCATTTTCTGGGTCTTATTAAAAAAACGGTTAAGCCGCAGACGTATCCAGCATCGAGTTAGAAACTACAAAAAACGTATTAGATATGAACTTGTTAATACAATAATCGTCATACTTATGTTTTCTTTGGCGGATCTTATTCTCTATCTTTTTTCACAAAAAGGGTGGATAAAAGCTTATTTGCATTTCAATGAACGCCCTTTCGGGTATTGGTTATTCAGCATATGCTTCTTATTCGTTTTTCATGATGCTTGGTTTTACTGGACACACCGTTTGCTCCACAACCCATTTTTATTCCGACGTATTCATTATATACATCATTACAGCAACGACCCAAATCCATTTTCGTCATTCTCAATGCATCCAGCAGAAGCTATTGTATTGAATGGATGGGTATTTGTAACTGCCTTACTGATACCAATTCACTTTTTAACCTTTGCCGTTTTTCAAGTTGTCAGTACAATTTTGAATATTGTCGGACATTTAGGATATGAAGTTTATCCTAAAGGGTTTTTGGATAGCTGGTTCTTTTGGAAAACAACATCTACTCATCATAATTTGCATCATTCGACTTCCAACAGTAATTACGGGCTGAATTTTACTTGGTGGGATAAATGGATGAGAACGGAAGCAAAAAATTACAAAGATCTTTTTAGAAAAATAACAGAGGAAGCAACCAAATAAGGATTTAAATAATTTAATAACTTTATTTTAAAAGTACCGTTACAATCGGTGCCATCTATATGAATATAAAGATCCGAGGGATGATTCCCTGCCGGTAGTATTCGTCAGTAATGAACGGTATTCCACAACATCAAAAAAGGCTCTGCGATGGCCTCCTAAAAGGTAATTATCCCGAAGAGTTGTGATTATACGGACACTCAAAGCACGGGAACTAGATAGAGGATATTAGTAACTATGCTTAGGCAAATAAGCACATAAATATTTTGTATGTATAATTTCCTTTAATAATCAGATAAATGTAGGCTCCACCTTTGAGTGTGCAGGCCGCGATGTATTTTAAATTCAAAATGGAAGGAGTTCATATCAACAAGAATTACTATCCCCTTAGATTCTAAAGAAACATAATTTGAAGTTCCAAAATGTCTATAACGAAATGCTAAATTGTTTTTATGTCATAAAGTTAAATTAATTCATTATGTGTTTTAAGATAATTTTGTTTGATGGTGATTGTAATTTTTGTGACTCTGCTGTCAACTTTGTTATTGACAATGATCCAAAATTTATATTTCGGTTCGCTTCACTTCAATCTGATATTGGCAAGGAGATATTAAAAAGCAAAAACATCTCTATTGCTGTACTTGATACAATATATCTCATTACTGATGAGAGAGTATATACAAGGTCAGATGCGATCATTGAGATAGGAAAAAACATCGAATGGATATGGCCCTTTGCATATGCGCTAAAAGTAGCACCTAAATCCCTGAGAGATTTTATGTACAGCTTTTTTGCTAAAAAAAGGTATAGATTTTTTGGAAACAAAAATAAGTGTCGCTTATTAACTGAAGAATTGAAAAAGAGGTTTTTAGATTTATGAAAGAAAGACCGAATTATATAGGACGGCATTTTATGTTCAAAATTCAACAGTTTTCGAAATCCCAAAGGTTCTTTTTTATAGACCACCATGGCCTTCTTCGCCAGAGCAAAAGTCTCAGCACCGATCTCTGGAGAGACCTCGCCTGCCTCGTCCACCATGAGTAGATCAATAAAATCAAGCAACGACATATCAAAAGCCAATTTCCAGTTCTCTCCTGCCACAAATTGGACTACCGAAACCGTGAGCTTCCATAGCATGCTTATCCGGCGCGGGAAACGAAGTATTGTAACAACTCCGTCATTTGTTACTTTCCGTCGTATTCGTAAAAACTTACCCACGAGCGATTGATCGGAACAATCACTTGACCTACATTGGTCTGGCATAAATAACGAAAATGGAAAAAGACAAAATTGATCTTTACGTGATTGAGAAAGTCAAAAAGAGAAGACTCGAACTGGGCGTGTCCCAAGCGGGCCTTGCCGATGCGCTGGGCATGTCAGTCGGTTTTATAGGGAAAATCGAAAGCCCCAACTACCCTACTCATTACAACCTCAAGCACCTGAACGACATCGCAAAAGTGCTGAAATGCAGCCCACAGGATTTCTTCCCGAAAAGGCCGTTATGACGTTAGCAACCATTATTTCGCCAATTACTCTTGTGGCAAACTCTTTCGTTGTAAGTAATCCTTCTGTTCTTAGTAATTTATTATATCCCCATTTGGATGAAGTATATGGGTACATGAAATTACGTCACTATTATGAACTCTGTGGCTACACTGTCCAATATCTCCATAGGGATGACAAGGAATAGGTCCGTATGGTCCGGGGCAAGCATGCGAACAAGGATAAACGTCACCATTCGGATGAAGAATATGTGAACATGGTATTATGTCTCCATTTGGGTGAACTAAATGTGTGCATGGTACGACCCTTGTTCTCTGCGGTTGCTGCTGTTGAGGATTAGTTGTGCCACTACCCAAACCACCACCAGTTGTTAAAATTCTGTCACCTCGAACATACGATAATCCTGTCATATAAGCACTGCTGGCTGAACTGTTTCTAACTTGAAAACCGGCAAGCATTGCGGCTACTCTTTCTTCTGGTGTTCCATGATGATCTGGCGCCCAGAAATCATAATCGCCAATTGAATATAAATCATTTGCAAACGCATTAATTCCGTTCTGAGGAAAACCTTGTGTTCCAATAAAATAACCAGCCATAAAATCCGCATGCAGTTCTTTAAGTTTTGTAACACTATAGTAAGTTCCTTTTTTTATTTGTATTACATGTGCACATTCATGAGCTAGAATTCCAGCAACAGCAAACTCACCTCTTTCAATGTTCCATAATCGTTGCACTAGCATATTTCGTCCAAAAGCAACTAATCCATCGTAATTTTGATCATCACTACGTTTTGCATATGCGTTTGGAGATTGTCCATCATCATAAATAAATAGATTTACAGAAATGTTGAACAAATTTTCTAAAGTAGTTTTTGAGATATTGAATTTCTGGTCTAACTGATAATTTCCGGTAGACTTAAAAAGTGTCCCAAGTGACCCAAAGCTAGTAACATAACATTGACTAAATAGCCTCGAAGTGGGCAAAAACAGAAATACAAGAAGTATTAATTTTTTCATAATTATTACGTTTATGTTTATGATCTAATTTAAATCGAGCACAACTGAAGAAGGAACTGTCCATTTAAACGAAAAACAGTTAATTTTTTCCAAAGGTTGCGACATGGGTGTAACCTCGAATATTTTTTTTTCTTGTTCAAGTTAATATTGGATGACATAACAACTATATACCGCTTAACATGATTGCAAATTAATGTCCTATAATATCGATCTCTTCCTGTTTTCTATTCCTGCCCATTCTTTGACGCCGGATGCCGAAACTAAGACAACAAGAAATTGCTTCATACGATTTGCCGTTAATTTTGGCACATCAATAAAACAGGGAATCATCACAGTTTTTGTACACACATAGAAATAGCTAGTTTATACCAAACGGCAATGGAGTACTGTTAGATATAAAACACGTACGTTTTAATGATTCAATAAATGAGGGGAGAAGACCAAGGTAAAAACAATTGTCTGAAAATACAATAGTCGGAAAATATTTTAATCAATAACCGACATCACTACCTACTTGTGTATCGACCACTTAATTGTTAGCCAATACCACCCGTTATTGGCTACAGAACAATTTTATAGGCTCATAGAGGTGGAGTTAGTACGGAACGATAACCCGACCTATGCCAGAAGCTTGTTGAGAGTTGCCTGATCCGTCAAAGCCATTTGGGAATTGCCTGATTCAGAATGTCTGGTATATCATCGCTCCAAAGTATGCGCTTGTATTCATTCAATTGTTGTTCATCCGCTCTCAATAAGACCACGACGATAGTTCGTAGATCAAATAAAAAACGGTCAACATGTTTTTTAGCTTCCAGGTAATGCTGCTTGGAAAACACTGATGGCAATAATACCTTGTTTTCATAATCAACATAAAAACAGTGTTGTTTATGATCGTCTGCTGCCTTCCACCATGAATGATTATCTAAACTCTCTAGGAAGCCTTTTGCGACACCACTAAAGACGTTCATCCAATGACTTGGGCTGCTTTCCCCTTGCTTTTTTGATGGTATATCAAACAGTGTCCTGACTGCCATCCAAATAGAATAAAAATCGCTGATGATGATATGTCGCGCAGAATGGTTATAAAATAACTTGTTGTATTTTTTCATAGCCCTGAGTGAAAAACCTTTGCTTTCTAAAAGCAAAACGACTGCTTTAATAAACTCTTCAGAACCTAAGATTAGATGTGCAATGGCATTAGCATACTCCTCATGTTTTTCCAACAAGCGGGCTACCCGTAAATGGGTTGCTGCATTATTTCTTACATGGTAATATACAACACCGCATTCGACAGCAGTAAGATTAGCAAACGTTATCATTGGTTTCATACAACACAAAATAGCAACTTTCAACCATTATAATTAATTGATAATCAATATATCAATTGGACTGTTTTTATTTTACTAATTTTTTTAGTAAAATTGCTCTGAATCAGTTAGCCGACCGCAATTATGCTTACCAAAAAAGCAGATAAGTTTTCGCAACTGCGAAACGACATACTCATTCGACAGGGTCTGAAAAAAGCCGCTGGTACCGTTTCTATGGATATGGAGCTTGGAGCCATCAATGACTCATTTCCCGATGGGTGTTTTCCCTTATCTGCTGTTCATGAATTCTGTTGTGTGAGTGCAGAAGACAAAACCGTCACAACGGGTTTTATAGCAAGACTTCTGTCTTCCTTAATGAAACGAGGCGGCATCACGCTCTGGTTGAGTCCTGCCCGCATGCTCTTCCCTCCTGCCTTTACCACCTTTGGTATAGAGCCCGACAAGATCATCTTTATAAACCTGTCACGAGAAAAAGATCTCTGCTGGATGATGGAAGAAGCACTGAAATGTGAAGGCCTTGCTGCAGTCGTGAGCGAAATACGCAACCTCGATTTCACTGCTTCCAGAAGATTGCAACTGGCAGTGGAACAAAGCAAAGTAACCGGATTGGTGATTCGGCAAACAACGTGGCTGAATACTACCGCTTCTGTTTCCAGGTGGAAAATCACCAACCTGCCAAGCCAAACTCCGGAGGGCTTGCCGGGCATGGGCTTCCCCAGATGGAATGTTGAATTGTTGAAAATTAGAAACGGCCGCCCGGGAAGTTGGCAGTTGGAATGGAATCAAAATGGGTTCCGCGAAATACCCAAAGAACAGCTACCAGCTCACGAACTGCAAAGAGAAGCCAGTTAACCAGCAGCCATGAACAAACGTTTTGTATCGATAGGATTTCGCTACCTGAAAAGCGATTGGGCGACCATTCGAAAAAAAGAATTGGGCAGCATTCCTTTTGTACTCACGGCCGTTGATCATGGACGCAAAGTAATTGTAGCTGCAAACCCTTTGGCCCATGCAGGGGGCATTCGTCCCGGTATGGTACTGGCCGATGCTAAAATTCTGGTGCGTAATCTGGAAGTATTGTACGATGATCCGGCGATTGCGGAGAAAGTCTTGTCAAGACTGGCAAACTGGTGCATTCGTTTCACGCCTGCTGTTATGCTCGACGAGCCAGATGGTTTATTGCTGGACGCAACGGGCTGCGCACATCTCTGGGGCGGAGAAGAAAAATATTTAGGAGATATCCTGGCCCGTTTACGCGGATTCGGATTTCAGGTACACGGAGCCATGGCAGACACCATCGGCGGAGCCTGGGCTGCGGCTCGTTTTGCGAAATCACCTGTAGTCGTCCCACCAGGCGAACAAATAAGTGCATTACTGCCGCTTCCCGCTGCTGCGCTTCGTTTAGATGAATACACCTGCGAACGCCTGCATAAATTAGGCCTTCGCCAGATCAAAGATTTCGTCGGTATGCCGCGCAGCAGTCTGCGAAGAAGATTTGGCGACGACTGCATCCGCAAAATTAACTATGCGCTGGGCCATGAAGCAGAAATCCGTCCACTTGTTTTTTCTCCCGAACCTTGGCAGGAAAGACTGTCCTGCCTGGAGCCCATCCTGACATTGACAGGCATTGAAATCGCTTTAGAAAAATTACTGGATGCACTTTGTTCTCGTCTGTGCCGTGAGGGCAAAGGCTTACGTATAGCCACCTTCAAAGGCTATCGCATCGACGGCAAAATGGTGTCCGTAAGTATTGGCACCAACAGGCCATCTCACAACGAAACGCACCTGTTCAAACTCATCTCTCTTAAATTCGAAAACTTCGAGCCGGGTCCCGGCATTGAACTCTTTACCCTTGATGCGCCGAAAGTGGAAGATGCAATTGCAGCCCAGTCTGGGTTATGGAACAGCACTTCTGGTTTGCAGGATCCCAAATTAGCAGAACTGCTGGACAGGTTAACCACCCGGTTCGGCGAAGGCCATTTTCATCGTTACCTGCCGGATGAACACTACTGGCCGGAAAGATCCGTGAAAAAAGCCTTGTCACTTACAGAGAAACCAACCACTCCCTGGACGCTAGACCGGCCACGTCCTTTATACTTACTTCCGCAACCTGAACCGATAACAGTAACCGCTCCTATTCCCGACTACCCGCCGATGAATTTCAGGTACAAAGGAAAGTTGCACAAAGTGATCAAAGCCGATGGACCTGAGCGGATTGAGCAGGAATGGTGGTTGCAGACGGGTGAGCACCGCGATTACTACTGCGTGGAAGACGAAAAAGGTCACCGCTATTGGGTATTTCGTTTGGGTCACTACCAGATTAACGGTCAGGTCACCTGGTTTCTCCACGGGTATTTTGCATAACAGCCCTCATATTTTAATTGACTTCCTTGTAGTTGTATCCAATAATTTCAAACTTGTAATAGCCCACAAAAAATGTGGCTACTGCTACTAAGAAAAAGGATACATACAAAAAAACGAACCCAAATGTGACAAGGAGTAGGCATTCAATAAAAAAGATTGCGAATAATATGGCAATGTATTCCTTGACTTTAAAATTTTGTATAAACGTGATACTGTTCATCAACAGCAATAAAGAAAAACCGCTGAAAATAAAGTTGGCCGCTTCCGTATATTGTAGGTATTGGGGTGTTAGAATCGAAGCAGTGATTATCTCTGGAATTAACAGACCAAAGTACAGTCCTAAATATTGCAAAAGCCTGCTCAATAAAGACAGAGGAAGCCCCTTCCAGAAACTTAAATAAGTTTCTTCAAATACGCGTATCCGAAAAACCAAAACCCCATTTGCTAGTATACCCAAACTATAAAACAAAAAAAGCATACTCATATCTCGGTCAGTTGTATTATTGTTTCTAGCGATTAAGTAAAGTATTCCGCAGGTAAAGGCTTTTGCTCCCAACCAGATATTAATTTGCGTATTAATAACGAACCGATATAAAATAGAGCTGTAAAAAGAGGGTACTTTTTTTCCAACCCGCATAAAATACGGCACCTTCCATCTTTTGTTCAAGTTATCTAAACGATAAATATGCCAGGCCGCAGCGATCAGACAAAGAAACAATAAATAAACATTAGTTATAATAACCGGTATCAATAAGCCCTGCTCTAATCCTACAAAAGAGAAAAAAATATCGTACAGCCATATTGGCATTAACAACAAAACATCGGCCATAAAAAACAGAAAAAAGCGACGACGATGTGAAAGCTGATTATAGACCTGAAGAAATGAATAATGAGGGTTGGTATAGGCACTGGAAACATACACAACATATCTTCGAACATATAAAAACCAAATCAGGAAAACTATTGACAAAATAGTGTTGCTCTTTAACATGCTTACAGCCAGAGAATGATGATATTCGTACAATCCTGCGCCGTCTACCTTACTCACAATACATAGCATTATGGTAAAAATAAAAACAAATACTCCCGCATTTTCCTTATAGTAAGTTTTTACATACGTCTTAAACAATATTGTAAAGAGCGGACTCATTCAAAAGCAAGATTTTGATCGCGAATACAAAGTCTGGTCCCAGGATCGTATGCCGCACTATGCAGGTCTTGGTGTGAGCTGATAAAAAAATTCGTATTAAAGTTTTGACATCTTTCTGCAAATAAAGACAATGTCAAACGACACGAAACAGCATCCAGGGTAATGAATGGTTCATCTAAAATAATCCAACTGGGATTGCCAATAAGAGCTAGAACCAAAGATAATTTTTTAATCATTCCTGCCGAATAAGTTCCAACAGTATCATTAATAAAGCTATTCATAGCATAAAGCTCAAGTAAAGGGTTGACCTCTTTAGGCTGTACCTTACGAACAGAGTAGTAAAAATGTATTAGCTCAATTCCGGTTAAAAATCTGGGAAACAATGGTTCTGTTTCTGCCAAGCTTATTCTCTGCCGATAGGTAACAGGCTGTTTTTTTAGACTGATTCCGTCAATCTTGACATCTCCTTCAAAAGGCAATAAACCTGCTATCATCTTAAACAAGGTTGTTTTGCCAGATCCATTAACTCCTTCAAGCCAATAAACACCCCCTTCAAGTTTGATGTACGGTATGTTTAATAACAACTCAGAATGGAAGCCCTTCTTAATATTCAAGATTTCAAGCATGCATGAATATATATAAGTCCATAGAACGGAATACCTAAAATAGGATTATTAACATAGCTTTTAACTAGAATTTAGTTAGTAAAATGCTAATAATTTTAGTATTTTCGAGGGTGGTTTATACAGAATTACAAGTCACAACCAATTTCAGCTTCCTTCGCGGTGCCTCACACCCGCACGAGCTAATGGAGCAAGCGGCAAGCCTGGGTTATACTTCAATTGCTATCACTGACCGCAATACGCTCGCAGGTATCGTGCGGGCCTATAGTGCTGCAAAGAAAAATGGTATTCGTCTGATCGTTGGCTGCAGGTTAGATCTGGTCGATGGCCCAAGCCTCCTAGCCTATCCTGTGAATCGAAAAGGATATGCTGCACTCTGCACCCTACTCAGCACAGGCAACCTGCGCACCGAAAAAGGCAAATGCGAACTGTACAAAGCGGACGTTTTTACGCATGCCACAGACATGAAGTTCATCGCCATTCCCCCTTCTACCCTTACCCGTTCTTTTGAGTTAGATCCAACATTTCGTGAAGCCTTGACAGAATACCACGAGCATCTTGGCAACAATTTATACTTGGCCGCTACACGAAATTACCGAGGCGATGACAGCAAGTATTTATACCGGCTGCATGAATTATCCATGTTGCTGGACGTGCCAATGATTGCGACCAACGACGTTCATTACCACGACCAGCAGCGTCGGCAGTTGCAGGACATCGTTACCTGTGTACGCGAAAAGTGCACGATCGAAAACGCTGGTTTCAAATTGCACTCGAATGCTGAGCGCTATTTAAAAGACGCAGCGGAAATGAACCGCATCTTCCGTGCACATCCGGATGCCACCCAGCGAACACAAGAAATTGCAGACGCTTGTAAGTTCTCTTTGGATGAACTCCGTTATGAATTTCCGGATGAAATCGTTTCCGATGGCCGCACGCCACAAGAGCAACTCACTGCACTCGCCTGGCAAGGCGCACACGAACGCTATGGTGATGGGTTGCCGGAAAAGATCAGTGCGAACATTCGCTATGAACTCGCGTTCATAGAAAAAATGAATTATGCTCCTTTCTTTCTCGTAGTAGACGACGCTGTTCGGGAAGCGCGAAGACGAAACATTCTATGCCAGGGTCGTGGTTCCGCAGCCAACTCGACCGTTTGCTATTGCCTGGGGATTACTTCGGTGGATCCTACCAAGCACGACCTGCTCTTTGAACGCTTCATTTCAGATGCCCGCAATGAGCCGCCCGATATTGATGTGGATTTTGAACACGAGCGCCGCGAAGAGATCATCCAGTACATTTATGAAAAGTATGGCCGCGATCGCGCCGGTATCGTGGCCACCGTCACTGAGTTGCATTACAAGGGCGCCGTCCGGGACGTGGGCAAAGCCATGGGCCTTTCCGTCGATACGATTGATGCACTCGCTGATGGCCAACTGACCGACCCGCACCTGAAAAAAACACTGGAACTCACAGAGCAGTTCATTTCTTTTCCTCGCCAGTTAGGACAACACACAGGTGGCTTCGTGATCACCCGTGGCAAGCTGCACGAATTGTGTCCCATCCTCAACGCAAGGATGGAAGACCGCACCTGTATCGAATGGAACAAAGACGACATCGATGCGCTGGGTTTTCTCAAAGTAGATATATTAGCCCTGGGCATGTTGACCTGTGTCCGCAAAGCTTTTGATTTGTGCAGAGCGCACCACGATTTGGAGTTGACACTTGCCACCGTACCCCAGGACGATCCCAAAGTCTACGACATGATCTGCGAAGCGGACACCATCGGTGTCTTTCAAATTGAAAGCCGTGCACAACAATCTATGCTGCCACGTTTACGCCCCCGCACTTTCTACGACCTGGTAATCGAAGTAGCAATCGTACGCCCCGGCCCCATCCAAGGAGACATGGTGCATCCCTACCTGCGCCGCCGCAACGGCCAGGAAAAAGTGGAATACCCTTCACCTGCTCTCGAAGAAATTTTAAAGCGAACCCTCGGTGTCCCCCTGTTCCAGGAACAGGCCATGAAGATCGCGATCGTCGCAGCCGGTTTCACGCCCGCCAAAGCAGATGAACTCCGCCGTGCCATGGCTACTTTCAAGTCAACCGGTCAGGTAACCAAATTCAGGAACAAACTCATCAAATATAATGTACCCTTAAAAAAGGGCAGGTAGTTAAGAATGAATTTTTCATCCTAAATTACCGAATATGACAAAGAAAACCAGGCGCAAGTTCAGCG
>NZ_FNNO01000024.1:0-34016 GCF_900106985.1 Hydrobacter penzbergensis | reverse complement strand
ACGTGTTTTGGTTGGTTTGGTCACTTACCTAGACAACGACACAACATTTTTTGCTTCATTGATTATCAAATATTTTTCAATAGCACAACGCGTTATTTATAAGCATCATTAAGTTGCCTGACGTACACTCCAATTACTTGTTGTTTACTTACGGGAACATTTCCAAAACTTGGTAACAGCCGAGAAAAATGAAGATAATGTAAAAAATATTGAAGCT
Source organism: Hydrobacter penzbergensis (assembly GCF_900106985.1). Classification (NCBI taxonomy): domain Bacteria; kingdom Pseudomonadati; phylum Bacteroidota; class Chitinophagia; order Chitinophagales; family Chitinophagaceae; genus Hydrobacter; species Hydrobacter penzbergensis. Next base: position 33,799 of record NZ_FNNO01000024.1, on the reverse strand, counting down.
CTCCGTAACCGCAATGTTTCGCCATCTCAATTAATTGAGAAATATCCTTGCTGATTTCAAGCTTGGTCTTACTAATTGCCCTTTTTTTGGGTGTAACGATCATTTAAATCGCAGCTAACACTTGTGTTTGCGAAACTTAAAATACAAAACTTTCACAAATGTGCCAAAGTAGCATGATTTGCGATGTGGTAACGGCGCTGGAAGAGGAGTGGAAAAACAAACAATGAGGCACTAACTGGTGAAGAGTTTAAATAATGTAACTGCTATGGCCTGCTTCCGACAAAAATTAAACATCAGAAAAAGCGAAGCAAAGATAACGGCTGCCTCCACGAACCAAAAGGGTCGGCATAAACACAGGGCCGGCACACAAGGCCAGCATTTATTCCGCTTCCTTTTGGTGTCTTGCCCACGCTCGGCCGTTGATGGATGGCTTTCTTTTTTCTCCTTTTTTCTTTTGAAGCGTTAATTTTTATCTACCCTTTTTTGAATTTCTAGCATGGCATCCTCAACCTGCTTACCGGGATAGCGCTTTTTGAAAAACGCAGCAAAATCATCCTTTACACTAGGTTGCTCCCACTCTCTTACCGTAAAGCAAGTAAATGGCGTAGACTTGGGCTTTTCGGCAAATGCATATAATGGCAAGTAGGGAGGGGCGTAATAAAAAGAATTTTCGATTAGCGTATTGTAGGTCTTGTCATTAAAAGCACTCTTCATGTCACGTACAATGTCGTATGCCTTGCAATTACCAGCGCCTTTTTTAATGGTATCCGCCAGAGCTGGCAGGCCCTCATCATGCAGAAAGGTAAACAGATAATCCAGGAAATCAGCTTCCATTAAATCCAATAAATCCCGGCAGTAAAAAGCGTATTCCTTTTTAAAAAGTTCTAACGAAAAATTATCCCTGTTCTTTCCAATGATGAATTCAATGAGTGCTTCTTCTTTTTTGATGATTTCCTTAATATCCGGCGTAAAAACCTGGCCCGCAAGCCGGATGGCATATTTCGGTTTTGAAAACAAGTCGAAATAATAGCTTTTGAAAATAATAGGGATGCGGTCAAAAATCACCTGGACATACAGGGGATGCATAAGCCTGGTATGGAACTGGCTCTTTTTCAACCGCTCGTTAAAGTAGGTTTTATAAGTAACTTTATATTCTTTGTTGGTTTTCTCCATTGATGCTTATTTAACTGGGGTTGATGCCTTAAATAGCCGAAACATCAAAATGTATCAAATACAGTCAAATTACGGAAAAAAATACGCTCCCCACGCTTTGATGAGGGCAGCTATTTTTTAAAAAAGTTATGCCAAAATATTGTTTTGGCATAACAAATATTCGTATATTAGTGGACTGATTGAATTGCTTACACAGGACGTGTGAGGTAAAGGACAAAGTGAGGAGATGTAAGATGGAGAAGATTCAACCTGAAAAGGTAATAGAAATATTGCGCCAGAAAGGTGTGGAAGTAACATTGGAGCAGGCCAAACTAATACTGGCTTTCCTCAGAAAATTGGCTGACATTGCCGTAACTCAATATTTAAAGAAATGAAAACAGCAGATTTGTATATCCGGGTGAGCACGGATGAACAGGCAGACAAAGGTTATTCCCAAAGAAACCAGGAGGAAACCTTACGGAAGTATTGCCAGATAAGTGGACTGCAAATCCGAAAGGTGATTTATGAAGATCGTTCTGCCAAAACATTTAACCGTCCCCGGTGGAATGAACTTTTACAGGACTTAAAGAAAAGGCGGGGAAAATCAGACCTGCTTTTATTTACCAAATGGGACAGGTTCAGCCGGAATGCCGGTGATGCTTACCAGATGATTAATATCCTTCGCAAGCTTGGTATTGAGCCGCAGGCAGTAGAACAGCCTTTAGACTTATCTATTCCTGAAAATAAAATGATGCTGGCTTTTTACCTGGCTGCCCCGGAAGTAGAGAACGACCGCCGGGCATTAAATGTGTTCTTTGGCATGCGGCGGGCAAAGAAGGAAGGCCGCTGGATGGGAACTGCGCCGGTAGGATATACCAACAAAACTGATGACCATGGCCGCAAATACATTGCACCCATAGAGCCCGAAGCCTCGATTATTAAATGGGCATTCCAGGAGTTAGCGAACGGTCATTTCGCTGCTGACCAAATAAGAAAGGAGGCCAACAACCGAGGATTAATATGCAGCCGCAGTAATTTTTGGAATGCTATCCGCAGCCCGGTTTATTGCGGTAAAATCCCTATAACCTCTTACAAAGACGAAGAAACTACCGCAGTACAAGGCCAGCATGAAGCGATTATTTCCGAAGCACTTTTTTATGAAGCGCAGGAAGTTTTGCTGGGAAGAAAAAGAAAAGAAAGACCTGCTACACAAATAACGGTAGATGAACAAATGCCCTTGCGAGGCTTTCTTATTTGCCCGAAGTGTGGCCGGATGTTAACCGGCAGTGCATCCAAAGGCCGGCATAATCATTACTATTATTATCACTGTAGTTCTCCATGCGGTTGCAGGTTCAGGACAGAAAATGCCAATAGTCTTTTTGTGCGGGAGTTGAAGAAATATGCACCTAATCCCGGCATGAGCGACATATATGTTATCACACTTAAAGAATCTTATTACGAACAAACCCGGAGCCAACAAAGTGATAGAAAACAAATTTTTTCGCAAATAGATGAACTGAATTACCGGCTGAAAAATGCAAGAGAGTTGGTCGCCGATCAGAAACTTGACCCGGAAGATTACCGGGAATTAAAGTTGGATTGTGCCAATAAAATCACCGTGCTGGAAGCAAAACTGGCGGGTTCTTTCCAGGCAGAAAAGAGTATTGATGGATTATTAAATCAGGCCATCAGTAACCTTTGCAGGTTGGATACTTTATATGAAGAGGGAACAGTTACACAGAAGCGTCAAATCATTGGTTCGATATATCCCGAAAAACTCGTTTTTGACGGATTTCAATATCGAACCGCTAGATTGAATGAAGCCGTCCGGCTGATATACAGGCTGGGAGAGGGTTTCAGCGAAATAAAAAACCGGAAAAGCAACAAGAATTTGTGCCTTTCCGGTGAAGTAGCCCGTACGGGAATCGAACCCGTCTTTCCTCCGTGAAAGGGAGATGTCCTAGCCGATAGACGAACGGGCCGTCTATTTTTTCAATCGGGACGCAAAAATAGGATGGGAAGGGGGGATAACAAAATTTTTTTTGTCTTTTATTTGTTGACGGCCCGGAATGCCCGTGGCGCCTGCATTTGGATCCCGGTTGCATTAATTAATTTTAAAGACTTTCTCAATCCCGATAATCACGTAAATTCGCATCTCATTTTAGCATTTATACCAATCATTAAACCAATTATTCATGAGTACAGTTAAAGTTGCCATTAACGGATTCGGGCGTATCGGCCGTTTGGTGTTTCGCCAAATCTATAATATGAAAGGAATCGAAGTGGTTGCTATCAACGATTTGACAAGTCCCAAAGTATTAGCTCATTTATTGAAATACGACAGTGCGCAAGGCCGTTTTGATGCTACCGTTACTTCTACAGAAGACGCCATCGTAGTAAACGGTGAAACCGTAAAAATATACGCACAGAGAGATCCCGCACAAATTCCCTGGGGTTCACATGGTGTAGACGTGGTGATTGAGTCAACCGGATTTTTTACCGATAAAGCCAAAGCGGAAGCACACCTCACAGCCGGCGCCAAGCGCGTAGTGATCTCTGCCCCCGCTACCGGTGACCTGAAAACCGTAGTATTCAACGTAAACCACAATATCCTCGACGGCAGCGAAACCATCATTTCCTGCGCATCCTGTACTACCAACTGCCTGGCGCCGATGGCCAAAGTAATGAACGACCAGTATGGCATCGTGGCTGGTTTCATGACTACCATCCACGCTTATACCAACGACCAGAATACCCTCGATGCACCCCATGCCAAAGGCGACCTGCGCCGCGCAAGGGCTGCAGCAGCCAATATCGTTCCCAACAGTACCGGAGCGGCTAAAGCCATCGGACTGGTACTGCCAGAACTGAAAGGTAAACTCGACGGAGCTGCGCAGCGTGTGCCTACCATCACCGGTTCACTCACAGAACTGACTACCATCCTCACTAAAAAAGTAACGGCCGAAGAAGTAAATGCCGCTATGAAAGCCGCCAGCAACGAAAGCTTCGGTTATACTGAAGACGAGATCGTTAGCTCGGATGTGATTGGTATGCACTTCGGTTCTTTGTACGATGGTACACAAACCAAAGTGATCACCGTTGGCGATACACAACTGGTGAAGACCGTTAGCTGGTACGATAACGAAATGAGTTATGTAAGTCAGCTGGTGCGTACTGTTAAGTATTTCGCCGGTCTGATCAGCAAATAAAAAAGACAAGAAAAAAAATGCCGGACGCTGATCCGGCATTTTTAGTTTGCATACACTATTAATAAACACTACCATGAGCCGTTTTACCCATCACTCTTTCGCCGGACAAAAAGCGTTGATCCGCGTAGATTTCAATGTACCCCTGAACGCCAATTTCGAGATCACCGATGATACGAGGATAAGGGCCACCATTCCCACCATCCAAAAAATATTGAACGATGGCGGAAGCGTGATCTTAATGAGTCACCTCGGACGCCCGAAAGACGGCCCAACAGAAAAATACTCGCTGAAGCACCTGGTTGCTCATTTGCAGGAATTATTGAGCAAAGCCACAGGCCACGCGGTACCTGTTCATTTTGCAGATGATTGTATTGGCGAAAGCGCCATACAGGCTGCTGCTGCCCTGAAGCCAGGCGAAGTGTTGCTGCTTGAGAACCTCCGCTTTTACAAAGAGGAAGAAAAAGGCGATCCTGCCTTTGCAGAAAAATTGAGCAAACTGGGTGATGTATACGTGAATGATGCATTCGGTACCGCACACAGGGCGCATGCTTCCACAGCCGTGATCGCGCAATTCTTTCCTGCCGATAAAAAAATGTTCGGACTGGTGATGGAAGGTGAAGTGTCCAGCGCGGAGAAAGTATTGCACCAGGCATCCAAACCCTTTACGGCCATTATTGGCGGAGCGAAAGTGAGTGATAAGATACTGATCCTGGAGAACCTCCTGGAGCGCGCCACAGACATCATCATCGGAGGCGGCATGGCCTATACTTTCATGAAAGCGCAGGGAGGAAATATCGGTAACTCACTCTGCGAGGAAGACCGCCTGCAAACGGCGCTCGACCTGCTGAAGAAAGCCGAAGAAAAAGGCGTATGCATTCACCTGCCATCCGATTCTGTGATCGCCGATAAATTTGCAGCCGATGCCAATACTTCCACCGCTCCCAGCAACCAGATCCCCGATGGCTGGATGGGATTGGATATCGCAGAAAATGCCTGTGAGCAATTCAGCAACTGCATCAAACGTTCAAAGACCATTTTGTGGAACGGACCCATGGGTGTATTTGAAATGGAAAAGTTCCAGCATGGTACCAAAACCATTGCTACTGCAGTGGCAAACGCTACACAGAATGGCGCTTTCTCACTGGTAGGCGGAGGCGATAGCGTAGCCGCCGTGAACCAGTTCGGCTTTACAGATAAAGTAAGCTATGTATCTACAGGAGGCGGCGCCCTGCTGGAATATTTTGAGGGAAAAGTACTCCCGGGAATAGCGGCGATAAAACAAGGGTAATTCGACAATTCGGCAATTTGTCAATGTGCCAATGAAATGATCTTATGGCCGAATATCACTTTTTCATTGTCGAATTGTCAAATTATCGAATTACCGAATTGTATAAAAGCGTAATTTCAAAACAAAATCAAGTCAAATGAGTACAAAAAGTCTTACCCTGATTGTTATTGCAGCATTGGTATTGATACTGGGCGGATGTGGCTGTCGCGGTTACAATGGCCTGGTAGTTCAGGATGAAACCGTGAATAAAGCATGGAATAACGTACAAAGCGATTACCAGCGTCGTGCCGACCTGATCCCTAACCTGGTGAATACAGTAAAAGGAGAAGCCAATTTTGAGCAGACCACTTTGCAGAATGTGATACAGGCCAGGGCCAGCGCTACACAGATAAAAGTAGATCCTAAAGACCTCACTCCTGAAAAATTACAACAGTTCCAACAAGCACAAGGTCAACTTTCACAAGCCCTCGGACGTTTGCTGATGGTGAGCGAGAATTATCCCAACCTGCGCGCCAATGATGCATTTCGCGGATTACAGGCGCAACTGGAAGGAACCGAGAACAGAATCAAAGTATCCCGCAACGATTTCAACCAGGCAGTGGCCGATTACAATGTGAAAGCCCGTTCTTTTCCGATGAATATTTTGGCCGGTATGTTTGGCTTTAAAACCAAGGAAGGATTCAAGGCAGAAGCCGGTGCAGAAAAAGCGCCTGAAGTAAAATTCTAACCGCGATACATGTTGCGATTATTCAGTAAAAGACCCGACCGTTATTTTTCTGCCGAAGAGAAGCAGCGCATCGTTGCAGCCATCCAGCATGCAGAACGCAGGACCAGTGGCGAACTGCGGGTATTCATCGAAAGCCGCTGTCGTTTTGTTGACCCTTTGCGGAGGGCGCATGAAATATTCGGCGGACTGAAAATGTACGAGACGGCGGCGCGTAATGCTGTGCTGGTCTATATTGCCATGAAAGACCGGCAACTGGCGGTCTTCGGCGATGAAGGTATCCACCAGCGCGTGGGGTCTGCTTTCTGGAACCAGGAAGTACAACAAATGCTGCAGCATTTTAATAAGAACAACTACACAGAAGGCATCGTTCAGATCGTTACGGAAATAGGAGAAGCGCTCGCGCAGCATTTCCCTTACGATGAGCAAACAGACAAGAACGAGCTGCCCGACGATATTGTATTCGGAAAATAAATTAAGGGCCCCGCCAGCTTGTGCAGGCGGGGCTCTTTAACGAACAACCATGAAGCGGATCGTATTTTTACTCCTGGCGGTATTGGGGATGCATACCCTGATGGCGCAGAACATACTTCCTAAACCCAACCCGCCGAGGCTGGTGAACGATGCTGCCGGTGTGTTGTCGCCTGAACAGCGCGATATACTGGAGCAGAAACTGGTGGCGCTGGATGATAGCAGCTCCAACCAGATCACTGTGGTGTTGGTTAAAACACTGAGCGATTACCCAATAGAAGATTACGCCGTAAAACTTTTCCGTGATTGGGGCATCGGCAATAAGAAAACCAATAATGGGGTATTGCTGATTGCAGCCATCGACGATCACAAAGTACGTATTGAAGTAGGATATGGTCTGGAAGGCGCTATCCCGGATATCGTTAGCGCCAGCATCATCCGCAATGATATCGCTCCCAATTTCCGCGATGGTAATTATTATCGCGGCATCGACCAGGCCACCAACTCCATTGCAAAAGCAGCAGTGGGCGAATACAAAGTAAAACGCGAACGGCAGAGTAGCGGTGGCACCAGCGCTAAATCGATCTTTACTTTCATTATCATACTGATAGTGGTATTGGTAATACTGGGCCGTGGCGGCGGAGGTGGCGGTGGTATGGTGAGCCGGCGCGGTTATGGCGATATTGCACAAACTATTTTCTGGTCATCCCTCCTGAGTGGCGGCGGTCGCGGTGGCGGAGGCGGCTGGGGTGGAGGTGACAGTGGCGGCGGTGGCTTCGGCGGTTTCGGCGGCGGAAGCAGCGGCGGCGGCGGCGCCAGCGGTGGCTGGTAATTTTTTCAACGAACTAAGATTGCTTATTATGAAAATGAACAAATTGTTGTTGCTCACTTTGTTGTTGGCAACATGCGTACGCATCATCCATGCACAACCTCCTCATGGATACAAATGGACCAAAGATGGCAACGGTTATTTCGCGGCAGAAAACGGAGAGATCGTTCGGTACGAATTGCCTGCTTTCATCAAAACAGTCATCGCTTCGAAAGAAAAATTAACGCCTGCCGGTGAGAATAATCCCATCAGCATCCGCAATTTTTTCTTCTCCAACGACAATACCCAGGTACTGATCTATAACAACAGCAAGAAAGTATGGCGCTACGATACCCGTGGCGATTACTGGATACTGAACCTTACAACCGGCAGCCTGAAAAAAATGGGCAAGCAATTCCCGGCTTCTTCCCTCATGTTCGCCAAATTTTCTCCCGATGGTAAGAAGCTCGCCTATGTAAGTAATTACAATATTTATGTAGAAGATATTACTACCGGTAAAGTCACTGCACTCACCAGTGGCGGTACGCGTAAAAAGATCAACGGCACGTTCGACTGGGCCTATGAAGAAGAATTCTTTTGCAGGGATGGATTCCGGTGGAGTCCCGATGGCCGTAAGATCGCTTACTGGCAAATAGATGCTTCCCGCACCAAGGATTACCTGATGATCAACAATACCGATTCTATCTATCCTTTTGTGAAGCCGGTTGAATATCCGGTTGCAGGTGAAGCGCCTTCTCCTTTCAGGATTGGTGTAGCAGATATTAGCACTGCCAACACCAAATGGATGAACATCCCTACAGACCCGGTATTGCAATCTTATGTTCCGCGGATGGAATGGGCAGCTAACAGCCATGAATTGATTGTGCAACACCTGAACCGCAAACAAAACGAATCAAACCTGCTGGTTTGCAATATTGCTACGGGTGCATCCAATGCGGTCTACAGTGAAAAGGAAAAAACATGGATCGATATACTGCCTTTATGGGATGATGATTATGCTTACGGTGGATGGGACTGGCTCAACAATGGCAAGGAATTCCTGTGGGCAAGCGAAAAAGACGGATGGCGCCACCTGTACCGCGTTAGTCGCGATGGACAAAAAGAAACATTGGTTACAAAAGGTAATTATGATGTGATGGACATCAGCTCCATCGATGAGCCAAGCGGGTATGTTTATTTTTTTGCTTCACCCGATAACGCCACACAGAAATATTTGTATCGCACCAAACTCGACGGTACCGGAACAGCAGAGCGATTGACGCCCATGAACCAGCCGGGTACACACGATTATGAAGTGTCGCCAACGGGGCATTTTGCCATACATTCATTCTCCAATTATTATACAAGGCCTGTTGAAGAATGGGTATCATTGCCCGATCACAAAGCATTCAATGGAGACAATGTAAACAATGCACTGGCAAAGGCAAGTTCCACTCAATCAAATCTCAATTTCTTCAAAGTGAAGACTTCGGAAGGGGTGGAGATGGATGCCTGGATGGTAAAGCCCAGCCATTTTGATTCTACCAAAAAATACCCCGTTGTATTTTATGTGTATACAGAGCCGTGGGGACAAAACGTAAAAGACCAATACGGTGTTGGCCATAATTTCCTGTTCAATGGAAACATGTCCGAAGAAGGATATATCTATATTTCAATCGATAACCGCGGAACGCCTGTACCCAAAGGGAGGGACTGGCGTAAATCTGTGTACCAGAAAATCGGACAGGTCAATATCCGCGACCAGGCGCTGGCAGCAAAAGAGATACTCAAATGGCCTTTTACAGACACTTCGCGTGTGGCCGTATGGGGCTGGAGCGGCGGCGGTTCGGCCACACTCAACCTGATGTTCCAGTATCCCGAAATTTATAAAACAGGTATTGCGGTAGCCGGTGTAGGCAATCAACTCACTTACGACAATATTTACCAGGAACGTTACATGGGATTGCCGCAGGAGAACAGGGAAGACTTTGTGAACGGCTCACCCATTACACATGCCAAAAACCTGAAAGGACATTTGCTCTATATCCATGGTACGGGCGACGACAACGTGCATTACAACAATGCAGAAATGCTGATCAATGAATTGATTGCAAATGGCAAACAGTTCCAACTGATGAGTTACCCCAACCGGTCACACGGTATTTTTGAAGGCAAGGGAACTACTGCGCATCTTTCGCATTTGTACACCGATTACCTGCGCATGTATTGCCCGCCGGGGCCCGGCGCCCGCTGATCAGTTGTGCTGCTTGGTGAACATGTTTTTCTTCACATCATACCATACCTGGTCGAGGCTCCGGCCGTCATCCACCCAGGTAGAAAGATACTGTCGCATGTTCTCGTACTGGTTGCGTGATGCAGTGGCAAAAAAGTCTTTGATGAAGCGATTGTCCTGTTCAAGGGCCCCCTCACCGTATAATTCCCTCACGGCGAGCTCGCGTTCATGATCTTTCTGAATGGTTTCTTTCTCGAGTTCTTCGCGTAAGCGCACTTTTTCATCGTAAGTGCCGGTAGGCAACAATGTTTTTGCGATCACCGGCATGAGCTCGATCAGCATCAACAATGCTACGAGCAGGTAATAACGGAATGCTACGGCCGGATTATCTTTCACCAGGTGGTTGAGCGCTTCAATGCGCGTGATGAAGCCGTCGTTTAACAATGCTTCAAAAGCCTGTTGCTCTTTTTGAACAGTAACATCGATGGCATGCAGTGAACTATCAACCATGCGGAGTCGCGGCCTTAGCTGTCCTTGCATTTGCTGGTATTCAATATCCAGTTTCTGGTATTCATCCTGCTTGGCCTTTGCCACATCTTTCAATCCGGGTCTTTTACTTCCGCCTGTACCATCGGTTTCGGCAATGAATATCTGCCTGGCCTGGCTCACTTCACCATATTTTGTGGAGAGTTGTTGTTCCAGCTCATTTTTAGAGCGCAGCAGATCGGCACGCGATGCCTGGTACACCGAGTCCTGGCGCATGCGCTTTTCTTTTTTCCGGTGCTCATTATCCAGCGAAGTCTGTACATGGATCTCTTTATCGAACAGGTAAAGCAGGGCAGGCTGTGCCATGAAAACACCAATAGTCACTGCCAGCAGGCCACGGAAAACCAGGGGAATGAACTTGCGTTTGTTACTGCGGGTGATACCCTTGATCAGGGCCCTGTCTATGGAAAGGATGATGCAACCCATAAAAAAGCCCAGGAAACAAGCGATTGGCAGGTTAGGGGTAACGGTGCTGAAAAAATAGGTCCAGGCAAAAGTGGCAAATAACCAGGTGCCCATCACGCTCATACCTATAATGGCGTAACGGTTGCGGTCGATCATGCAATCCCTGATCAATTCTTCTTCGGCTGTTGCCAACCACCATAAAAAACGGTTCCATCTGCTGGGGGCACCCATACCCCTATGTACATACGCAGCAGGACTGGTCTTTTCCTTCATAATTACAATTTGGAGCAGAAAAACGGCTGAAGTAGGGGGAATACCTGGTTGGAGTCGGAACGGTAAAGGAACGATTTTAAACCGGTACGGCCCGTAGAAAAAGCTGTTTTAAAGCTATTTTAACGGAATATAATACTGAAAACCCCCAGTTTTCGATCCATGCCCTACCTTTGCCGCTCAATAAAAGTTTCTATGAAGACGGATAAGAATACGGTCATTGGATTCATCTTGCTGGGAGTCCTGTTTTTTATTTTTTTCTGGTACAATAACAAACAACAGGCCACATTATTGGAAGCCAGGAAAAAACAGGAAGATTCCCTTGCCCGTATTGCCGCCAGTCGCGTTAAACCGGAGGATAAAACCCTTGCGCGCATCGATTCCCTGAAGCGTGATTCTGCTTCCCGCATAGCGGCTGCAGGTGATTTTACCACGGCTGCTATTGGACAGGAACAGCTGGTGAGCGTGGAAAACGACGTGATCAAAGTAACTTTTACCACCAAAGGCGGGCAGGTAAAATCGGTAGAACTGAAAAATTACCATTCAGCCCAGGGCAGTCCCGTGGTGCTTTTCAACCAGAACCAACTGGGATATAATGTAAATACGGCGGCCAACCAATCGGCTTCCACAACCGGTTTATTCTTCACGCCTTCGGCTCCCGTAATCCAGGCCGATGGCAGCCAATCTATCAACTTCAGCATCAACGCCGCGAATGGCGAGAGCATCATACACCAGTTTGTGATCAGGAAAGGCGCTTATATGGTTGATTGGAATGTATCCCTGACCGGTGCAGATAAATTGCTGAGCCAGGGGCAATTCAACCTGCAATGGAACGGCGAAACTTTTCAGCAGGAAAGAACAGCCACTTATGAAAGGCAGATGTCGAACATCTGTTTTTCAGAAGGTAATGAGTTCGATTATATCTCTGCCAAAACGGAACGTAAGTTTGAAAAAAATGTACAATGGGTGAGCATGGTGCAACAGTTCTTCAATACCACGCTCGTGGCGAAGAACGGCTTCGGCAGTGGCGATGTACAATGGCAGCGCAAGACCGATTCCAGCAATGTACTGGCTACGGCGCAGATGAACCTGCAGGCCAAACTGCCGGTAACAGCATCGGTATCTGTACCGCTTCAATTATACTTTGGCCCCAGCGACTATTCGATCCTCAAACACCAGGCGCCTGAAATGGACCGTATTGTGAACCTGGGCCGTGACCTGTATTCTTTTGTAAGGCCCATCAACAAATTCATCATCATGCCCGTGTTCGATTTCTTTGCGGGTTTTGTGAAGAACTACGGATGGGTGGTATTGTTGCTCACTTTGTTCATCAGGCTGGTAACATCACCGCTTACTTACAGCAGTTACCTGAGCGGCGCCAAGATGAAAGTGTTGCGCCCCGAGCTGGATGTGATCAAAAAGAAATTCGGCAGCGACCAGCAGGGCTTTGCCATGGAACAAATGAAATTATTCCGCGAAGCGGGTGTGAACCCACTGGGTGGTTGTATCCCGGCTTTGCTGCAGATCCCCATCTTCTTTGCATTGTATAGTTTCTTCAATTCCAATATTGCGCTGCGCGGACAATCCTTCCTCTGGAGCCAGGACCTTTCTTCTTATGATGTGATAGCCAAACTGCCGTTCAGCATCCCGATGGGATTCGGAGATCATATCAGTTTGTTCACTATTACAGCCGTAATAACGAGCTTCCTGATCTCTATTTACAATATGAGCATGACGCCAACACAGGATAATCCGATGATGAAGTACATGCCGTATATTTTCCCTTTCATGCTGCTGTTCATCTTCAACAGGTTGCCTTCAGCGCTGACCTGGTATTATACGGTATCCAACCTCATCACGCTGGGACTGCAGTTCGTGATCCAGAATTATATCATCAACCATGATAAGATACTGGCCAAGATCGAAGAAAAGCGTAAGGCGCCCAAGACCAAAAGCAAATGGCAGGATCGCTATGAGCAGATGATGGAAAGCCAGAAAAAGTTGCAGGACCTGAAAGAGAAGAACCAGCGACGCAATAACTGAGTTTTTTTGGCATAGATTTGATGGTACTATTCAAAACAGAATGGCCATGCGCGCTTATGTTTCATTAATAGGTTTATTGTTGTTCTCCGCAGTGCTGTATGCACAACAACGGGTGGTGGCGGATTGTACCGTTACCTACCGCGTTAACCTGGAAGAAAAGGGTGGCGATAAAGATGTTACCGAATCGTTCGGCGCTACAACAAAAACAGTGTATATCCGTGGCAATAACAGCCGGGTAGACCTGGTAAGTCCTGCTTTCAAACAATCCCTGCTGTACGATAAAACAGTTGCCAGTGCGGTGATATTGCGTGAGTTCGGCAATCACAAACTCATGACCAAACTGAATCACGACCAATGGATCGCTGTCAATAAAAAAATGTACGACAGCATGACCATCGCCTATTCCGGTGAGACCAAGAATATACTCGGCTTCGAGTGTAAAAAGGCTGTATTGCGTTTGAAAAACGGCACCACATTCAGCCTGTATTATGCCACTAATATTATTCCTTCTGTGCGAGAGTTTCAATACGAGTTCAAAGACATACCGGGTTTTGTGCTGGAGTATGAGTCGATGGAAGGAGAGAACAAGAAAATCACGTATACAGCTACGAAAGTGAACATAAGTCCTGTGCCGGTATCAAAATTCGAGATACCTACTTCGGGTTACAGGATCATCAATTGAATTAGTGGTGCTCGGGAGGAGCAGGGGTTTTGAATTTGGGAACCCTTACCTTGAACTTATAAGGATAGATATAAGTAGTATTCCCATTGTCAAATTTGAGCATGGAACTCACTTCTCCGCCTTCGGTGAGGACTTCGCTTACTGATGAATGCATGAGTTGTGTTCCTTTGAACTGCATGCTGGATTTGAGGGAAGAATAAGAAAGCGCTGAAAGGGATTTATGAGACGATACGGCATTCACATTCTTCAGCGAGTACTTGCTGTTGTTCTTGGTACCGCCTTTTTCGTCAGTAATGCCGGTAAATGAAAAGGCAGCAAATGCTATCTTAACGCCCAGTGTTAGGACGAATGCAATAGCAACTGTTTTAATATGTTTTTGCCCTTTCATTAACACAAATCTAAATAAATTTAACAAAATTACAAATTAAGCTTCTGTTAGCTAAACGTTAAGGGATTAAAAAAGTTACCCGAAACTTGGAAAAAGCTGATTTTTGTACTAAATTGGGTAAACCAATAGACAGATGAGAGAAAACCCGTATCGTGAAGACCGAGAGGAACTGAAGGAGCTATTGAGACAATACCAGAATCTGAAACAGGGCCGTAGCCATAGTTTCCTTGAAGAAGAGGCTTTTGAACGTATTATAGATTATTTTGATGATAAAGATAATCTTCCTGAAGCACTTGAAGCGGCCGAGGCCGGCCTGGAACAATTTCCCTATTCTTCCCAGTTGATGATCAAAAAGGCAGATTTGCTGCTGGCTACCCGTAAATACCGGGAGGCGCTCGATGTGCTGGAAATGGCGGAATTATACGACAGCAGCGATATCAACCTCTATATCCTCAAAACAGATGCTTACCTCGCGCTCGACCAGCAAGCCAAAGCCGTGGAACTGCTCGAATCGGCCCTGCGCCTTTTTGAGGGGGAAGAGCGGCTCGACCTGCTCTTTGAGCTGGCCGATGTGTACGACGATTATGAAGAGTTCGATAAAGTATTCGATTGCCTCAAACTGATACTGGAAGAAGAGCCCAATAATGAAGAGGCGCTGTACAAGATCTGTTTCTGGACAGATTTTACCGGCCGCAATGAAGAAAGCATACGCCTGCACCAACAGATCATCGAAGATTATCCGTTCAGCGAGCTGGCCTGGTTCAACCTGGCGGCGGCTTACCAGGGATTGAAACTCTATGAAAAAGCCATTGATGCATACCAGTATGCGGTGGCCATCGATGAAAAGTTCGACTATGCTTACCGCAACATGGGCGATGCCTACCTGCGGTTGAGAAAATACAAGGAAGCCATTGAAGTGCTGGAAAAAGTGCTGGAACTAACGCGCCCCGAAGATGTGATCTACGAAGCCATCGGCCATTGCTATCACCGCATGGGCAATTATGCGCAGGCGCGTTTTCATTACAAGAAAGCGGTGCACCTGAACCCCGATGACAGCAAGCTGCACTATAAGATAGCCGTTACTTATATGTTGGAACAACAGTGGCAGAGCGCTGTGAAGCAACTGGAGAATGCCATGCGCATTCACCGCTCGGTACCGGAATACAACCTGGCCATGGGAGAATGCAAGATGAACCTCAACCAGTTCAAGGATGCCATACAATATTTCGGAGCAGTAGTGCGCTATAAAACCAAGAATGTGGCCGGATGGGAAGCATTGATCCGTTGCCTGATCAAAGCGGAATTTTACGATGAAGCGATGGAGCAATGCATGGCGGCATCGAAAGCCACAGAAGGCAAACCGGTATTCCTGTTTTATCACAGCGCCGTTCTTTTCATCATGGGCAAGAGCAAAGAAGCCCTGGTGAAACTGGAAACAGCAATGGAAAAAGCGCCCAGGCTCCTGAAAAAATTTGTAGAGATCAACCCGTCCATATTGCAAAACAACCACGTAGTTGATATAGTAGCTCGCTACAAGAAGGGCAAAAAAATATAGACTCCTTCCCGCTGCACATGTACGATTAGCCTATTTTTGCACCCGACAAGAAAACGAATAAGAGCATGAATTTTAATCTGACGCAGATCCCTGCCCGTACGCAGCAACCCCGGAATTCAGGTATAACAATGGTAATGGACAAAGGACTCAGCATCACGGAAGTCCATAATTTTATGAGCGTGTCGGGTCCGCATGTGGATATCGTCAAACTGGGCTTCGGCACTTCATTCGTTACCCCCAAACTCCGTGAGAAGATCGAAGCATACAAATCATACAACGTGCCCATTTATTTTGGTGGCACTTTATTCGAAGCTTTCCTGGTGAGAAACCAGTTCAATGATTATATCGCAGTGTGTAAGGACTATGGAGTGGATTATATGGAAGTGAGTGATGGCTCCATCACCATTCCGCATGCAGAGAAATGCGGCTATATTGAAAAACTGACACAGCACGGTACTGTATTGAGTGAAGTGGGAAGCAAAGACGCTGCGCATATCATTCCTCCTTATAAATGGATTGAACTGATGCGCGCCGAACTGGAAGCGGGCTCTTCTTACGTGATCGCTGAAGCGCGCGAAGCGGGTAATGTGGGTATCTACCGCGGATCGGGTGAAGTAAGGGAAGGTTTGGTGCAGGAAATACTCACACAGATACCGGAAGAAAAGATTCTTTGGGAAGCGCCGCAGAAAGCGCAGCAATTATACTTCCTGGAACTCATCGGCTGCAACGTAAACCTTGGAAATATTGCACCGCAAGAAGTGATCGCATTGGAAGCAATGCGTGTTGGATTGCGAGGAGATACGTTTGAACTTTACCTCGATAAAGCCTGATAACTATGCGCCGCTTTGGTTTGCTGGGATACCCGCTGTCACATTCTTTCTCGCAGCATTATTTCACCGGGAAGTTCAGCCGGGAAGGTATCCGCGATGCGGTCTATGAAAATTTTTCCCTGCCCCGGATCGAAGACCTGCATGCTGTATTGAAACAACACAGCGATCTGCGTGGATTCAATATTACCATTCCATATAAAAAACAGGTACTGGCTTTTCTATCAGGATCCACACCTGCCGTGCAACAAATGGGCGCTTGTAACTGCGTTAAGATCACCAACGGATCGTTGTTCGGTTATAACACCGATGTGGTGGGCTTCAAACAATCATTGCAGCCTTTTCTGAAACCTCATCACCGCCATGCATTGATATTGGGTACGGGGGGCGCTTCAGCTGCAGTAGAATTTGTATTGAAGGAACTGCACATCGATTACCGGTTTGTATCGAGAACAGCCGGAGACGATACCATGCGTTATGACGAGCTGGATGCATCGGTGCTTTCTTCGCATCACCTGGTCATTAACACTACGCCCTTGGGCATGTACCCCAAAACGGAAGAATATCCTGCTATCCCTTATCAATACCTCACACCGGATCATCATTTGTACGACCTGATCTATAACCCGGCAGAAACCCAATTTCTTGCTAAAGGCAAAGCGATGGGTGCCACCATTCAAAACGGACAGGAAATGCTGGTGCTGCAAGCCGAAGAGAGTTGGCGGATATGGAACAGTGCCGATTGACCCTGTTCATGATGCCTGTTCTTTGAGGAAGGCGATGAGTTGTGCGACGGCTTTTTTGCGATGGCTGAATTTATTCTTTTCTTCCACGCTCATTTCTGCAAAGGTTTTGTCGGCGCCATCCGGCACGAAAATAGGATCATACCCAAAACCTTCCCCGCCTTTGCACACATCGATGATGTGTCCTTCACAAATGCCTTCAAACTGGTATTCCTTGTTTTGAAAAATGAGGGAGATCACGGTACGGAACCGCGCATTCCGTTGATTGATGCCCTGCATGTTCAATAACAGTTTGTCGATATTCTGCTGGAAGCTTCTGCTCTCACCGGCATACCGGGCGCTCTTTACGCCGGGTTCACCGTTCAGCGCATATACTTCCAGCCCGGAATCTTCGCTGAAACAATCTTTACCGGTCATCCGGTGAATGGTTTGCGATTTTTCCGTGGCGTTCGCTTCAAGGGTATCGTGCGGTTCGGGGATATCGATGTCAATACCCGCCTCCTGCAATGTGATGATCGCAAAACCTTCTCCCAATACAGAACGGACTTCATTCACCTTGTTTTGATTATTGGTAGCAAAAATGATCGGAGGCATCATAACTGGAATATCTTTTTCAGGCTGAGCCAGAGTTTGGTTTTTTCCAGCTTCGCTTCCTTGCTTTCGCCCAACATGGTTTGCAGGGAGGGGGCCGACAGGAACTGGCACTGGTCGTATAGCTGCACCTGGTAATGCGGAATGGTAAAAGGTAATTGGAGCTGCTGCAGGTTCACATCAAAGGCCAGCAATACCACAGGTTGCAGGTGGCTTTTGAGGAAAGAAAACAATACGGGCTCCTGGTGCCTGTTGATGATGGCTACGTCGCCCAGGTTCAATTTACAGGCCGATAGTATGCTGGAAAGGAATTGCAGCGATTCATCGTTCAGGTAAACGGCCCCGGCATCGTTGACAATGATGGCGATGTGTTTACCATTATTGCCGAGGTACCATTGTTTCGGCGGAACTGCGGGCGCCGCAGGCAGGGGTTGTGCTACCGGAGATGTGCTATCTTTTGCTAATGTATTTGCCGGAGAAATGGCATCTCCGGTAATTACCAGGCTGTTTTTATACAGTCCGGCCAGCACAAAATCAGGTAACCGCTGCTCCATTAACGATTGTTAGTTTTTATTTTTTTCGTTTCTTTGCAGCAAATATAGAAACTATGACAGCAGCACCCGAGATAAACGTTACGAAAGTGGAAACGAGCAGGTTGAAAAGCATGAGCCTGGAAAATTTACCTTTTGGTCGTGTCTTTACCGACCACATGCTGGAGGCGGATTATGAAAACGGAGAGTGGAAGAATGTGGAAATTAAACCGTATCAACCGCTGCTGTTCGAACCTTCACTGGCTGCCTTTCATTACGGACAAGCCATTTTTGAAGGCATCAAAGCATACAGGAACGAAGAAGGAGAAGCTTTCATCTTCCGTCCTTACGATAATTTTACACGATTCAATCTTTCAGCAGAACGCATGTGCATGCCGGTTGTGCCGGAAGAAATTTTCATAGAAGGCATGCGCCAGTTGATAGACCTGGATAAGAGCTGGATACCCGCTAAAAAGGATCACTCTTTATACATCAGGCCTTTCATGATCGCAACAGATTCTATGCTGGGAGTGAGACCTTCTGAAACATACAAGTTCCTGATCATACTCAGTCCCACCGGCCCTTATTTCGCTGCTCCCATGAAGATCAGTGTGGAAGAAAGGTACACGCGTGCTGCTCCCGGCGGTGTGGGCTTCTCCAAAAATGCCGGTAACTACGGCGGTAGCATGATGGCAGCCAAACAAGCCAACAAATCAGGATACGACCAGGTATTATGGACCGATGCTTTCGAGCACAAGTGGTTGCAGGAAGTAGGTATGATGAATGTGTTTTTCCTGATCAATGGTGTAGCAGTAACACCTTCACTGGAAGAAGGTACGATCCTGAAAGGTGTTACAAGAGACAGCGTTGCTACATTGTTACAGGAATCAGGTATCAAAGTAGAAGAACGCCGCATCAGCATCGATGAATTGATTGAGGCATACAAAGCCGGCCAGTTGCAGGAAGTATTCGGAACAGGAACGGCAGCTACTATTGCTTACATCAAAGAATTGAAATACAAAGACCATGTGATGCAGTTCGATCTGGACAAATGGAAAGTGGCGCCTGCTATCAGGAACCTGCTCAATGACATCAGGGATTGCCGCATAGCTGATACACACAACTGGATGTTTAAAATATAATGTCTTGTGTTGTGCGTGCAAATTTTTATAATGAGTCTCCAATCATAACTTTTTTAACGACTGTATCGCTGCCACATTTTAATTCAAGTATATACAGCCCTTTGGGTATACCTGCCAGTGAAATGGTAAAACGACCTTCCTGGCGAAAACCTAACATGAATGATCTTACCTGTTGACCTTGCAGTGAAAACAAATGCAGGGAACAGTTACCGGGTTGCATGGCTTTGAAATCAACAAAGAGCCGGTCATTGGCGGGAACAGGCCCGGCCAGCAACCGGATCCTCGAAGGAATGCTAATGGTTGCGAGCTCTTTTTTGAAAGCCGTGACCTCAAATCGATCAGTTAATCCATTCAATGTATCATGTCCTAGCCTGAAATAATAACTGCTGTCTTTTTCCAGTTGCATCCACCGGCCGAGCAATTTATCGTGCAGGTATAAAACCAGTTTTTCAGGCAAATATTTTCTGGCTGTTCGTATGCGGAAGAGTCCGGATACATTGGAACGAATGCCCAATGGGATCAATGTTTTTTTATGAAAGGGCCGGGCATCGGCGGACAATGCATTTTTATCGGCACTGAAACTGTAAAAACTGATGTCGGGGTTCATGATCTTTTCTGCATCCAGCGGGTCGATGGCATCACGGGCGCTGTCGATATGAAAGAGCAATATCCTGTCCCAGAAACGACGATCACTTTCCAATCTCAACTCAAGATGATAAGGATCATCGGTGGTTTCCATGAATCCATTGGAAGGTTCACCCGTTAGTTTTGCCTGCTCTGTGAACAGGAGATGGTTTTCAGTAAACGCATAAGTTTTGATAAAGAAAGAAGCGAAAGCAGGCATCATAAAATGACTTTTAAAAGGAATTGAAGTATAACCGCCATGCAGACCTTGCTGGCTATCCCATATCCAGAAATAAGGAGCGATGTTGTTGCTTGGAGAACTATGCAGCATATCAACCGGGCATGGATAGGGGTTCACAACAAGCCGGTAACCTGTGTATTGATCTGGTGGAAGAAAGATTTCCTGACTGCCCTGGTTTATGCGGCCAGATAGAACAATGATGGTTGGGGGCCCTTTGATTTGCATGCGAAGCCCCTGGTGCTTTTCCCATCCGGGTTCCGGCATGTTTGCGCTGCTGTCAAAAGATGTCCAGGCGGCTGCTTTGTCAAATGATAAGTACCCCGCGTTTTCATCAAAAAAAGAAAGCGATTCAGTGTTGGAAAGCTGTGTCAACAGTTTTGTATCCAGGGCCGTTGAGAAAGGATGTGCCAGCAGATGTATGCCACTATCTGGAAGAAGATATTCCACATGAACATTGCCGTTGATGCCACTCTCTGCGGCAACAGGGCCAATCCTGCTACCTTCCTTCAATACAAGCCATCCGTTGGTTTCAAGCATTCCTTTGCGACAACTGAGCATACCGGAAACATTCAATGAATCTTTCAAATACACTTTGTTATTGTTGATGGTGAGGTGGTGAATGGTATGCTGCAACAATGCAGTTGAAGAAAGCGTCTGGGGTTGGAGGCCGTTCAGTTCGATGCTGCCACCGGTAGCATCGATGCTTTCAACGGGGGCGTTAATGGAGCCGCCGCATTGTAATACGCCACTGATCTGCAAAGCCGATTGATCTGAGAGTGTGAGGTGATTGCAGGATGCTGAACTGGTGATCTGCGGGGAATATGGTGAGGAAGCAGGAATGAATACATCAGTGCTGCTACTGGGGATATTTGCTCCGCACCAGTTGTTGGCATTGTTCCAGTCGCGATTGATATTACCCAGCCATAAGCCGTCTTTCATTGCCGTGACGGACACAGGCGCAGAATAGGATGAACAAGCGCCCATTGTGAGTTTTCGCCTGAACCAGGTATTGGTTTCAATGATGGGTGGTGCGTAATGGGGCAGGTTGTTGATGCCGGGTGCAGGCAGGAAGCCGTTCGATGCAGAGACCGTAGTGTATTCCCATGCATAAGCGATAGGGGATTTTTCACTTGAGATAATCGAGCCAATGAGTGCCGAAGGCTTGCTCCCTGCACAGATCCATTGATTGGCTTCAATCGTATTTTCACGAACGGGCGAGACGGTACAATCTTCTACAAATACAGGCGCCGTACCGAAGGCAGAAAAAGAGAAATCGTCAATGGCCAGGGCATCGTCGTTACCCGGCTCGTCATGATCATCCCAACGGAGCAACAGTTGTTCGCCGAGGTTCCAGTGAATATCGCGGATGGTGTGCCGGATAAGGTATTGGTTCGCAGGCAACTTTCCATTGAGTGCTGAAGCTCCTGTGGTATACACGACCGATTGTAGGTTTAATGCGGGAACGGTAATAAGGGCAGATGAAAAAGGAGGGTCCAGGTTACCGGTTGCATAGCTGAAAGTGTAGGTGTTGCGATGCCCGGAGCCGCCTTTGCGCCACTGTTCAACGGTAAAGGAAAGGGTACAGCTGTCAAGCGTAACACCTGTCTGGTTGCTGAGGAGCAATCCGAATGCATATACCCCGCTTCCCGATGCGAGGGAACCCAGTGACCGGTTGGTGTTTTTGGAAGCTCCAAAACTATAGGCTCCGCTTGCCGTACCCGATCCGGTTCCGGTTAGCAATTGGGCATTGGTGCTGCTGCCGCCTGTTTGAAGAATAAACCAGCCTTCCATCCCGGCTGCATTGACCGGGGAGCTAGCCAGGGCAAAGGGCCTTTTACCGCCTGGAAATGGTATCGTACCGGAGAGGGGCAGGCCATCAAAATCCTGGTGGTATACCTGGCCTGCAAGGGTGTAAGAAATCGGCGCAGGAACCGGCGACTGGGCGCCGGCAACAAGGGGTAGCAACAGGCCATAAAGCAATCTGAATATGGTAAAACGCTTCATAGTGTTTATTTTTGGGTCTTTAAAACGGCCGGGAAGAGGCCAACAGGCTAAAATAGGTGCGGATGCTCCGGCAGGAACGGAGTAGACAAAAAACCAGAAACTTGTGAAAACTTTTTGGATTTTCGGTTTCAACTGTTACCTTTGCCGTCCCAAAATTTAAATGGTTCAGAATGCCTACAATACAGCAATTAGTTAGAAAAGGCCGCGAAATTATCAGGGCTAAGAGTAAATCAAGGGCTTTGGATGCATGCCCCCAGCGTCGAGGGGTTTGTACCAGGGTATACACCACTACCCCCAAAAAGCCGAACTCAGCCTTGCGTAAAGTAGCGAAAGTGCGTTTGACCAATAAGGTGGAGGTGATCGCTTATATCCCTGGTGAAGGGCATAACCTGCAGGAGCACTCGATCGTATTGATCCGTGGTGGTCGTGTGAAGGACTTACCGGGTGTACGTTACCACATCGTTCGCGGAAGCCTGGATACTGCTGGTGTGAAAGATCGTAAGAAGAGCCGCTCTAAATACGGTACGAAGAAAGAAAAGGCAAAAAAATAATTCCAATTAATCGTTAATTACTATACGTCATGCGTAAAGCACAAGCTAAAAAATTACCCCTCGCTCCTGATGGACGTTTCAATGATAAACTGGTTACCCGTTTCATCAATAACCTGATGTGGCAGGGTAAGAAAAGCACTGCCATCAACATTTTTTACGATGCAGTGGATAAAGTGAGCAAGCAGACTGGTGAAGACGGATATGAGATATGGAAAAAAGCCATCGCCAATGTAACGCCTGCTGTAGAAGTACGCAGCCGCAGGATCGGTGGTGCAACATTCCAGATCCCTGCAGAGGTTCGTCCCGATCGTAAGATTTCTTTGAGCATGAAATGGCTGATCCGTTACAGCCGCGAAAGGAATGGTCGTACCATGGCAGATAAATTAGCCAATGAGATTGTAGCTGCCAGCAAGGGTGAAGGTGCTGCTTTCAAGAAGAAAGAAGATACCCACCGTATGGCAGAAGCCAATAAGGCATTCTCACATTTTAAGGTATAAAAAAGTGAGTGCAAACGTTTTACCCCCCCCCCCCATTTTTGGGGGTTTTTTTTGCAAAAAATCTTTCATAAAAGACAGGTTATCAGAATCGAAACTGTAATTTTGGTATATCAACCCCCCCTAATCCAATTCCTGCTGAAATCTTCAGTATGAAGCCAGTTTTCATGGCTAGTCATTATCCCCTGTCTGTTAATCCGATTTCCAAAATCCTTTTTTTAAACCGTTACATCCAATTGTGATCTTGTGACTGATCATTATCCGCTGCGATATTGACATGTCTACTTGTTGCCCTCTGTTTGGCTAAATCCATCTCCAATTCCTCCAACAAAAGCCATTCCATTCGTCTATCCAATCCCTTTCAAAAACGTGCGTATCTGGATCCTGAGCATTGGTACCTATTGAAATCTGGATATCAACTAACATGACGGCATCTTGCAAAATCATTGCTTCTTTCTTCTTCTGTGTACTCCTGCTGGCCAGTTGTACGAAGGACGATGGAAAAAGCGTCAAACCTGAAGACCAGCTGGTGAAGTATCTCACTGGCGATGCCGGCAATCGGGTATGGCGTATCAGGGAAATATACCAGAACAGGGTGCAGACACAGTTAACGGCCAATCAGCTACGGTATACCAAAACTTATACCCAAACAGCAGGACAGAGTTACACAGGCATTTTTACAGATGCTGATGGGTATTCGGGTAAATGGACGCTGACTTCTGTAGCACAATTGGTTGAAGTGATCACAAATAATCCAGCAGGTGATATCAAAACAGAATGGATCATCAATAAGCTCGATGCCAATGCGATGGATGTAGAAACTACGAATAACGGAACAACAACACGGGTCGTTTATTATGGATTTTAAAAGAAAAATACAATTGTTGATGGCTTTGCTGCTTGTCTGCTCCGCAGGCATGGCACAGTTGTCTACTTCTTGTTCTTTTTCTTCTATCTGTGTAGGTAACAAGGGTACTATGGGAGTTGCCAGTCCCCTTCTTGTGTACAGCAAAACAAAATGTTTAACGGTCTCCAATGGTTTGGGCGTTTTGGATATTGCCAATAACGGTAATGGACGTTTCGATGCGAGCTGCAGGGAAATACCGCCTGTAGGACCCGGCGTACCGGAATTCTCGCTGTCACTCTCGGTATATCCCAATCCTACCAGGGGAATGAGCACCTTGAAATGCAAAGGAAATTTTGATGCAGGATTGTCCTGCATGGTGCGGGTTATTGCCTTTGACGGAAGGGTTATGTTGTCGCAGGTGGTGCCCATGGCAGCGATGGCTACCGGATGGACATTCGACCTCAGTAATTATACTTCCGGCACTTATATGGTTAACGTGGAATTGATACGCCAGCAGTATAATCTGAAACTGATCAGGTTATAAAATTATTACCAGGCAACTGGTTGAAGATACTATTGTCTATTGAAACGCATCAATGCGCAGTGTCCTGAGAAAGACTATTAAAATCCATATCCTGTGAAAGACCAAAAATCCTATCCTATGAGAGACTATTAAAAACTAAATCTATGAAGAACCATTTTTAAATGAATGTCCTGTAAAAGCTTTCAGGTATCAATTAACCAAACGATTTGCCTAAAATACTGTATATGAAAACAAAGTTCATCAAAATACTCGCTGTGCTTGCACTTGCTTGTATAACAGGTATAGCTGTGGCGCAGCCTCCTGCGGGTATCCCTTATCAATTCGTTGCCAAAGACAACATAGGCAACCCGGCCCGCAACCGGACGGTATATGTGCAATGTGCTATCATACAAACGGCAGCAGTAGGCGGCACAAATGTGCTGGAAGAAACACACCAGGTGCAATCGAATAGTGATGGTGTATTCGAGATCATCATCGGTCAGGGAACCAAACCCCCCACAAGCCTCAACAAGAGCCTGTCTACCATTCCCTGGGCGAGCGGACCTTTCTTCTTCAACCTGAAAATTGCAGTAGCCCCTTCTATACCGGCATCGTGGTGGGTTGCAAAAGACAACTATATAGACATGGGAACGATGCAATTGTGGAGTGCCCCCTATGCATTGTATGCGGGCAATGCCAGTGTAACCAATGTCAATACAAGCATAAAGGCCGGCCCCGTTAATTCATTCCTTGTCACAGACAGTACAGGGCAGGTAAGCTGGGCTACGCCGCAGGCGGCAAATGTAAATGTGACACATATCTCCAATGTCAATCTCACATTGAATTCAACATTTGGACAAACTGTTATGATCCAGCCCAATACTACGGCGTTGGTAAAAGTGTTTATTCCGGGAGTTAAGAAAGGTGACCCTATCCTCGTAACTCCCGACGATGATTACACCAATTGGTCGATCTACAGTTCATGGGTAAGTAATCGCGATACAGTCGCGGTGCGATTGGCTAATTATACGAATAATGTGGTATCGGTATTGAGTAGTCAGTATAAGATCGTTGTTATAAAATAAAAGATAAGAGATAGTGTTAGGCAGGATGAATTGGTTGGATTAAAAGATAATGTTATGAGAAGAAATTTACACAAAATTGCCGGCTTCGCACCCTTGCTGGCTTTTACATTCATAGCAGCAACATCCCATGCCCAGCGTTTTGGCGATAACCTGGGTAACCATACTGCAACGGATACCTTGCATATGCGAGGGTTCAATATTCTCCAGGCTGGGGGCATTACCATAGGCACCTATGCTTTTCTGAATAACAGTGTCGCACTGCAAATAGACGCCACGAATAAGGCCTTATTGCTCCCTAGAGTATCCGATACTTCCGCCATTGCCAATCGTGTGAATGGTATGCTGATTTACAGTAATTCGGATAACCAATTTTATGCTTGTCAGGCTGGTATATGGCAACCCTTTGGTTTAACCAATCAGGGTGTGACTGCTATCAATGGGAGAATAGGAAGTATTACTATTGCAGGGGATACTACGAATACCATCACTTTATCGAAAACCGGCAATAATATTACTATTGCTGCTGCTAATACGGTTGCGTTGTGGAACGCTAATAAATTGATGGGAAAAAATATTGCTTCGGCAAATCCTTCCGCTGGTCAGGTGATGATGTGGAATGATACTACTCAATTATGGGTGCCTTCGACTATTATTAAATTGAATAATCTAACAGTAACTGGAGTAATTAATGCTGGTTCAGTAAATGGTACATTGACCACAGCTGCTCAACCGAACATCACCACTGTGGGTACACTGGGTAATCTGACAGCGACGAATGCCACGATCACTACTGCCAACATCACAAACCTGAGTGGTCTGAGCACCCTTACTGCAACTAACATTAGTGGTACACTGACCACAGCCGCTCAACCCAATATTACCAGTGTGGGAACACTGGGTAATCTGACAGCGACGAATGCGACCATCACAAACCTGAATGGTCTGAGCACCCTTACTGCAACGAACATCAGTGGTACACTGACCACAGCTGCTCAACCCAATATCACCAGTGTGGGAACACTGGGTAATCTGACAGCGACGAATGCGACGATCACTACCGCCAATATCACGAACTTAAGTGGAGTGGGTACATTGACAGCCACCAACATCAGTGGTACATTGACTACAGCCGCTCAACCGAACATCACCAGTGTAGGAACACTGGGTAATCTGACAGCGACGAATGCGAGCATTACAAACCTGAGTGGTCTGAGCACCCTTACTGCAACTAACATTAGTGGTACATTGACTACAGCCGCTCAACCGAATATTACCAGTGTGGGTACCTTGGGTAATCTGACAGCGACGAATGCGAGCATTACGAATCTGAGTGGATTAAATACATTGACAGCCACCAACATCAGTGGTACATTGACTACAGCCGCTCAGCCGAACATTACCAGTGTAGGTACCTTGGGTAATCTGACAGCAACCAATGCGACGATCACTACCGCCAATATCACGAACTTAAGTGGAGTGGGTACATTGACAGCCACCAACATCAGTGGTACACTGACGACAGCCGCTCAACCCAATATCACCAGTGTGGGTACCTTGGGTAATCTGACAGCGACGAATGCCACGATCACTACTGCCAATATCACGAACTTAAGCGGAGTGGGTACATTGACAGCAACAAACATTAGTGGTACATTGACTACAGCCGCTCAACCGAACATCACCAGTGTGGGTACACTGGGTAATCTGACAGCGACCAATGCGAGCATTACGAATCTGAGCGGATTAAATACATTGACAGCCACCAACATCAGTGGTACATTGACTACAGCTGCTCAACCGAACATTACCAGTGTAGGTACACTGGGTAATCTGACAGCAACCAATGCGACGATCACTACTGCCAATATCACGAACCTAAGTGGATTAAATACGCTTACTGCAACAAACATCAGTGGTACATTGACTACAGCCGCTCAACCCAATATTACCAGTGTGGGTACCTTGGGTAATCTAACAGCGACGAACGCGAGCATTACGAACCTGAGTGGATTAAATACATTGACAGCCACCAATATCAGTGGTACATTGACCACAGCTGCTCAGCCCAATATCACCAGTGTAGGAACACTGGGTAATCTGACAGCGACCAATGCGAGCATCACAAACCTGAGTGGTCTAAGCACCCTTACTGCAACTAACATTAGTGGTACATTGACCACAGCCGCCCAACCCAATATCACCAGTGTGGGAACACTGGGTAATCTGACAGCGACGAACGCAAGTATCACGAACCTGAGTGGATTAAATACGCTTACTGCAACGAATATCAGTGGTACATTGACTACAGCCGCTCAACCGAACATTACCAGTGTGGGTACACTGGGTAATCTAACAGCGACGAACGCGAGCATTACGAACCTGAGTGGATTAAATACATTGACAGCCACCAATATCAGCGGTACACTGACAACAGCCGCTCAACCGAATATTACCAGTGTGGGAACACTGGGTAATCTGACAGCGACGAATGCCACGATCACTACCGCCAATATCACGAACTTAAGTGGAGTGGGTACATTGACAGCCACCAACATTAGTGGTACATTGACCACAGCCGCTCAACCGAACATCACCAGTGTGGGTACCTTGGGTAATTTGACGGCGACCAATGCAAGTATCACGAACCTGAGTGGATTAAATACGCTTACTGCAACGAATATCAGTGGTACATTGACGACAGCTGCTCAACCCAATATTACCAGTGTAGGTACACTGGGTAATCTGACAGCGACGAATGCCACGATCACTACCGCCAATATCACGAACTTAAGTGGAGTGGGTACATTGACAGCCACCAACATCAGTGGTACACTGACGACAGCTGCTCAGCCCAATATTACCAGTGTAGGTACCTTGGGTAATCTGACAGCGACGAATGCGAGCATTACGAATCTGAGTGGATTAAATACGTTAACAGCCACCAATATCAGCGGTACACTGACCACAGCTGCTCAACCGAATATCACCAGTGTGGGAACACTGGGTAATCTGACAGCGACGAACGCGAGCATTACGAATCTGAGTGGATTAAATACGTTAACAGCCACCAACATCAGTGGTACATTGACTACAGCCGCTCAACCGAACATTACCAGTGTGGGTACCTTGGGTAATCTGACAGCGACCAATGCGACGATTACTACGGCCAATATCACGAACTTAAGCGGAGTGGGTACATTGACAGCCACCAACATCAGTGGTACATTGACTACAGCCGCTCAACCGAATATCACCAGTGTAGGTACACTGGGTAATCTGACAGCAACCAATGCGACGATTACTACTGCCAATATCACGAACCTAAGTGGATTAAATACGCTTACTGCAACAAATATCAGTGGTACATTGACTACAGCCGCCCAACCCAATATCACCAGTGTAGGAACACTGGGTAATCTGACAGCGACGAATGCCACGATCACTACTGCCAATATCACGAACTTAAGCGGGGTGGGTACATTGACAGCCACCAACATCAGTGGTACACTGACCACAGCTGCTCAACCGAATATCACCAGTGTAGGAACACTGGGTAATCTGACAGCGACGAATGCCACGATCACTACTGCCAATATCACGAACTTAAGCGGAGTGGGTACATTGACAGCCACCAACATCAGTGGTACACTGACCACAGCCGCTCAGCCCAATATCACCAGTGTGGGTACCTTGGGTAATCTGACAGCGACGAATGCCACGATCACTACCGCCAATATCACGAACTTAAGCGGGGTGGGTACATTGACAGCCACCAACATTAGTGGTACATTGACCACAGCTGCTCAACCGAATATCACCAGTGTGGGAACACTGGGTAATCTGACAGCGACGAATGCCACGATCACTACCGCCAATATCACGAACTTAAGTGGAGTGGGTACATTGACAGCCACCAATATCAGTGGTACATTGACCACAGCCGCTCAACCGAACATCACCAGTGTGGGTACACTGGGTAATTTGACGGCGACCAATGCAAGTATCACAAACCTGAGTGGTCTAAGCACCCTTACTGCAACTAACATTAGTGGTACATTGACCACAACTGCTCAACCGAATATCACCAGTGTGGGTACCTTGGGTAATCTGACAGCGACCAATGCGAGCATCACAAACCTGAGTGGTCTGAGCACCCTTACTGCAACGAACATCAGTGGTACACTGACCACAGCTGCTCAGCCCAATATTACCAGTGTAGGTACCTTGGGTAATCTGACAGCGACCAATGCGAGCATCACAAACCTGAGTGGTCTGAGCACCCTTACTGCAACGAACATCAGTGGTACACTGACCACAGCTGCCCAACCGAATATTACCAGTGTGGGAACACTGGGTAATCTGACAGCGACGAATGCGAGCATTACGAATCTGAGTGGATTAAATACATTGACAGCCACCAACATCAGTGGTACATTGACTACAGCTGCTCAGCCCAATATTACCAGTGTGGGAACACTGGGTAATCTGACAGCAACCAATGCGACGATCACTACGGCCAATATCACAAACCTGAGTGGTCTGAGCACCCTTACTGCAACTAACATTAGTGGTACATTGACTACAGCCGCTCAGCCCAATATCACCAGTGTAGGTACACTGGGTAATCTGACAGCGACGAACGCGAGCATTACGAATCTGAGTGGGTTAAATACGTTAACAGCCACAAACATCAGCGGTACATTGACCACAGCCGCTCAACCCAATATCACCAGTGTGGGTACCTTGGGTAATCTGACAGCGACGAATGCCACGATCACTACTGCCAATATCACGAACTTAAGCGGAGTGGGTACATTGACAGCAACAAACATTAGTGGTACATTGACTACAGCCGCTCAGCCCAATATCACCAGTGTGGGAACACTGGGTAATCTGACAGCGACGAACGCAAGTATCACGAACCTGAGTGGATTAAATACGCTTACTGCAACGAATATCAGTGGTACATTGACTACAGCCGCTCAACCGAACATTACCAGTGTGGGTACACTGGGTAATCTAACAGCGACGAACGCGAGCATTACGAACCTGAGTGGATTAAATACATTGACAGCCACCAATATCAGCGGTACACTGACCACAGCCGCTCAACCGAATATTACCAGTGTGGGAACACTGGGTAATCTGACAGCGACCAATGCAAGTATCACGAACCTGAGTGGATTAAATACGCTTACTGCAACGAATATCAGTGGTACATTGACTACAGCTGCTCAACCCAATATTACCAGTGTAGGTACACTGGGTAATCTAACAGCGACGAGTGCCACGATTACTACGGCCAATATCACGAACTTAAGCGGAGTGGGTACATTGACAGCCACCAACATCAGTGGTACACTGATGACAGCCGCTCAACCGAACATCACCAGCGTGGGTACACTGGGTAATCTGACAGCAACCAATGCGAGCATTACGAATCTGAGTGGATTAAATACATTGACAGCCACCAATATCAGTGGTACACTGACCACAGCTGCTCAACCGAACATCACCAGTGTGGGAACACTGGGTAATCTGACAGCGACGAACGCAAGCATTACGAACCTGAGTGGATTAAATACATTGACAGCCACCAACATCAGCGGTACACTGACCACAGCTGCCCAACCGAATATTACCAGTGTGGGTACCTTGGGTAATCTGACAGCGACGAATGCGAGCATTACGAATCTGAGTGGATTAAATACGTTAACAGCAACGAACATCAGTGGTACATTGACTACAGCTGCCCAGCCCAATATTACCAGTGTAGGTACACTGGGTAATCTGACAGCGACGAATGCCACGATCACTACCGCCAATATCACGAACTTAAGCGGGGTGGGTACATTGACAGCCACCAACATCAGTGGTACACTGATGACAGCCGCTCAACCGAACATCACCAGCGTGGGTACCTTGGGTAATCTGACAGCAACCAATGCGAGCATTACGAATCTGAGTGGATTAAATACATTGACAGCCACCAATATCAGTGGTACACTGACCACAGCTGCTCAACCGAACATCACCAGTGTGGGAACACTGGGTAATCTGACAGCGACGAACGCAAGCATTACGAACCTGAGTGGATTAAATACATTGACAGCCACCAACATCAGCGGTACACTGACCACAGCTGCCCAACCGAATATTACCAGTGTGGGAACACTGGGTAATCTGACAGCGACGAATGCGAGCATTACGAACCTGAGTGGATTAAATACATTGACAGCCACCAATATCAGCGGTACACTAACAACAGCCGCTCAACCGAACATCACCAGTGTGGGAACACTGGGTAATCTGACAGCGACGAATGCCACGATCACTACGGCCAATATCACGAACTTAAGTGGAGTGGGTACATTGACAGCCACCAACATCAGTGGTACATTGACCACAGCCGCTCAACCCAATATCACCAGCGTGGGAACACTGGGTAATCTGACAGCGACCAATGCAAGTATCACGAACCTGAGTGGATTAAATACATTGACAGCCACCAACATCAGCGGTACACTGACCACAGCCGCTCAACCGAACATCACCAGTGTGGGAATACTGGGTAATCTGACAGCGACCAATGCGAGCATTACGAATCTGAGTGGATTAAATACGTTAACAGCAACAAACATCAGTGGTACATTGACTACAGCTGCCCAACCGAACATTACCAGTGTAGGTACACTGGGTAATCTGACAGCGACGAATGCCACGATCACTACCGCCAATATCACGAACTTAAGCGGGGTGGGTACATTGACAGCCACCAACATTAGTGGTACATTGACCACAGCTGCTCAACCGAATATCACCAGTGTGGGAACACTGGGTAATCTGACAGCGACGAAAGCGACGATCACTACGGCCAATATCACGAACTTAAGTGGAGTGGGTACATTGACAGCCACCAATATCAGTGGTACATTGACCACAGCCGCTCAACCGAACATCACCAGTGTGGGTACACTGGGTAATTTGACGGCGACCAATGCAAGTATCACGAACCTGAGTGGATTAAATACGCTTACTGCAACGAATATCAGTGGTACATTGACTACAGCTGCTCAACCCAATATTACCAGTGTAGGTACACTGGGTAATCTGACAGCGACGAAAGCGACGATCACTACGGCCAATATCACGAACTTAAGCGGGGTGGGTACATTGACAGCCACCAACATCAGCGGTACATTGACTACAGCTGCTCAGCCCAATATTACCAGTGTAGGTACCTTGGGTAATCTGACAGCGACGAATGCCACGATCACTACGGCCAATATCACGAACTTAAGTGGAGTGGGTACATTGACAGCCACCAACATTAGTGGTACACTGACCACAGCTGCTCAACCGAACATTACCAGTGTGGGTACCTTGGGTAATCTGACAGCGACGAATGCCACGATCACTACTGCCAATATCACGAACTTAAGTGGAGTGGGTACATTGACAGCAACAAACATTAGTGGTACATTGACAACAGCTGCTCAACCGAACATCACCAGCGTGGGAACACTGGGTAATCTGACAGCGACGAATGCCACGATCACTACTGCCAATATCACGAACTTAAGCGGAGTGGGTACATTGACAGCCACCAATATCAGTGGTACACTGACCACAGCTGCTCAACCCAATATCACCAGTGTGGGTACCTTGGGTAATCTGACAGCGACGAAAGCGACGATCACTACGGCCAATATCACAAACTTAAGCGGGGTGGGTACATTGACAGCCACCAACATTAGTGGTACATTGACCACAGCCGCTCAACCGAACATCACCAGTGTGGGAACACTGGGTAATCTGACAGC
>NZ_FNNO01000034.1:0-2017 GCF_900106985.1 Hydrobacter penzbergensis | reverse complement strand
CCCATATTAGCGTCCTGGGTAAATACCAGCCGGTCTCTTTTATCATAGATCATGTATACCCAGCCTGCACCCGGCACTTTCTTGGCAATCATCCGGTTTCGACCATCATACTCATAGCGAAAACAAAGTTCATTGATCAGGCTGCCTGTACTGATGGTAAGATCCCAGGTAGCGTTGCTTAATAAAGTGGCAACAGCTTTGGGTGGGATTACAAAACGCAGATTCCCTATGGCATCATATACATAATAAGTGCAGAGCCATCCTACGTGTGCTGTGCCGGGGGCGGCCGTGATCTGCACTTTCTTTAAAACAACACGTCCGTCTTTGTCCTTGTATTCAACAACATTATTACCCTGTTCATCTATCGTAACATTTTTATACAACTGCCCTGCACCATATATACCTGCCGCAACAGGGATATTGGTGCTGACATCATTGTTGGCATAGGTAAGCACATTATTGGTTATGTTCCATACCTGTACAGAGTCGCCGGTCGTGCTTACCAGGTATTGCTGCTTTGCGGCATGTTCTGTAGCGCTGCCTTCCGATCCCGCCCAATTATTACCTGGTGCAAAAGTTTTCACCACCCGGTTCAGCGGAGAAGCTTCGTAATTGGTCTTCCCATAATATACCGACTCGCCACTATAAGCAGCTTGTTGTGCAGGATAAGTGGTACCATAAAAAGAACCCTGCTCCCCAAAAGGATTTGTTTTAAAAGAACCGTCTGTTCCCTGAGAGGCGTAAGGCAAAAAATGGTATTGCTCACGGCCAAAGGCATCGTAAATAGTTGGAGCTACCAGATCGTTCTGCGTTGGAGAAGCCTTCCAGTTAACCGATTGTATTACCCTTCCCAGGCCGTCGATATACTGGGTATTTTTATTCACCTGTGTTACATTGCTGTTCCCTCTCACCAAGGCAGTGTCGGTGAACGGTATCCTGGGTTGCCAGGTATTGATGTAATTGAGTGGTATGCCAGCGGGGTATGCTGCCGGCAGATATACCGACGACACAGCGCTCCCTACTTTTGCCTGGGTAGTAGAGGGCTGGTTGGTCTGCGCACTCAGTGTTGAACAGAGTAAAAAAAACGCGGCGATCAATAAATAGGTCTTAAAAACAGTTTTCATCTAGTCAATGGTTTATTATAGCAGATACCCGATTCTGAACTTTAATGGTTGTGTCTGAGGCACCTGGCTGTAGCTCAAAAAATCCCACAACAACTGCAGGTTGCCTTTCTTCTTACCTATCCGGTACTTCTTGGTCAGTCCCACCAAACCGCTTCTTTGCCAGGCATCCAGGTTCTTCAATTGCTCGATCTTGGAAAAAGACTGCTGGTAATTGAGTTCATAGCCTCCTGTTATCCAGATACTGCCTTTGTATTTCACATCCAGGTAGCTTCTCAACGAAACACCCTCACCCGTGATTCTTATATTGCTGATATTTTTACCCCATCCCATCTTATATCCTGCACCCACTCCTACCGTAGCTTTATCATTCAGTTTGTATCCTGCTGTTAAGGCAAGGTCACTGGTAACTGGCAGCAGGCTGTTCGTTTTTTGGGATTGTATGTTCAACCCGTATTCTATCCGCTTCCAGAAAGTTTTCGTCTTCTGGTTGTTCGGTTTAAAATCCGGCATCTCCAGGTCGCTGCTGCTTTGTCCACCGGCCTTGTTGATCTTATCTTTTAATCCGTTCAGCTCAGACTGGGCCTGCTGTACCTGCTGTTGCAGGTATTGTTGCGGGTTACTTCCTCCTGCGGCGCTAAGCTGTTGGGTTAATTGTTGTTGCACGCTGGTCCGGGTTTGTAGTCCGCTCAATGCCAGGGTGGGATCCCCATAGCTTCCCGGCATCGGGAACAGTTGGGCCAGCAAACTATTTTTACTCATGAAATCTTTGAAAGCAGGGGTGTTTCTCACTACTGATAATAGCTTTTCGGCCATTTTATCCGGGTCGTTCATCATCTTCTTGTATTCTGCTACCTGTGCCTGGTAGTAATACATTTGCTTATTGAAATTTTGCA
>NZ_FNNO01000025.1:0-26306 GCF_900106985.1 Hydrobacter penzbergensis | reverse complement strand
TATTGTATGATAACCTATATCTTTTTATTCACCTCCATTGTGCACAAACCCACCCTTAAAAATAAAAAGAGGCTGCCCTTTTGAGACAGCCTCTTCTTATTGTAGACTTTGCTTCGTTGGCCTTCATTTCATGTATTGTCGAATTGGCTAATTGTCAAATTATCTAATTCAAAAAGAATGATCATCAGCGCTCGGTCCGTAGCTGCCGGGGATGGGTACATCGAGTAAGCGAAGGAATACGCCCAGTTGCGCGCGGTGGTGGATGGTTTGCGAATAAGCCATACGTATCACATCGTGTTTAGGGTCTACAGAATAAACCTGTTCGCCGTTGCGCAGGGTCCAGTTAGGCAATAGATCCGCATCCATGGCTTTCCACAGCGATTTTCTTGCTTTCTCCAGTGATTCGTCGAAGTAACCTAATAAATCCTGTGTATTATCGACGACTCTTGGAGCATAGGCATTGTTGGCAAAATCCAGTTCCTTGGTGGTCAATACCATTTCAACCCAGCTGGGCAATTCTGCAACATGGGTTGCTAAACGTTTCAGGGTCATGCTTTTGGGATGAGGTTGCCACTCAAATTTGTCTGCCGGAACAAGGGCCAGCATTTTGCGGGTAGTGATTGCTTCTTTTTCCAGTTCTGCCTGGAGCGATTCGATGAATGTCATAGTGCATGTTTTTGTTTGATAGTACAAAGTAAACAGGCCCCACTGACAGCCCTATGGCAGTCGAAAATGCACGCTAAAAAAAATTAAAAATCAACCGGCAATTGCTTCATGAACTCTCCTAACGGAATATGTTCTTTTATACTGAATGCAGCACCGGTATCCTGCAGTTGTACAATACGCTGCACTTTAAAATCGCGGTAATCCTGGCGCAAATGGCACCAGGCAATGAGATGCCAACTGAAAGCGTAATATATGAGTCCAATCGGCTCTACTTCCCTGATACTCGTTTCTTCTTTACTGCTCGTATACTCCAGCTTTACCCTGCTTTTATTGGCAATGGCCGTTTGCAAAATAGAAAGGTATTCGGAATCGTTGTTGAGGCGCTGGGGCAACTGCAACCGGATATTATCGGCCAAAGCCTCTACTCCGTCTTTCTGAGCGGAACGCAACACTGTTTTTACTTTATTCAATGCAGTGGTATAATGATCCCTGATCGATTTATCGGTAAAACCATGTACCAGTACTTCGGTCAGCAACAAGGCATTGGCTTCTTCATTACTGAATGCTACCGGCGGCAAAAAATACCCCTGCACCACAAAATATCCCCGCTGCGGTTCAAAACTGATAGGAATACCCGATTCGCCCAACGCTTTGATGTCGCGGTAAACGGTACGGACACTGATATCGAATTTGTCCGCGATCTTTTCTGCCGGCACATATTTGCGCGATTGCAGAAAGGTAAGTATGCTGAAGAGTCTGTCGATGCGATTCATTTGCCTCATGAAGGTACATAAAAGCCGAATGCCTACCTTTGCCGCATGAAGCAATTCAATGTTCCTACCGGCTACAGAAGTGGCCTGATCAGTGATATCAAGAACCGCAGGAAAGAGCAGGATAAGCTGAAAAAAGATTTTACCCCCACCCTCCTCGATCTTGGTCCTATTCAGATATACCTGGCCAGGCATTTCGGCTTCTGTTATGGAGTAGAGAACGCCATTGAAATTGCTTTCCGTACCATCGAAGAAAATCCTGGCAAACGCATTTTCCTGCTGAGCGAAATGATCCACAATCCCAAGGTCAATGAGGACCTGCAACAGCAGGGTGTACAATTTTTACAGGATACCTATGGCAAACAACTGATCCCTTTTGAAACGCTCACCGCCGATGACGTAGTGATCATACCCGCTTTCGGAACCACCTTGCAGATCGAAGCCATGTTAAGGGAAAAAGGCATTCCCACGGAACATTACAATACTACCTGTCCGTTTGTAGAAAAAGTATGGAACCGCAGCGAACAGATCGCAAAGAAAGGATACAGCATTGTAGTGCATGGCAAGCCCCAGCACGAAGAAACGCGCGCCACTTTTTCGCACGCATCGCATCATACGCCCACCGTTGTGGTCAACGATATGACTGAGGCGGTGGAGTTATCGAAGTATATCACGGGAGAACAGCCGGCTGCACAATTCTATGAAGCGTTCAGGGGCCGTTATTCGCAAGGGTTCGATATAGAAAAGGACATGCAGCGCATAGGTGTAGTCAATCAAACCACCCAGTTGGCCAGCGATACACAGGCTATTTCCGATTACCTGAAATCAGTGTACATAAAAAAATACCAGCTTACTGCCGCCAACATTGCCGAAAGGTTTGCCGACACGCGCGATACTTTGTGTTACGCCACCAATGATAACCAGACAGCCGTACAAGGTATGCTCGAAACACCTGCTGATCTGGCCATTGTCATTGGCGGTTACAACAGCAGCAATACATCGCACCTGGTAGAACTTTGTGAAGCCGTTTTACCCACTTACTTCATTGATGCGGCCGAGAAACTGATCAGTAAAGAAACCCTACTCAACCGCAACTGGCGAACCAAAGAACAATTTACCGTAACCGGCTACCTGCCCGATAAAGAGCCCCTTCGCATCCTCATGACCAGTGGAGCAAGTTGCCCGGATGCCGTAGTGGAATCTGTTATCGACAGGCTGGCATCGCTTTATGATGTGGCTATTTAATTCACAAAATTCCACCAGATACCTACGCGTGTCCACAGGCCGGTATTGGGGTACACCCCTGAAACAAAATTAAGTTTGCTGAATTGAAACCCCTTTTCCAGGTTTAGGGTATTCAGGTTCTCCAGTCGTACAAATCCTTTGAAGCTTTTAATTCGGAAATGCAGGAACGCATTGATATCGAGCCGGTTACTGATGCTTTCTGTACGCTGGTAAAAATACTGCCCGATGAACGGTGAATAATTATCGGCTTTGTATGGTGTGTTGTAACGCAGTTCCAATCCGGTTGAGAGAAAGAGATTGGTATAAAAATTTCCTTCAAAAGCAATCCGGTTCCGGGTAAGTATCAATGGCAGGTTAACAGGCGGCTGTCCCGTAGTTTGCTGCAGATGCACTTCTGTGTACCAGTTCCAGTGCCTGCTCAGCCTGATCCTTTTCTCCAGGCTCAGGTGCAGCACATTGAACAAGGCCGGTTCCTGCCGGGCCAGCATGAAACTGTCGAAATACAGGTAATTGGTTACTGCAAAATATTCAGCGCCCAGCCTTAATGCACTCCTGGGATTTTCATACTGTGCAAAAAGCCTGATCACATTCTCTTTATTGAAATGGCCTCTGTTCGCCACCCAAAAATGACTAACCGTATCGGTAACGAGAAAAGAAGGTGAGCGATTCACGTTCTGAAAACCAATATTGAAATAGCCCAGTTTTTTACCCAGCGATCTTTTCATGCTTACGAAAGCCGCATAATCACCCGCATTGAAGCCATTCAGGTATAGCTGTCCATTGGCTTCTATATCCCATACCTGGTTACGCGTGCGGTTACGATATTCGCCGGTTGCATATACATTGTAATAGCTCCGTGTGGTAATGGTGTCGAATGTTCCCCGAAGGTTCTGTAAAGCGATCCCTGCCTTCAGGTACTGGCTCTGGTTGTTCTTATCCGGGAATGAAAGCAGGCTGAACTCATTGATGAGACTTTTCCATTGGTCCTTGATATCGATAACTACACCACTTTTCGGAAGCCGTATATTGAAATATTTGCGATAAGTGGTTGAATCGGCATTCTGGTCGAGGAATTCATAGCTGCTCGTAGTGTAGTTCAACGTATGCTCGACCCTCAATCGAGGGTAAAATAATTTATACGTAACAGAATCCGTTACCAGCGAATCTTTCTTACCCAGGTCGAAATGATGCCGGAAAAGCAACGTGGTATTTTTATAAATATTTCCCGTAACTACGCTGGTGTTGAAAGGATTGCGCGTAGCAGCTCCTGCAATACCCAACCTCGTTTCCAATTCATACGGATCATTCAATGCAAGACTGTCGAGCTTCTTCACATCACGCAGTCCTCCGTTCTCTGAAGACGCCGCTTTATTAGAAATATAAATGAGGAAGTATTCGTACTTCTTATTGCGCGTTTGATAATGTGCGGTGAAGCGGATATTATTGTGACTGGCATTCTGTGTTTTCAAGACTCCAGGCTCGTTACTGAAACGGTATTCAAAAGAAAAATTAAAATTGCTTTTCCTGTTCTGTGTATGCGACAGGTTCACCAATTGCTCTGCCTTACTGCCCAGCAAATATGCCAGCTCGGTATAAGGCCGGGTGGTCTGGTAAAACCGGGTATTCTCTACCGTGTACGCATATATATCGTACTGGTGAAAACCTGCGTCGAAGCCGGGCTTCATATAAGGGTTGAACAACATTGACTGTGCTGCTGTTCCATAGTTTCCCAATGTGTGATAGTAATAAGGCAGGGGGAAGCGGATGGTAAAATCGTTGATGGAAGAATCGATGATGCGGTTGCGGGTGGAATCGTAATAGCGATAATAAATGGTGATGGAATCTGCATACCGGTCGCGGTGCTGTAGCGAGTCGCTCCCTTTGCTTTTCCTGATGGGCCTTCCCTGGTTATCATAAGTGACGTTACTGCCGCCTGTACCCTGCTGACCATACTGGCGCAGCGGTATTTGTTGTGCCCGCAGGGAAACGCTGCCAAGGAGTAATATGATGATCAATAGCCTTTGTACCATTGGCCGAGCTTACGATAATATCCTGCAAAATAAAGGTATAATACCGGCTTATAACGATTTTATCAATTCCTTAAACAAGAAGGTGAGCTTGGGTTCAGCTTCTTTGGCCGCCTGGAGCACCTCTTCATGTGTGATCACATTATCCTCTTCACGTATGCCCAGGTCGGTGATCACGCTCATGGCAAACACTTTCATACCGCAATGGACAGCTGCGATCGTTTCCTGTACGGTACTCATTCCCACGGCATCGCCCCC
Source organism: Hydrobacter penzbergensis (assembly GCF_900106985.1). NCBI lineage: Bacteria > Pseudomonadati > Bacteroidota > Chitinophagia > Chitinophagales > Chitinophagaceae > Hydrobacter > Hydrobacter penzbergensis. Next base: position 21,340 of record NZ_FNNO01000025.1, on the reverse strand, counting down.
TACGGTACGAATGAGCTTGTATTCGGCCCTTGTTTCGAAAGTAGGGCCTGTTACACCCAGGTAAACGCCTTGTTTCAACGGAATATGATGCGATGCAGCAATAGCTTTCACTTTCTCGATGAGTTCTTTGCTGTAGGGTTCACTCATATCGGGAAAACGGGTTCCCAATTCGTCTACATTTCTGCCAACAAGCGGATTGGCAGTGAACAGGCTGATATGGTCGTTGATGATCATGAGGTCTCCTACTTTAAAACCCGGTTGCACCCCTCCGGCTGCATTGGATAAAAGCAGGGTCTCCACGCCCAACAGTCGCATCACCCTTACAGGATAGGCCACTTGTTGCGCCGTATATCCTTCGTAATAATGAAAGCGTCCGGCCATCACCCATACTTTGCGGCCACCCAGTTCTCCAAAAAGCAAGCGTCCTTTATGACCTTCTACCGTACTCACAGGGAAATGAGGAATTTCATGGTAAGGAATTTCATACTCAACCTTGATCTCCTGCGAGAGATTACCCAGGCCACTGCCCAATATGATCCCGATCGAAGATGTTGCATCGACCTTTTGCCTGATGAATGCTGCTGTTTCTTCTAATTGCTGCATGACTGGTGACATCCGCTGTGAATTAAGTGGGCAAATATAGGAAAAGGTAAAAAGGATTCTTTACTTTGGGTAACAGCTAAACAAAACGTGATGGTTCCTTCTATCAGGCAACAATACAACCAGGCATTTACCGAAACAACCTATCAGCAATATCTCAACGAGCTCAATAGCCTGCATCCTGGCGCTATTGAATTCAGGGTAGCGGAAACACCCGTATTCATCGATAGGTCTTTCAAAGAAAAAATTCTCTCTGCTTGCGAAAGTATTGTAGATGTGATTACACAGCCCGATTTTCCGGCACGAAGTGCTCATGCTATTCCTACAGGGTTGCATGTACCCAATGAACCCAGTTTCAGTCAGTTCATTGCTTTTGATTTTGGTATCTGTGAAAATGAATCGGGTGATCTTGAACCGCAACTGATAGAAATGCAGGGCTTTCCCACCCTTTTCGGATACCAGGTATGGCAGGACGATTGCTGCCGGCGTCATTTCCACATACCCGATCAGTACAGTACTTATCTCAACGGACTTACACGTGATACTTATCTGCAACTGCTCAGGGAAGTGATCCTGGGCAAGCACGCACCGGAAGAAGTGATCCTGCTGGAAATATTGCCCCATCAACAAAAAACAAGGATCGATTTTTATTGTACTGCCGATTATACCGGTATTCCCATCGTATGCCTTACCGAACTGCAACAGGAAGGGCGCCGTTTGTTTTATGAAAAAGACGGGAAAAAGATGCCCGTGAAACGCATCTATAACCGCATCATTTTCGATGAACTGCAACAACAATCAGCCGAAATACAGGAGAAGGGTAAACTGTTGTTCCAGGACCTCGATGTAGAATGGGTGCCTCACCCCAATTGGTTTTACCGCATCAGCAAACATTCATTGCCCTTCATTCAACACCCTTATGTACCGCCCGCCACTTTCCTGAGCGATTTGCATAGCATACCCGCTAACCTGGAAGATTATGTATTAAAGCCTTTGTTTTCTTTTGCGGGACAAGGTGTGGTGATTGATGTTACACAGGCCGATATAGAAGGGGTGAAAGATCGGGAGAACTGGATACTACAGCGCAAAGTAAAATATGCGAACGTGATCCAAACGCCCGATAATGATGCTGCCAAAGCAGAGATACGCATTTTTTATTTCTGGAAAGACGGTACTGCGAGACCTATACCTGTGAATAACCTGGCGCGACTGAGTAAAGGGAAAATGATCGGCGTTCGCTATAATAAAGACAAAACCTGGGTAGGTGGAAGCCTTGTTTATTTTGAGCAATAAAAAACAGGCTGCCTTATAAAAAGACAGCCTGTTATGCGTTAACAAAGAAGATATTAATCTAGGCGTTTTACGTTAACTGCGTTGGGACCTTTACGTCCGTCTTGTACATCAAAAATCACCTTGTCATTGGCTTCGATCTGATCGATCAAACCATTGGCATGCACAAAAGTCTCTTTACTAGAGTCGTCGTGCTTGATGAATCCATAACCTTTTTCTTCGTTAAAGAACTTTACTGTTCCTTGAATTTGTGTGTCCATGTGTAAATTGTAAATAAATAATAAGGTGCAAAGGTAAGGGGAATCCCCTGTTCGTCCTAATAAATATGTTTTTATTACACTAATAGCTCAACAGACCTTCATTATCAACAGGTTGATGAATGGTAAATCTGATTAGCCAAACCGGATTAACTTAGTATCTCTGCAAATATTCACTCAAACATCGTTCATGAAAAAAATATCACTCGCACTCTTATTGCTGATTACATTGAGTAGTTATGGCCAACAAATGCACTATCAAGTGTCTTTCCCGAATGCCGTACACCATGAAGCACATATTGAACTAACAGCCAGTCATATTCCTTCCGGCCCTGCCGTTTTCCACATGAGCCGTTCTTCTCCCGGCCGTTATGCCACGCATGAGTTCGGCAAGAACGTATATGATGTAACGGCACGCGATCACAATGGCAAGAACCTCATCGTAAAGAGAATCGATGGTGATGTATATGAAGTGCCGCAACATGATGGCGCTGTTACCATTGCCTATACCTTATACGCCAATTATGCCGATGGTACTTATGCGGGTATCGATCCGGAAAGCATTCACCTGAACATGCCGGCTTGTTTCATGTGGATGAAGGGACAGGACAATGCGCCCATTAGCATCAGCTTCGATATACCCAAAGAGAACAAAGGAGTAATTGCTACACAACTGTTCCCTGCCGATGCGCCCAACAATTTTACTGCACCCGGATTGCAATATTTTATGGATTGCCCCACCAAGATCGGCGATTTGCATTTCAGGGAATGGAAAGTGACGAATACAAATGGAAAGGTCTATACCATTCGAGTAGCGCTTGAAGCAAATGCCACTGAACAGCAGATCGATGAGCTTGCAGAGAAAACAAAAAAGATCACTGCTGAAGCAAAAGAAGTTTTTGGTGAATATGCACCGTACGATCACGGCGCTTATACTTTTATCATCAGCGCCAATCCTTATGTTTTTGGCGATGGTATGGAGCACCGCAACTCTACGATGATTACCCAAACCATGGGCAGCTTTAACCCCAATTGGTTAACAGGCGTGATCTCACATGAATATTTTCACAACTGGAATGTTGAGCGCATCCGTCCGAAAACACTGGAGCCTTTCAATTTTGAGAAAAGCAATATGAGCAATGAGTTGTGGTGTGCCGAAGGTTTCACGCAATATTATGGCGAACTCATATTGGCGCGTACAGGTTTGCGCGATCAGAAGACGCACATCGCAACATTAGCCTCATTTGTGAATGCCAAACAGAACACACCCGGCGCCCGGTATTATTCTCCCATACAGGCCAGCAACCACGCGGTTTTCGTAGATGCAGGCGTATCGATAGACAGGACCAATTACCCTAACATGTTCACCACTTATTATTATTATGGCGCTGCCATCGCGCTGGCGCTCGACCTGGAAATGCAAACAAATTATCACAAAACCATCGACGCATTCATGCAGGCCATGTGGAAGCGTTTTGGCAAAACAGAGATCCCTTATACCATTGCTACCATGCAGGAAGCACTGGCATCTGTAACAGATGCAACATTTGCTGCGTCCTTCTTCGATCAATACATCCGCGGGCATGAATCTATCGACTATGCAACTCTGCTGGCAAAAGCGGGATACGAATTGAAGAATGCATCGGAAGGAAAAGCGGCTCTCGGTGTGAGTGCACTACCCGATGGTCAGGGGCGCCTGGTTATTACGAGGAATACCACCAAAGGTACTGCTGCGTATGAAGCCGGACTGGACATCAACGATGAGCTACTCAGTTTCGACGGAACCACTGTAAAAACGGTGACCGACATGAATGATTTCCTCCAGCACAAAAAGCCAGATGATGTCATCACTGTTCGCTATAAACATCGCGAACAGGAGAAGAGCGTTTCTGTTACATTAAAAGAACAGGTTTTTCCTACACTCATCCCCATAGAAGAAAAAGGACAAACTGTTACAGAAAACATGCAGAAGATCCGGGATAGCTGGTTTAAAACGAAAACACATTGAGCAATTCAATCAATGCTCCCGCTTTAAAACGATATAAGACCATATAGCGCTGCCCATCATGAATACAGCGCCCAGTAAGAAAGCGGCGCCGGGAAAATAAACCGGTGCAGCCGGTGCTGTGAAATGCGCAAAAAGATTGGTCATCATAGGCGGACCAACAATGGCCGTAGCGCTCATGATACTGGTGAGTGCACCTTGTAGTTCACCCTGTTCATTGGGTGGCACGTGACCCGATATAATGGCCTGCAATGCCGGGCCGGCAATACCGCCCAGGCAATAAGGTACCAGGAACACGAACATCATCCAGCTTTGCGAAGCAAAAGCAAACAGCAGGAGTCCCAGTGCGTAAAGTCCTAATCCCATATAAATACTTCTCTCATTTCCCAGTTTGGGATTAATGAAACGGACAAGTCCTCCCTGTACTACCCCCACCAACAATCCCACCATACCCAATGATATCCCGATCATTTTAGGACTCCAGTGAAATTTTTCTATGTTGAAAAAGCTCCAATTGCTTTGTACGGCATGAGAAGCCAGGTAAACCAATGCAAGTGATGATACCAAGCCGGCTACTGCCGGATATTTTCTCAACTGCAACAAAGAACCCAACGGGTTGGCTCTTTTCCAGTCAAATGATCTCCGGTGTTCGATAGCCAATGATTCGGGTAATACAAAATAGCCATAGCAGAAATTGAGCAGCGCCAGTCCGGCTGCCACCAGGAAGGGCACCCTTGGTCCCAGTTCCCCCAACAAACCACCTAATAGGGGTCCTAATATAAAGCCCAGTCCGAATGCAGCTCCGATCATCCCAAAATTCTGCGCCCTGTTTTCCGCGGTACTGATATCGGCTATATAAGCCGAAGCCGTAGTAAAGCTGGCGCCCGTAATGCCTGCAATGATACGGCCAACAAAAAGCCAGCCGATGGTAGGTGCAAAAGAAAGGAAGAGGTAATCGATCCCAAATCCCAGCAGTGAAGAAAGCAGCACGGGCCTGCGGCCGAATTTATCACTCAGGTTACCCAGTACCGGGGCGAAAAGAAATTGCATGATGGCATAGGCAAAAGTGAGCCATCCGCCATATTGGGATGCCTTACTGATCTCGGTGGTGTGCAATAACTGCTCAATCAGTTTGGGCATTACGGGAATGATCAGGCCCAATCCTGTTATGTCGATTAAAAGGGTAATAAAAATGAAACCGATTGCTGCTTTGCGGGGGTTTGCCATATACCTGGTGTTGGAAGAAGTGAAGGATGCCGCAAAATTGCTGCATTTCATGAAAGTACGCAAACAAAAAAAGGGGGGCACCTGATGGCGCCTCCCTTACTTATCCGTAACAAACCCTTACGTATTTTATTTATGCAGTGCAATGGTACCTACCGAAGTATTGTTCGGTGCGGCTATGCTGATATTTGTCAGCGTAGTATCCTTGTAACCATTGGATGCATTCACAAAGAGTGAATAAGAACCGTCTTTCAATCCACGCATTTTGAAATAACCTTCCCTGTTGGGCAGTGCATAGGCTGTATCTTTTCCATTGAACAGGGTCAGTACAGGCTGTGCTTCCATCGGTGTTACCCTGCCTGAAAGGCTTGCAGTGGTACGTGTAACAAAGAAGCGGAAATGCGGACGGAGATAGAACTCATTGTTGTAACCTTGGTAAACAGAACGGTTTACATCAAAATCCAACCATAAGCGAACCTTACCAGACATAAATTCTTCAGGCTCATCACCCCTCAATTTGATCAGCACATATCCAGGAAAATTGCTGGGTAAAAGCAATGGGTAAGTAATATGGTTTTTCACCAGTGAGTTATGGGTACCTATTTCAATTTTCAGGAGGCGGATAGCACCTTTGGGTATGTTGGTAGAAGCCAATACCGTATCCAATCCATTCCTCAGGTGAAGGATATCATATATTCCGGCAGAAATATTCAGGTTTTGCCATACCAGGGAAGAATCTTTGGCCCGGGGGTTGCGTCCTTCACGGTCGCCTACATCATCCCAGTCATCGTCGTCGTGCATGCGGGTATTCCTGCTGGTATCTACCAGTACTTTCACTGATTTGATATCCACCAGTACACTGTCGAAAAATCCCGGACCATCGGTCAGGTATAATGTAAGATTTTGCTGACTACCGGCTGGTGCCTGCGCCGAATCGGACTTTTTACAAGCCGTTACCGTAATTGCGGCAGCAATAGCCATAAGGGCTCCGTAGAGGAAATGTTTAGCTTTCATAATTGGTTTTTTTTAGAGTAGCATTACGCCATCCAGGAAATTGGTTTTAATATATAATAACCGCTAGGCGGTACAGGATTCAGAACACTCCGCAAAGGATTGGCCAAAAACATGTTAAAGCGTAGGATTAAGCACATTTTAACATTTATTTTAAAGTTCTGTATCTGGCTGACCTTCATCATTTATCGTTGTTTGATGAAAAAGATACCCTTGCTTTCCATCGTGTTGCCTTGGGTTCAAAATATTTTTCGCATTTGCTGCTAACCTTCCCTTTCTTTTTTCTGTTCCTGGAACATTTCTGCAAAACCATATCCTTTCAGCAGTGCATTGATCACCATGACCATGCGCTTGGCCCTGGCGGCCTCGCCCTTCACCCCGCCCATCCATTTGATGAAATAATTACGGTGTGAAAGTTTCAGGGCATCAAAAGCTTTCTTTGCTTTGGGCTCATCATCGAGGCATTCCATAAAACCCGGCGGTAATTCCAGCGGCGCCTGATCGATCTGCAACTGCACTTTTACCATGGCGCCTTTCTTTTTATGGATGGCTCTGCGCATCGAAGCATTTAAAGGCATGATAAACTCGCCCCCGCCCATGGGCAGGATCGCAACACTTTTAATAGGATGCGCGTCGAGCTTGCCTTTAACCCTGTATGACTTGCGCACACCGGGATTCATTTGCTCAGCCACATCTGCCGGCACAACAATATAGGTCCACCCGGTTTTTTCGCCCTGCGCCGCAAATTGCGCGATTGTTGCAGTAAACTGAACCATCTATTAAAGATACATATTAAGCCTCATGCACTTCTTCATTCCGGAATACCACTACTCCATCAAATGCATCTACCAGTACCCGTTTATTTTTATCCACTTCACCGGCCAGTATTTTTTTACTGAGCGCATTGGTGATCTGTTTTTGTATCAGTCTTTTCAATGGCCTCGCACCAAATTGCGGATCATATCCCTGTTCAGCCAGGAACTCCAGTAAATAGTCGCTGAAATCCAGTTCTATTCCATTGGCGGCTACCAGTTTGCGTAAGCCCTCCAGCTGGATGCGTACAATATCCATGATCTGTTTTTTCAACAACGGGCGGAACATGATGATCTCGTCTACCCGGTTCAGGAATTCAGGACGTATGGTTTGCCGCAGCAGGTTCATGACTTCAACCTTCGCTTTATCGGTAGCTTCTTCTACATTTTTTTCGTCTACATCATCGAAGGCATTCTGTATCAACTGGCTGCCGATATTGCTGGTCATGATGACGATGGTGTTCTTGAAATTCACCACGCGGCCTTTGTTATCGGTAAGTCTTCCATCGTCGAGCACCTGCAGTAATATGTTCCATACATCGGGGTGTGCTTTTTCTATCTCATCCAGCAATACCACACTATACGGTTTGCGTCTCACGGCTTCTGTCAACTGTCCGCCTTCATCATATCCCACATAACCGGGAGGGGCGCCCACCAGTCGCGACACCGTATGTTTCTCCTGGTACTCACTCATGTCGATACGGGTCATCATGCTTTCATCATCGAACAGGTATTCCGCCAAAGCTTTGGCCAGCTCTGTTTTACCCACGCCGGTGGTGCCCAGGAAGATGAAAGAACCAATCGGTTTTTTCGGATCCTGTAATCCGGCGCGGCTCCTTCGGATGGCATCGGCTACCGCACTGATGGCCTCATCCTGCCCAACTACCCTTTGATGCAGTTCATCTTCCAGCAGCAATAATTTTTCCCTTTCTCCCTGCAGCATTTTAGCAACAGGTATACCGGTTGCTTTGGCCACGGTTTCTGCAATATCTTCCGCATCTACTTCTTCCTTCATCAATCGCCTGTTGGTTTCGCCAAGCTGGTTCAATTGATCGGTAAATGTTGCGATTTGTTTTTCCTGCTCTTTGATCTTGCCATATCGTATCTCGGCTACTTTGCCATAATCGCCATTGCGTTCGGCTTGTTCTGCTTCCAGCTTCAGGCTCTCGATCGTAGCTTTCGCAGTCTGTATCTTTTCCACTACTTCTTTCTCTTCGCGCCATTTCGCTTTGAGTGTATCTCTTTCCACGCTCAGGTTACTGATCTCTATATTGAGGTCTTTCAGTTTTTCTTCATCATTCTCACGCTTGATGGCTTCCCGTTCAATTTCCAACTGCCGTATCTGGCGTTCCAGCGTATCCAGTTCTTCGGGCATTGAATTCATTTCCAGACGCAGCTTGGCGGCGCTTTCATCAATCAAATCAATCGCTTTATCGGGCAGGAAGCGGTCGGTGATATACCGGTTCGATAATTCCACTGCGGCAATGATCGCTTCGTCTTTGATACGCACATGGTGGTGTGTTTCATAGCGGTCTTTGAGTCCGCGTAATATAGAGATCGCATCTTCTACACTCGGTTCATCGATCATCACTTTCTGGAAACGGCGTTCGAGCGCCTTGTCTTTCTCAAAATATTTCTGGTATTCGCTCAACGTGGTGGCGCCGATCGCACGCAGTTCACCTCTCGCCAGGGCCGGCTTAAGGATATTGGCCGCATCCATAGCGCCCTCACCACCGCCTGCGCCTACCAGGGTATGTATTTCATCGATGAATAAAATGATCTCACCATCGCTCTCCGATACTTCTTTCACAACACCCTTCAAACGTTCTTCAAATTCGCCCTTGTATTTGGCGCCGGCGATCAACTGTCCCATATCGAGGCCAAAAATAATTTTGCTTCTCAGGTTCTCGGGCACGTCGCCATTTACAATACGCATGGCCAATCCTTCGGCAATAGCCGTTTTACCTACACCCGGCTCACCCACCAATATGGGGTTATTCTTGCTCCGGCGTGAAAGAATATGCAAAGTCCGGCGGATCTCTTCGTCCCTGCCTATCACAGGATCGAGTTTACCGTCTCTTGCCAGTTCATTCAGGTTCTTGGCATATTTACTCAGTGAATTGAATTGCGTTTCCTGTGTTTGCGATTTGATGGTATCGCCTTTGCGCAGGTCTTTGATGGCAGTAATGAGTCCTTTTTCTGTAAGACCCGCCGCTTTCAGCGTTTTAGCTGCTGCATCGCTTCCTTTCAGCAATCCCAACAGCAAGTGTTCCGGACTCACAAATTCATCATTGAATTCTTTGAGCGCGGCATTGGCTTTCAGTAAAGCGGTGTTCAGGTCGCGGCTGATGTTTTGAGCGGCTTCTCCGTTGGATGATCTGGGCAATTTGCTGATGTCCTCATCTACTTTTGTTTCGGTGAAACCGGTATTCACGTTGTTACGTTTCAATAAAAAAGCAACAGGACTATCCTTATCGGCAAGCAATGCTTTTAACAGGTGATCGGTTTCAATAACGGGGTTGCCATTGTTGAATGCCACCTGTTGTGCTGCCTGGATGGTTTCCTGGGCTTTAATGGTATAATTATTCAGGTTCATATCGTATTTACTTGAGTTTGTTATGTGGGTTTGAAGTCCTAATTTGTCTGCAAAAACTATTCTAAACCATATTTATGCTTTCGATACCTAAATTTCCGGAAAATATGTCTGAAAAACGCCGTTCTCCCTGCATGAAAGTCAGCCTGGTATGCATTTTCATGCTATTCTTTCAGTTGGCACAATCCCAGTACGATTTCAGTGAGCTGGATAAAAAAATGGAGGCTGCCAGGCGGGAATTGGGTGGTCATGCTGTGGCCATGATCTATAAAGACGGAAAGGTCATTTACCAGAAATCGATGGGTGAAGAATTCAACCCCAAAACACAGGCGCCTGTTGCCAGTTGCAGTAAATGGCTCACGGCTGCATTGGTAATGACTTTTGTAGACGAAGGCAAACTATCGCTCGACGACCCTATTGGCAAATACCTGCCCTTTTTCACCAAATACAACAAAGGATATATTACCATACGCCAGTGCCTGGCACATTTAACCGGTATTGAATCGGATGCAGGCCGGCCGTTGAAAGCCATCTTCGACCGTAAGAAATACAAATCACTGGAAGAAGAAGTGAATGATTTTGCTGCTAAAAAAGAGATCGCTTCCAACCCGGGATTGGCATTCAGCTATAGCGGCATCGGGTTGAATATTGCAGGAAGGGTATTGGAAGTTCTTACACGCCGGGGGTTTGAACAACTGATGCAGGAACGCATCACGAGGCCGCTGATGATGCGCAATACTTCTTTTTCCAGTTTCAATGCGGTAAATCCATCCGGTGGTGCTGTTTCTACTGCCAGCGACTACATGAATTTCCTGGCCATGATCCTGAATAAGGGCGTCTTCAACGGCAAGCGCATATTGAGCGAGAAAGCCATTGCCGATATGCAGACGGCACAAACTACTCCTTCCATGATCCGCTATGCGCCCAAAGCCGCACAGGGATATAATTACGGATTGGGCGAATGGATATTGGCTACAGACGAAAATGGTAAAACAACAGCAGTGGCGAGCCCTGGTTTATTCGGCACCTGGCCTATGATAGATAACTGCCGCGGTTATGCCTGTATATTTTTTACCAAAGGGTTATTGGGTGAAGAAAAGCGTGATCTCTATATGGACATGAAAAAGTCTATCGACGCACAAATCGCTTCTGTCTGCAAATAAGAGATTGAGCTTACCTTGCATAAAATCTGTTACTTGAGCAGGATTGAAGCATATTCTCACACAGTTAAATCGGTTGCCCGTCAACTGGGTTTCGACTATTGTGGTATTGCCAAGGCCGAGAAACTCAACGATGACGCAAGACGATTGGAGCAATGGCTACACCAGGGCATGCACGGCAGCATGCAATACATGGAAAATCATTTTGACATGCGAACCGATCCTTCCTTGCTGGTTCCTGGCGCCAGGTCGGTGATCACGTTGTTAAAAAATTATTACCCATCGCAGCAACAATCTGCGCATACACCGCATATATCCAAATATGCGTTCGGGAAAGATTACCACGAAGTGATCAGGGCTCAACTGAAAGAATTATTACAAGCCCTCAATGAAAAGATCGGAGAAATACATGGACGTGGATTTGTAGATTCAGCGCCGGTGCTGGAAAGAAGCTGGGCTACGAAGAGTGGTGCAGGATGGATAGGAAAAAACGGCAACCTTATCACAAAGCACAGCGGCTCATTTTATTTTATTGCCACACTGATCGTAGACATAACACTGGATTACGACGATCCTTTTGCAAAAGATTATTGCGGTTCATGCAGCAGATGCATCGATGCATGTCCTACCGGGGCTATCGAAGACAATAAAGTAATCAATGGAAGCAAGTGTATCAGCTATTATACCATTGAACTGAAAGACGCGCTCCTGCCGGAACAGATGAAAGACCAATTCAAAGACTGGATGTTCGGTTGCGATATCTGCCAGGATGTATGCCCCTGGAACCGGTTCAGCAAACCACACCACGAGATCAACTTCACACCCATTCCCGAAATACTCAACCTGAGTACAAAGCAATGGGAAGAAATGACGGAAGAAAGTTTCAAAAACATCTTCCGTCATTCGCCGCTCAAGCGAACAAAATTCAGCGGTATTCAACGCAACCTGCGTTTCATTACCAGAGCTTGATACCCAGCTTCAGCGAAAAATAATTCAGCCAATAATCTACCGATTGATCATAATCGGATTTTTGTATCACCATACCGGTACCGCCTCGCCAATAGTTAATCCATGGCCCCCAGGTGTTATAACGTTCGGTAACAGTTTTAAAACCATAACCCACACTCAACATCAGCTTCCTTCTTGCAGCAGCATTGAGTATGTACCCCAATCCTATATCTGTGTACAATCCGTTGTCAAACTGACTGCCTTCTTGGGTCGACGACCAATAACTGTACATCATCTTCTGCCAGGGCATCGGCGAAGCAATATTATAACCCAGGTTGAGGTATGAAAAACAAGCATTCTTTTTACCAAAGAAAAACCTGGTATCAGTGAACACAGGTATGCTGCGCAATTTGTAATAATCCATCCCACATCCCAACCCAAATGCCCATTGCTTTTTCTGAAGCCCTCCTACCAATTGCCATTGTCCGCTATAAATATGATCTCCACTCAATACACCGGTTTGTGGAATGAGGTAAAATTTTTTCTGTTTTTGCTGTGCTGATGAAGTAATGGTTGTGAGCACCAACAACAGGCTTACCATATATTTCTTCATATCAGTTGTTTTGAATAACAGGAATTTTGCCTGCAATCTTTGCATTGTTCACGTCCGAATAATCGATGCAATACAACCCATCCTTTGCAGTGACGATTGCTATTCCGCCCAATGCAATCACATCAGTAGGCTGAAACCCTTTTACCTGACTCAATAAACTAAGATTATAAGGGTCCCCGGCATTGAACAGTTTGAGTCCATCCCTGCCATCACAGATGAATAACAGGTAACCGTCTTTCGACAAGCCCTGCGGGCCACTGAGCGGGTACGACCTGACAGGCACAGGATGCAAAAGGTCTTTCAGGTTGATGATATCCAACTGGTTCGTGAACCCACCACAAAATCCGCCTCCTCGTAAGGTAACATACGCATAATCGCCGTCTGCAAGCACCGGATCACAGGTTCTCACATGCATGAATTGTGAAAGAAATGTGGGTTGATCGGGATTGCTTGCATTGTAAATGAACATCCCCACCATGCTGCCGATGAACAGGTTATTCTTATAAGGAAAGATGGTTTCAATATTGCTTTGTGACAGGGCTATGGATTGCACATAACGCGGCGCGGCGGCCTGCTGAACGTTGAATACTTTCAGGTCGCTCTGGCTCACTGTGTACAGGCGCTGGCTCAGTTGTGCAAAGCGCGACAACGATCCGGCAATACCAATAGCAGTTGGCGCACCGGATGCAGATGCAAGCGAAGAAAAATATATGTTACCGTATTGTTTTCTCATTATGTCGGCCACTGCTGCAAAACTTTGTTCAAAACGAGATGAAACAGCCGTGTCGATCCTGATCCACCGGGTAATTACTTTGGTAGTATCGGGATAAAAATCTGTGTAAATCCGTTGCGGAAAAACACCTTGCAATGCCTGCACCAGGCTAACACTGGCAGGATTGCTGATATCAATCGTTACCATATCTGTGTAACAATCGGCGTACAGGTAATTACCCTGTATGGCCAGGTCTGCACAGCCCGGCACATGGATGAATGCCTGGTTCACCGGCTTGGCGGGATCTGTGAGGTCTATTACATGTATCCCTTTGTTCAGCTCATTCAGAAAAACATAATGATCTTTTACTACAACCTTACCGGGTTGTTGCACGGGTTCAGGTGCATCACTTTTGATACCCGCGCGCACTTCGTCTTTGGTGGCATAAACAGGCCTGTAGAATGTATAGTGTGTGGTGGCTTTGTCTTTGGTGCAGGATACCAGCAACCAAATAGATCCGGCGAATGTCAGCAGCAGCTTTTTCATAAACATGCATTTGCGATACTGACACAGGTTATTTACTCACCGTTGCATTACTATTTTCGTTGTGGAAATACACAGACAGCCCTCAAAGATGGCTGCCACAAATATTGCTTGGTTCCTTCCTGGCGGGAGAGGTTGGTGATGAAGAATTTTGCTTGCGGACCAACGTAAATAAAAGGAGTTTCCCCTATCCCAATGTCCAGACCGGTTGACAATTGCAGGTTCAGTTTACGCAAGAGATCGTTGTTGTGAAATAAAAGATTGTCTTTCTGATCATAATGCAATCCGTTGCTGCCCAATAACAGACTGGCTCCTGCTCCCAGCTCCCACCTGAATGGCAATACACGGAACAACTTAAACGGAGTATAGAGATGAACCGCAGCTTCCAGGAAATGATAATGATTGGTATAACCGATACTATCACTGTTCTTATAATAGTAGCCGCCCGTATTGGAATAACGCCCGTTCTGAGCCGACTTAATAGTACTGTCTTTTCGCATACCTACATTCAAACGATCCTGGTATAATCCATAGCCAACAGAAAGCCCGAGACTATTTTTCTTTCCGATGGCTTTGTTGAATTCAACACCCAGGTTAAAAGAAAACGCATCATGAAATGCCGGCGGCATTGCCGCGCCTGTTGATCCATTACTGAGATTGCTCCCCGGCGGGCTGTAATACATATCGGCGCTGGCTGTATGGGTTTTCAGGATTGAGTTGCGTACCCCACTGCTCCCTGCATTTGCAAACAGATGTACCTGCCATTTCTTTTTTCCGGTTAGTATTACTTTTTCTTTTGTAGCTGTTGGCGCTTCCGATGTTGCAGCAGGCTTTTGTGTTTGTGCAGTATCAGTCGTTGTTGTTTCCGGCAAAACAGTGGCCGTAAATACTTTATTTCTTTCTACCGTTACCGCATCTGCTTCGGTTGTTTCGATATGCAGGTCTTGTGTTGCCGGTTTTGACGCTTCTATTTTACCCGGCATATTTATTTTGCCTGGCTCACCGGTTATAACAGCAAGATTTGCTGCTCTTTTTTGTTGATGTTCTATTTCCCGAACTGTCTCTTTTTCTTCAGGTAATTTATTTGTTGCTGTCTCTTCTGTGTTTGATCGTTGACCATGGGTTGTTACCGGCTGCTTGTTTACTATTATAGGTTCATGTGCTTTCTTTGTTTGAAATTCCCACCAGATCCAACTCCCGCCACAACAGATCGCCAGCAAGAACAGCCAAAGCACCCACCTGCGCTTTCGCTCCCGTTGCAGGGATGCTGCCACTACCTCCCAGGAAGCGGCATCTGGCTGTATCTGCAGATCAGCCAGCTCTTCGCGTACCTGTTGTTCAAACGATCTATCGGGCATACTTATCTTTTTTTCCGTTAACAACATTTTTTCCCATCCAGCTGATCAGCAAAGCCCTGGCCCTTGAATACTGGGAGCGGCTCGTGCCTTCGCTGATGCCGAGTATTTTTCCGATTTCCACATGCGTGTACCCTTCTACCGCATGCAGGTTGAAAATAGCCTGGTAACCCGGCGGCAATTGCCTCACCAACGCCAGCAGGTCTTTCATATCCAGCTTCCATTCCGGTTCTGCCTGTGTAACAGGATGCAGGTGACTGTCTTCGAAAGACAGATCGAGCTGGTACTGCGGTTTTCGCTTGAGATAATTGATGGCGGTATTGACCATGATGCGCCTGATCCAGGCGCCCAGCTCTCCTTCGGCCTTGTACTGGTGCAGGTGCCCGAATACTTTGATGAAGCCTTGTTGTAACACTTCCTCGGCATCATGCATACTTTTGGTATACCGGTAACAGACACCCAGCATAGATGCCGCAAACAGGTCATACAACTGCTTCTGTGCAGCAGCATGATGCCTGAGACAGTCTTTTACCAGTTTCTGCTGATCAACCATTGGTGTGCATTCGTTTAAGTGACACTCGTTCTGCTTGATAACGTTGCATCTGCAATAAAAATAAGGTTTCAGCAGTACCTTTACAGCATGAGTTTAGTAGCAAGGGACCGCCAGGTGATCTGGCATCCGTTTACACGGCAGAAGAACATGTTGCCACCCATTCCCATTGTAAAAGGAGAAGGCACGCTTTTGTGGGACGAGGATGGAAAAAGCTATATCGATGCCATCAGCAGCTGGTGGGTAAACCTGCACGGTCATGCACATCCTTATATCGCTGAAAAACTGTACCGCCAGGCATTGCAACTGGAGCAGGTGATCTTTGCCGGCTTCACACACAAACCCGCCATAGAACTGGCCGAGCGATTGTTGCCGCTGCTTCCCGGTCATTTTTCACGCGTATTCTACAGCGACAACGGATCTACCGCTACCGAAGTTGCCCTTAAAATGGCCATCCAATATTGGTGGAATCAAAATGAAAAGCATCGAAAAAAAATACTGGCCTTCCACCACTCCTATCATGGAGATACATTTGGCGCAATGAGTGTGAGTGACCGGAGCGTGTTCACACTTGCTTTTCATGACCTCTTATTCGATGTCGTATTCATAGATACGCCCACAACAACCAATCTCTCTTCCTTAATCGAAACCATTTCGGCGCATGCAGCAGAAACCGCTGCCTTTATTTATGAGCCCCTGGTGCAGGGCGCAGGCGGCATCAAAATGTACGATGTTGCTCCGATGGATCATCTGCTGAAACAGGTGAAAAAAATGGGCATCATCTGTATTGCCGACGAAGTGATGACGGGCTTTTGGAGAACAGGCAAATCATTCGCCAGTCATTATCTTTCTGTAGAACCCGATATCATTTGCCTGAGCAAAGGACTCACAGGCGGTACCATGGCGCTGGGTGTAACGGCCTGTTCCCCAAAAATCTATGATGCATATATGAGCGATGATGCATTGAAAACTTTTTTCCATGGCCACTCTTTCACCGCCAACCCGCTCGCCTGCACTGCTGCCTTGGCCAGCCTCGATTTGCTACACGAAGCCGACTGCCGGCATCAAATACAGATGATCTGTGAAGAGAACCAACAATTTGCCGTTCAGCTACAACACAGCCAGCTTCCTTATAAAAACATCAGGATAAGGGGTACCATCCTGGCATTTGAAATTGAACAGGGCGAAGATGTTTATCTCAATAATATCGGCGCGCTGGTTACCGAACAGGCTTTGAGCAAGGGCATTTACCTGCGTCCGTTGGGCAATACCGTGTACATCATGCCCCCGTATTGCATATCGAGAGCAGAATTGCAACAGGTATATGACTGCATACTATCCATCCGGCTATAAAAGTTGCGCTACTGGATCTTTATCGAAGGTGGTTCATAGTCATAGAGAAGCATCCTAGCCAGTTTCTCATACTATGATTTCACATAGCGAAAGATAAACATATTTCCCAATTACCTGATAATAGATCATTGAGATCACAACAAAAGTGCGGTGCAAGCCACAACGCATTCATAGTTATCTCACTACTGTGTACGCCGTGGTGGAGTATAGTGTACCGCTCCCACAGTGTTGTGTAAGCGGCCATTTGAACATGGCGGAACAATTAAAACATTGATTTACAATTCCGAAGTCGTTTTTCAGCTCAAAGTCCGAACAAGCCGGCATTCAGCAACTGAAGGGTTTTGGTCTTGTAATCGCTGGGAACCAGCAGGGAAATATTATGCGGACTACCGCCGTAGCTCACCATGGTAACAGGTACTTCCTTAATGGCATCAAACAGCTTTTTAAGTACGTCTTCCGTTTGTGCGATTTCATTACCTACAATGGAAACAATGGTTTGTCCTTTTTCCACTTCCACAGAGCCAAAGGGTTCCAGCTCTTTGATGATGGATGCAAGCGCTGCATCACTATCGATGGTTACAGATACCGCCACTTCGGAAGTGGTGATCATATCGATGGAAGTCTTGTATTTTTCAAACACTTCAAACACTTTTCTCAAAAAGCCATAAGCCAGCAACATGCGGCTGCTCTTGATCTTGATGGCTATGATACCATCTTTGGCGGCTACGGCTTTCACACCTACACTGCCTGCTTCTTTGGTGATCACGGTACCTGCCGCATCGGGCTGCATAGTATTAAGCAGTTTCACCGGCACGTTCTCCTGCTGCGCAGGCCAGATACAGGTAGGGTGTAATATCTTGGCGCCGAAATAAGCAAGCTCCGCAGCTTCATCGAAGCTCAGTTGCTCAATGGCCACTGTTTTATTAACGATGCGCGGGTCGTTGTTGTGCATGCCGTCGATATCAGTCCATATTTCACATACGTTGGCATGAGCGGCGGCAGCTACCAATGAAGCAGTGTAATCGCTTCCTCCGCGTTTCAGGTTATCTACTTCTCCCCTTGCATTGCGACAGATATATCCCTGGGTGATGAATATTTTTTTGTTGCTATGCTGTTTCAGCAACTCATTCAGCTTGGAGCGGATGCTGCTCAACTGGGGCTCTTCATTGCTATCGATGCTCATGAACTCCAATGCGGGCAGCAGCAAATGATCTACCCCCTGCTCATCGAGAAAAGTGCTGAACAGTTTGGTGCTCATCAGTTCTCCTTGTGCCAGGATGTCTTTGTTCAGCGCCTCGCTGAAAGAAATGCGTAAAATGATATTGAGGAATTCAAAATGCTCGGTAACAATCGCATTGGCTTTGGCGCGGTTCTCTTCTTTCTGAACGAGATCCAATACAAAACTCCTGTAATGCTTTTCCAGGGTATCAATCTTCTGTTTGGCTGCCACCCGATCACTTGCTGCTAAACTGCTGCTGATCTCCACCAGGGCATTGGTTGTTCCGCTCAATGCACTCAACACCACGATCTTGGGTTCTGCATCTTTTGTAATCAACTCGTATACCTGTCGCATGCGTTCCGGCTTACCAACACTGGTGCCGCCAAACTTCATAATCTTCATAAAAAAACCACTGGTTTAATTGTAAAATGAGTGGCAAAGGTAAAGCGGAGCAGCCAATATAGAATCAAGATTTTAACGTACAACCGTTAGTCATTACAGCACCAGTGAAAACCGGGTTCCCAGTTCCTGCAACTCCTTTGCAACGCTGTCTACCAGGGGTATTCCTGCTGTTTTCCGCACTTGCTCCATTTCCCTTTCCGGGTCGCCGGGTATCAATACTTTTTCATGCCCAGGGGCGGGCTTTGCTGTGCGGAACCGTTGTATCCAGTTGTCCATGTGCTCCTTGAACTCCGAAGCAGGCCTGAACGCATCTACCCGCATGGCTCCGAAGAAATGCCCCAGCCCTTTGCCCGGCATATTCTCCGGCATGGCCACATAGGCAGGGAAAGGCGGTACCCAGGGACCATAACTGGCGCCGCTGAGCACGGCTGAAAATATATCTACCACAGAACCCAATGCATACCCTTTATGGCTGCCATGGTCACGGTCGCTGCCCAGCGGAAGCAACGCCCCCTGCTTTTTCAATATGTTGGCATCGGTAGAAGCTTGTCCGTCTTTATCCTGCACCCATCCCAACGGTGTATCGGCATTTTTTCTTTGCAGTATTTCCAGTTTGCCATTGGCAGCCGTTGTAGTGGCCAGATCGGCCACAAATGGCGGTTCTTCACCGGCCGGTATGGCCACGGCTATGGGATTGGTGCCCAGCATCCGCTCAATGGAAAAAGTAGGCGCCACCAATGCACTCGCATTGGTCATGGCCATGCCAATCATATCCTGCTCCAGGGCCATCATGGCATGATAACCTGCTATTCCAAAATGATTGGAATTACGTACACTGACCCACCCGGTGCCTGCTTGCCGGGCTTTATCAATCGCCACCTGCATGGCAAAAGGCGCTACTACCAGTCCCAGTCCCGCGTCTCCATCCACCACAGCAGTAGAAGGCGTTTCATGTACGATCTTAATATCCGGTGTTGCATTCACCCTTCCCGCTTCCCACAGCCGTACATAACCTGTAAGCCGGGCTACACCGTGACTGTCGATTCCCCGCATATCAGCAGATAACAGTGTTTGTGTAGCAGTAGCAGCGTGTACATCGGAACAGCCGATGGCTTTGAAAACGGATTGTGTAAACTGATAAAGATGATCGTAAGGATATATTTGCATAGGACGCAAGGTAGGGAATGAATGGTTCATTTATCATTGTTATCGTCATTCCGAGCGAGCGAAGCGAGTCGAGGGAGCTGCTGAAGGCTTCATGAGGTCCCTCGGCTGCGCTCGGGATGACGATCAATTGGAAATAAATCTTCAGTAATTTCAACGCATGAAATTGCTCATTCCTTTGTCTCTTTTATGTTGCCTGTCTCTCCATGCGCAATATTCGCGCGACAATATTTATTCAGATTTTGTGCTGTATAACCAACGGGTGAAGTTCGATCAATACCTGCGCGAACAAACGATCAAGGCCACTTTTGAAAAAACACTCAACAGTGAAACAGAAGATTATTACCGCGAAGCATGTTGGGCCGTATCGCAATATGTTTTACAGTCGCCGGTAGTTGAAAAAGGATTGCATAACCTATTCAACGGATATAACGGTTTAGAACCTGCTACCAAACGCGCTTTGCTGGAAGCCGCTTATGCCAGCTATCCGAATATTTTTTATAAAGAGATGACGCAGTTGATGCAACAGGAAACCTCACCAAGATTTTTTGCGATGCAGGCAGTGTATCTCTATCGCATCGATCACAGTAGCAAAAAAACAGCAGCGCTGAGACAACAACTACACAGCCATTTCCCGGGATATGATACATTGCCTGTGTTGAAAGAACTGGATCATTATCTCCTCCATCATGATTCACTGGCACATGCTGCAACACCACCGCTGGATGTATTGTTCGCACAACAGAAGATAACAGGACAAAAAATTATTTATTCATTCCAGCGATGGAACCGCGATTATGCAGGACTGGCCGTTATACAGAATGCCGACGGGCATTTTTGCCGCGACACATCGGGCAGGTTACTGGTATTCCGGCAGTTGGCCCGCTCCGGCTCTGATCTTCCCTATTTCATTACCAATGGCAGTACGCCACAAGGCATTTACAGCATACAGGGCACTGCTGTTTCGCACAACAACCTGATCGGCCCCACACCCAATATACAACTGGTGATGCCCTTTGAAGCCGATAGTGTTTACTGGCACCATGCAGTTGATTCCACAAAGCCTGCATTGGATAATTACCTGGGCATACTGCCGGCCTCCTGGCAATCTTATGATCCCATGACCGAAGCCTTTTATGCAGGCAAGATCGGACGCACAGAGATCATCGCACATGGTACCACCATTGATCCGGATTATTTTAAAGACAAACCTTATTATCCCCTTACACCTACCATGGGTTGTCTCTGCGCGCAGGAAAACTGGAATATGTTCACGGGGAAGATCAACAGCAGCGAACAATTCAATCTCGTATCAACATTCCTTTCCACCCCTGGCGATACCGGCTACCTCATGGTCATCAACATCAATGACTTGCCACAGCCGGTAAGCAGGGAAGAAATTGAACAAATGGTAAATGCATTTGAGCACAATAAAAAAGAGGCTGTCTCAAAAGGGCAGCCTCTTTTTATTTTTAAGGGTGGGTTTGTGCACAATGGAGGTGAATAAAAAGATATAGGTTATCATACAA
>NZ_FNNO01000026.1:0-20508 GCF_900106985.1 Hydrobacter penzbergensis | reverse complement strand
CTTCAATGTCAATCTTACACTGGATTAATCATTTAAACGGAAAAAAACTAGCTCAGATTAAACATGCCCTGAGTTTTCAATAGCACAACACGTTATAAATATTTAATTCAAGTCGTTACCAAACATTGTAGAAATGGGTACTTAAAAAACACATTGAATAACGCTTATATAAATTCAAACCTAGTTCAACTAATGACGCAAGTTGCACTGCACATAAACTCAAAATTCGAAACGTTGTCTTTTTTGACAATGTTCACTAATGTTGAAGTTTCAGGAGAAAGAGACCAGCAAGTAAAACTGAATTTGGAAGAGATAACCAAAGATGAAAGAATGAATAAATTTCTTTACTATGGTGTAAGAGCATCACGAGAAAATGACTTCCAAAAGGACAACCAAAAAAAGAAAGATGATTTCTTGGTACATTTTAAGAGCGAATATTTACCTTATGCAGATTTATTCGCTAAAGAATTTAATGTTACTGTTAATGAATTTATAGAATTAATTGATTGGATTTTAGAAACTGTAACGGCACAGGCAAAACAGAGCGAAAAAGACTATGTTTATTTGAAAGATGACATTGTTGATGTTCAAGCATACAAAACAATCATGCTATTCAGCTTTAGCATGTTTGTAAAAAAGAAAGGGATTTTTGAAAAATTCGGAAATAAGTTCGATAAAGTTTTAAGTCGTTTAACTTTTCAAACGGGTCAATTTGACGAAGAACAGTTACGATTTAATTTAATAGCAAGACAGCCTTTAATTGACAAGGGTGACTTCCTTATTGTTAGCCCTGAAATTTTGCTTGACAGTTTGTTTGTTAATTCACATTACTCTCTTCTCGAAGCAAGCGACGTCAAAGAAGAATACAAAAAGCGATATTCGAAAATATTTGTTGATAAAATAGCAGCCATTGCGGCGACCCAAGGTTACCAAGAGTTTTCTCGAGAATTCGAATTGTATGAAGGGAAAAACCAAATTGGTGACATTGATTTAGTAGTAAAAAATGATAAAAATGAGTTTCTTCTAATTGAGGCAAAAAATCATGCTGTACCAATGGATGTTTATTTTCATGACCAAGAGGCTACAGAAAAACGCTTAGTCCAGCTAACTAATGAATGGGAGAAAAAAGTTCATAAAAGACAGAAACATCTAGAAGCTAAACACTCTGATTATGGAATTACCTCGACTTTTAAATATATAATTGTTTCTAAAACGCCTGAAATTCTTTCGCATTTTTCAGACTATTTAATCTTATCGTTAAATGAGTTTAAACATTGGATAGATACGAATAATATTGCAATGACATTTGAGGATATTTTCAATTCAGTATATAAACTTGACGAAATTCCTTTTACTGAAGAACAACTAATTAGTATGCAAAAAGAGTTATCGACAGGTTGGAATTTTCAAAAGGACTAATTCGACGCTAACATTGCATTGGCGATATACATTATCACATCATATATCTATTGCATTGTATATTCTTCCAACATCAGCTAATATTTCATGGAGGTACCTGATCTTTTCCGACAGGCAAACGAGATCATCATTGCTGATTTTATAATCTTCCTTATACCGCGTATCTATATAGGCTTTTTGCAACAGACTGAAAAGACGCTTTTCCTCATCGGTCTTCTGCCGGAAAATATCCGGAAGCTGATGAGAAACGAAACTGGCATAACGGATCAGCCTATCCAGGCTATGGGTATTGGCGTAATAACCGGCACTTGTTCTTAAAAGCGTACGCAATGCCTGTTCCGCCGATTGGTGCAGCATAAAAGCCGCCATTGCATGCTGTTTTCTAATACGGAAGAGTTCAGACCCGGCTAAAAACTCCTTCGCCTTCATTAGTCCGTCACTGTATTGCTTTTCCTCTTCCTTGTTCATACCAATGCCGGTGAAACCCTGGGGAATAACCATCGAGACGTTCCCGGAATCATAAATAGGTGAAGCGGATTGCCATACGGTAAGTGCAAACCTGTGGCCAGCCTTAAGCCAACTTTCGAAAGTGGCCGTTTGCAGCACAATGATAGTGACCGGCATAATGGATTTGCAGTTGGCTTCTATTTTATCCTGCCACTCATGTGGTTCTTTGTTACCGAAGCCTGGCATTAACACGAGCAGAAAACAGTCTGATAGGTGCTGCGAATCTGGTGCCGATTCATTAAATACACTTTCGCTCCTTCTATGCCACAAAGATGCCCCGAGCAGAAAAATCATATCGGGCTTCGCTGCTTTTACTATCATATCAATGAGGGGTTGCTGAAGAAAAGAAAAAGCATCCGGGCACAAGTGATATATGGTAAAGGGTTTCATAGCGCATCTTCTTTTGAGAGTTTGCGCCTTGGTTTGCGAAACCATTTTTTAAACCAATAAGTGTGGTGTTTATCCCGCCAGTCTGCATACAAGTCTATTAGCTTCATCTTACCATTTGCAGGAAATAATGAACCCAGTGCATCCATTTCTTTAAACATTTGCCTGATATCTTCTTCATTGTAATGATGCTGACCATAGCCATGTGCGATAAAGTAATTGATCAGGTGTTCTTTCGCCTGGTCTCTTCCTTCCCGCTTCCAACTGCCACAGGATAAATTATCGGTAAAATCCCGAATGATGTCCTCCGGGGTTTTATCCACCAACCGACAAAGGAGTAAGAATTGATAGGGAAGAATGAATTTAAATTCGGCATGGCGATCATATTCATTGATTTGCCATTTTAATTCCGGCTTGGGTTTTTGCTGGGGCTTTTTGCCGGTTGAAGTCTTTTTCATTAGGAAAAGTTTGATGTGAAGAATGGATTGAAAGACTAACCGGCAGGTAAAAAGGAGACGTGGGTTAGTCCTTACCGCTCTGGAGGGCTGCGACACCCTGATGACGAAATAAGGACGCCCACGTCCGAACCTTAAATGTATTAAGGAAAACGTGAGCGATTCACCTTATTTTCTCGTCATCTTAAAAAGTCGCAGTTTCCGAGCGAGAATAAAGCAAATGCGCTTCTATGTTACTGTTCGTATTTGAGTCATCTACTATTCATTGGGATGGTTATTTTGATCAATAGTATAGAAAAACACACCTAAGGTATAGAAAAAATTACTATTAAATTAAATCAGCGTATATTTTTTTTATTCTTTTATATCTTTCTATCTAACAATAGTATAGAAAAAGCTAATAATCAATGACAAAACTTGGGTTATACCTAGCTCAAAAATCCGTAAACAAGGCAGAGGTGGCTAGGAAAACGGGGTTAACAAAGGCACGAATGAATGAGCTTACATTAAATGAACGAAGTCACTTAAGAGCTGAGGAGCTTTATCGTATTGCGTTGGCAATTGATGTTAATCCATGTGAATTATTGACAACGCTATACGGAGATCTGGTTTCAAAAAAATAATCCTCTTTTATGCCAACCAATTTTTTTACAAATAAATCAGGTAATACACTAATTGAGAAGTTTGAAGCAGTATTCAAACATAATCCGGGTATCAAAAACTTTGACGCACTCGTCGGCTATTTACGAGCATCTGGATATTTTAAGCTTAGAGAGTCATTAGAGGGTGTTGAGAAGATAAGAATACTTGTTGGAATTAATGTTGACCGTCAAATACAGGAAGCTCATTCAAAAGGAATTGAGTTTTTTCAAAACTACGATAAAACAAAAGAAGAGTTTGTTCAGGAAATTCTGGAAGATATTGAGAAGGCTGATTATGATAAAAAAACAGAAAACAGTATTAAACAGTTTATTAGTGATTTGATTGAGAGAAAAATTGAAGTAAAAGCCCATCCTGATAAAAAAATTCATGCAAAGGTTTATATTTTTTACAAAGACATTTTTAATCAGCACAATAAAGAATGTGCTGTAATTACTGGTTCTTCTAACTTAACCGATGCCGGCTTGGGTTCTTCTGAAAAACATAACTATGAATTTAATGTTGAATTAAGCGGCTATGATGATGTAAAATTTGCTTATGATGAGTTTGAAGAATTATGGAAAGACGCAGTAAACATTTTAGAAGCTGACGCAGAGCATATAAAAAAGAAATCCTACCTGAAAGATGATTTCACCCCGTTTGAGCTTTATATCAAAATGCTGATTGAATACTTTGGCAACAGAGTGGAGTATGACCCCTATAATATTGAATTATTGCTTCCCGAAAAATATATGCGGCTGAAATATCAGACAGATGCTGCCAACCAGGGATATGCCATGATGATGAAACATAACGGTTTCGTTCTTGCAGATGTAGTTGGCTTGGGTAAAACGATTATTGCTTCAATGATAATTAAAAAGTTCATTTATGAAAATGGAAGCCATACTAAAGTATTGGTAGTTGTTCCACCTGCCATCAAGCAGGGATGGCAAAGAACAGCCAATGATTTTATGATTGATAACCATTTGCGTTATGTTACCATTGGGAGCCTGCATAATGTTTTAGATAAAGACAATACCGATTTTCCAGATGCCGAGTATTTTGATTTGATTGTTGTGGATGAATCACATAAATTCAGGAATGATTATACAGAAATGTATCTTTCTTTACAGGAAATTTGTAAAACACCAAGAAATAAACCCGGAGAAAATGGCGATAGGAGAAAAAAAGTAATCCTAATTTCTGCCACGCCACTCAACAATAGACCGGAGGATATAGAAAACCAGTTGTATCTTTTTCAGGATAAAAGAAATTCAACATTAGACACCGTTAAAAACTTACAAGATTATTTTAAACCTGTAAACGACAGATATAAGAAGTTGTCGGCAGAGGCTACTTTAAATATTCCTAAATTAAAAGCCTTGTTCAATCAATTGCGGAACGATGTGGTAGAGCCTTTAGTAATAAGAAGAACAAGAAAGGATATTGAAAATAATGAAGAATACCTTGATGATCTTAAAAAGCAAAACATTGTTTTTCCAAAAGTCGGCGATCCTGAAGAATTGCATTATGAATTAGACAAAGACCTTGCAAAACTTTTTGGAGAAACAGTTGATTTAATTGCCGGTGTTGATGACCACGGAAATACTTTACCAAACGCTATTCAATATTACCGATACAGGGCAATAGAATTTCTTTCTGATGAAGCCGACTGGAAACTTTATACAAAAGGTAAAACAACCGTGCAATCTATATCCGACAGGCTGGCTGCCATTATGCGGATATTAATGGTGAAAAGGTTGGAAAGCAGCTTTTTTGCTTTTAAAGAATCATTACGAAGGTTTCAAAAATCCTGTCAAAACATGATTGATATGTTTGCCAACGACAGAGTTTTTATTGCTCCTGATTTGGATATAAACAAATTAAAAGAAGATGGATTTTCTGATGATGCCATTTTGAAAAAAATGGAAGAGAAAGGGGGGAATAACAGAGAATTTAATGCCACTGCATTTAGTGCAGATTTTATTGAAAAGCTGCGATCAGAGAAGCAAAAAATTGATTCGCTTATTCGTCGTTGGCAGAATATCACCTACGACCCCAAAATGGATGAGTTCCTCAATAATCTTAAAACTACTTTTTTCAAAAAGTCAAAAAACCATAGCGGCAAGCTGGTAATTTTTACCGAAAGCACAGAAACGGCTAATGAAATTAAACTACGAATGGAGGAGGTTGGATATTCAAAAATACTTTCGGTAAGTTCCAATAACAGGGAAACAGAAGCCGCTACCATTCGCAATAATTTTGACGCAAATCTTGAAGAAGAACTTTGGCAACATGATTATGATATTATCATTACTACCGAAGTTTTGGCAGAAGGCGTAAATCTGCACAGGAGCAATATCATTATCAACTACGATGTGCCCTGGAATAGTACAAGGCTAATGCAAAGAATAGGCAGGGTAAACCGCATAGGTACAAGGGCTAAGAAAATTTATGTCTACAACTATTACCCGAGTGCCCATGGTAACGAACAAATAAGATTGATACAAGCCGCATTGCGTAAACTGCAGGCCTTCCATACTGCTTTTGGCGAAGACAATAAAATTTTCTCTTTAATGGAAGAGGTTGGAGATGGAGCTTTGCACGGCTTAAAAATTCAACAGGAGGAAAGTGAAATATTAAAGTACTTAAATGAATTGAGGGCTTTCAAAAAAGCCAACAAGAAAGATTTTGATGCCATAGCAGCAATTCCGAACAAGGCAAGAACAGGCAGAGATGAAGAAAGCTTATTGCACAAAGAAATAATACTTCAAGCTGAAACTCCTTTATCACTTCATTTAAATGATTCTTCGCTGTGTTATTTAAAGGCAGACAATCACCCAGGCATTTTCTGCTTTGTTTCCCAGGCTCTAAACCCACAGGAGTTGGGCTTTTTAGATGCTGCCAAAATATTTAAAGCCACTGCTGATGAAAAACCTGTTCCCTTGCATGAACTGCACTTTACACAGGCACAAACTGCCTATGCCCATTTCAAAAGCGAAACCATTCAAAGTAATTTCACCGGCATTTCAAAGAAAAGCATAAGCCCGGCAGAAAATAAGGCAATTACCAATCTCAATTTTGCCATTAAACATGCCCATACTCCGCAAAAAAAAGAAATATTAAAACTGTCTGTTAAGTCAATAGAATCAGGGGCCTTTAACAGTAAAGGGTTTCCAAAAGCTGTAAATGATTTCTTTGCAGAGCATACAAAACTATTTACACGGGAACCTGAAAGGTTTTACGATTTGCTATTTTCTGGCATCATTGACCGGTATAATTTCAGCAGCGATGCGACAAATAAAATTCACGTGCACGAAAATAGTATTGTCAATCCAAAGATTGTATTAACCGTAAGCATTAAATAATTATGGCAGGTAAAATTCAACTCCAACAGGCTTTTCAAAAAAAGTATGAGCTCAATCTTTTTATTAAAGATATTCTTTACCCTGTATTTGCAAATAGGGTTGTTGTTTATCAAAAACAGGTGAATGAGACTAGCCAGGCAAATGCTGCGGAAACCGAAATAATTAAATCGGTTATTAACTATGGCCATATTGATTTGGATGATGACAGTAAAGTAAAGTGCTACGAAATAATACTAAAATCTGGTGTCCGGCTCGAATTCAATAAAGTAAGCATCCAGCAATATGTAAGAAAATTACTCACTGCCGGTCAGGCTGTATTGGTAAATTTCTATCAGCCTGATGAAGTCAGGCTTTGGCGATTGAGCCTTGTTGCCAGCGATAGTAAAATTGTTGATGAAGAAATACAACAGGTAAAAACAAATGCCAAACGTTATACTTATTTGTTGGGGCCTTCTGAAACCTGCCGCACTGTCAGCGATAGGTTTGCAGAGTTAGAAGCCTTAAAAGATATTCACCTTGATACCCTCATAAAAGCATTCTCTGTTGAAAAACTAAGTAAATCCTTTTTTGATGAATATAAATTACATTACTCGGCTTTCAATAGCTATCTAATCAACAGTAATTATAGAAGCAGTGTTTTTAGCTTGGGAAAACAGCAAGATGAAAACGCCACAGAATACAAACCCATCAGGGATTTTGTAAAGAAAATGCTTGGCAGAATTGTGTTTCTTTACTTCGTACAAAAGAAAGGATGGCTGGCCGCTAGCAATACCGAATACACCGATGGCGATATCAACTTTATGATGAATCTTTTTTTGAAAAGCGGCGGCAATGAATCCTTTTATCCAAATTATTTATGCGGATTATTTTTTGAAGCATTAAATAAAGAAAGAAAAGACGATACATTCACGCTCTCCTTTGAAGAAGGTAAGCGTGAGGCTGTATGTATTCCTTTCCTCAACGGTGGTTTATTTGAAAAAGAAAAATTTGACAACAAAACTCTCACTTTCCCAGCTAAGCTATTTCACAACAAAGCAAATGACGAAGATCCAAAACACAGGGGGTTTCTTGATTTTTTAAACGCTTACAATTTTACTATTTACGAAGACAGCCCCGACGATCACACCGTAGCCGTTGACCCAGAAATGCTAGGGCATATTTTTGAAAACCTTCTGGAAGATAACAAAGATAAAGGGACATATTATACTCCGAAAGAGATTGTGCATTATATGTGCCAGGAAAGTCTAATTGAATACCTGAATACAAAACTAAATACCGATAACAGAAAAGACATTGAAGACTTCGTAAAAACTAAATTGGCTAACGACTACATTCAGAAAAACAGAAATCAGATTAATGAATACCTGGATACGGTAAAAATATGCGACCCTGCCATTGGCTCAGGTGCTTTTCCGATGGGCCTCATGCAAGAAATATTTAGTTTAAAAATGTCATTGTATGAATTAAGCAATGTAGACAAAAAATTGAATGAAGCGGAAATAAAAAACTACCGCAGCTATGTTAAGCTCAATATTATTCAAAACAGTATTTACGGTGTGGATATTGAAAAAGGTGCAGTAGATATTGCCCGCCTCCGTTTTTGGCTTAGCCTTATCGTGGATGAGCAATTGCCTAAAGCTCTGCCCAACCTTGATTATAAAATTGTAACCGGAAACAGCCTTGTAAGCAAATTTGACGATGAAGTGATTGACATAGATTGGGAAGTAAAAGCCGGAACAGAAGCCACTAAACGACTACAAAAGCAAATACATGATACCCTTGAAAAACTACTGGCAAAACAGAAAGAGTTTTTTAACTGCAAAGGCGACAAACAACAACTGCAAACTAAAATACGCGGGCTTAAAATAGAAGTGCTGATAAGCCAGTTGCAATTGGATAAATATAAATACGGCGAAAAGACCATTACCACTGCTGCCCTGTTTGAGCAAACCGCCAAAGAAAAAAAGAAAAATGCAGAAACCACTTTACGCCTTGCCGGTTATGATACTGCTATAAAAAAATTAGAAAAGCTGAAACTACAGCCAGATAAGCCTCTGAACTTCTTTGACTGGAAATTGGACTTCCCAGAGGTGATGAACCCATTGCTGAAAGAAAACGGTGGTTTAAATGAGGCAGGGTTTGACATTGTTATTGGGAATCCGCCTTATGTAAAAGTTCAAAACATTCCCAAAGAACTAACCCTCATTTTTAAAAACAAATTCTCATCAACAACGGGCAAGTATGATTTGTATGTGCTCTTTATTGAAAACTCATTTAATCTGAAAAAGAATAACGGGTGTATAACATTTATTAATCCTCACAGATTTTTAATTTCAGAATATGGAGAAGGACTTAGGAGTTTTCTTTTAAAAAGAAAAGCACTTAAACGAGCAGTATATTTTGGTGTGGAGCAAATTTTTGAGACAGTCACTACTTATACGGGTATATTTATCATAAAAGATTTGTCCGAGAAGTTGAGTTACGCAATACCGGATTCAAAAAACCTGAACGCACTGTTCTATAATGAAAAAATCTACAATGCTGATTTCAGCTTTAATTTCTCTATTGATGAAAATTCAAACTCGATTTTGAATAAAATCAACTTGCACAAAAAAGTCTCTGAAATATTTGAAGGGGTATATCAGGGTATTATTCCAATGGGAGATGACATTCAGGTTCTTAAAGGATATATAAAAGGTCAATATTTTCATGGCTATTCAAATGCATTGAACGCCGAAATTAAAATTGAAAAGGATGTTGTAAAGCCCCTACTTAAAGGAGAGAATATACAACGGTATACAGAATGCAATTCTGACATTTTTATTTTTTATCCTCATTATACCGATAAGAAGGGAAAGACAAAGCCGTTTGAAGAAAAACAACTGAAGGCACAATTCCCATTAGGTTACGATTACATTTCTAACTTCAAAAAGCAATTAAAAGAAAAGAAGATTAAGTACAAGACAAACCCTGCTTACTGGTATTCATTGCACAGAAGCAGAGAGCAGTTCCTTTTTGAAACTGAAAAGATAATAACGCCACAACTTCAAAACAAGCCTAGCTTCACATTAGACAAACAAAAATTTTACACCGATGCCGGAGGCTATATGATTGTGAAGCGAAAGCAATCAATGATTGATTTGAATGCCTACCTGGGAATTTTCAACAGCAAATTGTTTTATTACTTCATTCAAAAAACAAGCACTCCTTACAACAATAATTACTATTACTTTAAAACCAATTACATAGAACCTTTTGGTATTCCTGAATTGCCTGATAAAATTTCAAAAACCTTGTCAGAAAAGGTAGAATTAATAATCAACCTAAATATTAATGGCGAGAAGACGGAATCTATTGAAATGGAGATTGATAAGTTAGTTTATCAACTTTACAATTTATTGGACGAAGAAATTGCTATCGTAGAAGCTGGCTAAATTTCAATCGCATGATATTCTTCTTCAGATAGAGAAAATTCAGAATTTATCAGCTTCACTTCTGCGTAAGTAAGGTTGTAGAGCTTGTAAACTAAATTGTTTATTTCAGCCTCCAGTTTTTCAGTGGGTTTTATCGGCTTATTGGTTAAAACTTTTTTAGATAGATCTTCCAACTTTCTTCTCAGACCTAACGAAGGTTCCGGAAAAGAAATTTGTTTAATATACTCAGCTTTTATTGCAAGATTCAAAAATTTTGTTTCAAACAAATAATCAATAAGCCTCGAATTGATAATTGCAATCAAAAAATAAACAGAGTATTTGTTTGTTGTAGGTACAACAAAATTTAATCCCTGGGAACCATATACCCCGATTTCATCTACCGTTGCAACAATTCTTGGCTTTAGTCTTTCATTTCGAGTATTTTGAATAATAATTTTTGGTATTAAATCTAAATTCTCCTTTACACGAGGCCTATGAAGAGCATACCAGGCTGAAGATTTTTCTTCTGCGCTTTTAGAGTGTTGTAATTCTTTCTTGTAATGGCTCAAGTAACTAAGTGCTCTTGGGTATTTATTAATATTTATTTCATCGGTTAAATAAAGTATCCTCCTCTCTGTACTTTTTATCACCCATTTATTAAAATCTCTCCCATGCAACAAAATATGCAATAGTTCCTTTTCGATTTTAGCTGACTCCCATTGTTTTTGCTCATCAAAAATATATACAGGGTTATTTCCTGTAACGATTCCTTGGAATACTTCAAAATGCTTTTCTACATTAATATTTCTCGGATGAAACACTTTATCAAACACTTTGTTTGAATTGTCATCACCAGTAACACTTATTACGTTATCAAACTTTTTAAAGAAGTTTGTCTCTACCTGTGAAATTTTTTGCCTATTAAAATCAAGAGCATTAATAAGTTTAATTCCATGCACACCGGCTTTATCAATTAACAATATCACTGTATCTACAGTGGCGTCTAGAAAAATTTTATTGCCCGTATAGCAAACCGTTGAAAGCCAATTGTTGTCAAGCAATTTGTTTCTTAACGGCTTATAGGACAGATTATTTAAAACAATTGAAGGGATAATAAAAGCTAAGTGACTACCTTCTTTTGCGAGCTTAGTAGCAGAATAATCGATGAACAAGCTAAAAATATCGCTACGCTTAAAAAATGTATCAAACTTCAATTTGAAATAATCCTTTAGCTCCTTTTCCATTAATTCAACATTAATGTATGGTGGGTTCCCTAAGGTTATATCAAATCCCACTGCCTCATTTAAACCACCCCATCTTTTTATTAATACTGGAATAATATAATTAAAATCAAACCACTTATAACCTGCAATATTTGCCTATTTTAATTGGTTAAATCAAATTTTCATAGACAATGAATTATGGATATGTTCGGGTAAGTTCCGACAAACAAACAGTAGAAAATCAAAGGTTCGAAATTTCAAACTTCTGCCGGAAAAACGGAATAATTATTAATCACTGGATTGATGAGACTATTTCGGGTCTTACTAAAGTAGAAAACAGAGAGCTTGGCAACTTGCTTAGAAAAATGAAGAAAGATGATATTCTCATCTGCTCCGAGCTGTCAAGACTTGGCAGAAACCTGTTAATGATTATGGGTATTTTAAATGAGTGCATGAATCGAGATATACAGGTTTGGACTATTAAGGATAATTATCGCCTGGGCAGCGACATCAATTCTAAAGTACTTGCATTTGCTTTCGGCTTGTCAGCGGAAATTGAACGAAATCTCATTTCTCAACGTACCAAGGAAGCCCTGGCTCGTAAAAAAGCAGAAGGCGTAAAACTAGGCCGTCCTGTTGGCCGTAAATCGTCAAAAACCAAGCTTACCGGTCAGGAGAAAAAAATTAAAGAATTACTCGATAGACGGGTCTCTTATTCAGCAATTGGCAGAATAATTGGGGTTCACAGACTTACTGTTTCTTCGTTCGTAAAAGCAAATGGCAAAAAATTATATTTAATTGATAAACAATTATTTAAATTCAAAAATATACCTGTAAAATAAAATAATGTCCTTTTTTTGATTTCAAAAGTTAGACACTAAAGTACATTTACTGTCCTTTTTTGGCTAAATTTGTGACACTAAACAGCGCCAATACAGTGTCAACGGATTTTTTAACAGAACAAATCAAACAGCAATTTACCGGGCGGCATTCAGTTACCCGTAAGGAATTGTTTGACTTTTACAGATCGTTTGAGCCGGATTTAAAAGAAGCAACTTTCGGATGGCGTATTTATGCCCTCAAAGAAAAAAATCTTTTAAAATCTGTACAAAGGGGTGTTTATACATTATTGGTAAAGCCGCAGTTTCATCCCGCTCTGGAAACCAGGCTAAAAGAACTGGGAGCAAAAATCAGCAAGCAGTTCCCTTCTGCTAGAACTTGCGTATGGAGTACCAGGTGGCTTAATGAATGGACAATACACCAACCCGGCAGGTTTTTGATATTGGCTGAAGCAGAAACATCGGCTATAGAATCCGTTTTTTATTTTCTGAAAGACAGCCATTATAAAAACGTATTTCTTAACCCCGACGAAGATTTGCTTGAACGCTACGTTTATGAACAAACGGAGACCATTATTGTAAAAACACTTGTATCAAAAGCGCCATTAGAAAAGGAACGAAATATCAGCGTTCCATCGGCAGAAAAAATACTGGTTGATTTATTTGTTGATAAAAAACTCTTTGCCCCATTCCAGGGAGATGAACTGGTGAATATTTTCAACAATATACATAAAGGATATGCTTTAAATATTACAAAGCTTTTGGCTTATGCCAGGAGAAGAAACAAAGAAAAGGAACTGCGTGATTTTATAACAAAAAATACAAAACTAAACGAGTTGATACACGAATGATACTGCCATCATCATACACCCCGGACTGGATAAGAGAAAAAAGAAAGACTTATTCCAAAAGCGACCCCACCATTATGGAAAAAGTCATTTATGCTCTTTCATTGGTGGAGCAACTGGCTCATGCAGGATTGAACTTTACGTTCAAAGGAGGAACAAGCCTGCTATTAATTTTGCCGGAACCAAAGCGCTTCTCCATTGATGTAGATATAATAACCACTGAAAGCCGGGAGAAGCTGGAAGCAGTATTAGATGCGGTGTGCGAAGCCCGGGTATTTACAAGGTTTGAATTGGATGGGTTTAGAAGTTATAAACCGGGCATACCGAAAGCTCATTACTTGTTAACCTTCTTTTCGCAATGGGACAACAAAGAAAAAGTGATTTTGCTGGATGTGTTGTTTGAAGAGCATGGATACCCGGCATTAATACAAGCTCCTATCGTAAATGAGTGGGTAGAAACAGATACTAACCCGGTTACAGTTCAGATTCCTTCGGCAGATTCCATTACTGGTGATAAACTTACAGCCTATGCCCCCAATACAGTAGGAATCAGGTTCAGAGTTGAACATGCGGACGGAGGGGTAACTGAAAAGCAGATGGAAGTAATGAAACAGTTGTTTGATATAGGAATTTTGTTTGACCGGCTCACTAATTTAACCCATTTCAGGCAATCATTTGAAACCACATCAAAAAAAGAAATCGCTTACAGGGTAGAACTGAATCTCACAGTAGAAGATATACTGAACGACATTATCGACACCTCTCTGATGATTGCATCGCTTGGGAAATCCTTTGACCCTAAAGGAGATTATTCTCATATAGCAACAGGGATTAACCAACTGAAGTCCTACATATACAATGGGGCTTTCCGCAGTGATGAAGCCGTTTTGGCATCTTCTAAAGCTGCCTACCTTGCAGCTATAGTTTTAACGGGGTATGATGGGGAAATACATCGCTGGCGTGAAGGCAATGATATTAAACAATACTTTATAGCCCCAGTGGACTATCAATTCCTGAACAAAAGAAGAAATATCCCCGGCGGGCCGTTGTTTTACTGGTATCATACATTGAGCTTGTTGGGAAAATTGTAATTGCACAAATTGCATATTGGTTGCACAACAATTGCACAACGTATCGACTAAATCAGTCCACCAGCGGATCATAATAGGTTCAGTGGACTGACTAAAAAAGAAAACTATTGTCTGAGCCAGGTATTGATAAAAAACTCTTCATATTACGTTCTCTTTTTAAAGGACGTGAAGATGTATTCGCACAGCGCTGGGAAAAGGGAACTAAAAGCGGTTATATACCTGCCTATTTTTACGATCCCTACCGATACAAGGCGCATAAGATGAAGGGAGGAACTTTTC
Source organism: Hydrobacter penzbergensis (assembly GCF_900106985.1). Classification (NCBI taxonomy): domain Bacteria; kingdom Pseudomonadati; phylum Bacteroidota; class Chitinophagia; order Chitinophagales; family Chitinophagaceae; genus Hydrobacter; species Hydrobacter penzbergensis. The sequence continues at coordinate 6,040 of NZ_FNNO01000026.1, read as the reverse complement.
AAACATACACTGATAAAACCTATTTGCCGTTAACAGACGAACAGCTTATAAAACATTTGAACGGCGAACAGTTAGTAGGCCTATATCCTCTATTACAGGATAATACTTCATGGTTTATTGCAGCGGATTTTGATGAACAGAATTGGGTTACAGATAGCAGGAAATTTCTGGAATGCTGCCAAGCTAAAAACATACCCGCGTACCTGGAACGTTCCCGTTCCGGAAAAGGCGGGCATGTATGGATATTTTTCAGCCAGCCCTATGCCGCTATAAAAAGCAGGAAAATCATCCTATCATTTTTAGCGGAGTCTGGCATCATTTCCGCATTTGATAAGAATTCAAGTTTTGACAGGCTTTTTCCTAACCAGGATATACTTTCAGGAAAAGGGCTGGGAAACCTAATCGCCCTCCCCTTACATAAGCCTGCACTTGAACAAGGGAATAGCTGCTTTATTTATATGGAAACCCTCCTACCCGTCCCAGATCAATGGGATTTCCTGTCGAAGGCTCAAAGAGTGGATATTAAAAAATTAGACAAGCTTTTTCATTCCATTTCCGCTGGCAAAACTCTTAACATAGGTTCTGCTGAAAAAGAACATACTGATCATCTGGTAATTTCCCTAAACAACAACCTTCTGTTGAACCGGTCAGCCATGACTTTGGCGCTCGTCAACTTTCTCAAAGAAGAACTAAATTTTTCGAACACTGCGTTCATCATCAAAAAGAAGATTGGTAAAAATACATTCGGTACTGAGCGATATTTCCGTTTTATAGAAGAAACCGAAAATGATGTTATTATGCCAAGGGGATTTGCCGGCAAATTATTGCGGTTCTGTAAAGATATCGACATCCCATTTAGCTTTGAAGATGAGCGAAAGAAGAAAGCACCTGTTTCTTTCAATTTTCAAACGGAATTGAGAAATTACCAGGTTCCGGCTATTGAAGCTACAACTAAAAAAGATATGGGCGTAATTGTAGCCCCACCAGGTTCAGGTAAAACAATTATCGGTTTAAAGATTATTTCCGGTAAACAACAACCTGCTTTGATAGTTGTACATCGTAAACAATTGATGGATCAATGGATGGAAAGAATTGAGGCATTTCTTGGAATACCCAAACAGGAAATCGGGAAAATTGGCCAGGGGAAGTCAAAGATCGGTACACACGTTACTGTCGCTACCATTCAAAGCCTGGCGAAAGCGTTAACAAAAACCGAAAGTGCCGAAATAAAAGATGCGTTTGGAACGATATTGATAGATGAGTGCCATCATATTCCTGCTGAAAGCTATAGAAACACTATTCAACAATTCAACAGCCATTACTTATATGGCCTTACAGCTACACCTTTCAGGAAATACAACGATGGAAAACTGATTTTCATACACCTGGGTGAAATTATTACAGAAATAACTGCAAAACAAACCGGTAAGCATAAACAGGCATCTGTTATCATCCGGAATACGGAACTCGAAGTCCCTTTCAATTCAAAAACGGACCAGTTTGAAACAATGTCTAAAATCCTGATACATGATTCCAGCCGGAATAAACTCATTTTACAGGATATAACCAATGAATTGAATAGCGGGAAAAAAGTGGTTATTCTTACAGAACGGAAGGAGCATATCGATTCTTTACATCAATACCTCAAGCAGTCTTATGAGGTAATCACATTAAGCGGTGAAGATGCCGAAAGCAGTCGTGCCGCCAAATGGAAAATATTGAATACCGGCAATTATCAGGCTTTGATAACAACCGGGCAATTCTTTGGCGAGGGAACAGACCTCCAAAATGCAAGTTGTTTATTTCTGGTGTATCCCTTTTCCTTTGAAGGCAAATTAATACAGTATATAGGAAGAGTTCAGCGTTCGGAACTTACACCTGTAATATATGATTACCGAGACATCAAAATTGACTACCTCAACAGGATGTTTCTCAAGCGGAATACATATTACAGAAAACTGGTAAGGCAGGCAAATTTGTTTGATGATCCAATTGAAGAAGAAATTGTTTATGCGGAAAAAAGTACACTCTTAACTGTTGACAGGGAAATAAGTGTACCATTAGAATTGCTGGAATTCAGATACGGCAGCATTGCCTTTACATATTCCATTGCCGAAACAAATACCAAAATAGAATTTGAGATTCAGCACGACGAAATCCGACCCGAATTTGAAGTATTAAAACCCTATTTTGCAAAAGCCTTGAAGTCGAAAAATATTAGAGTAGCTATCTATGCAGAGATAGAAAAAGGCCAGTTGGTTGCTCAATTAGCCTCCTCAGACGATCTTAAAAAGATAGACCGGCAGATTATTGAAGGTGTTCGATTTCAATTTGTCACTAAACCACTGTTTGGGAGGGGATGTACAAATACCAAAACTGAATTCGGTCAGTATCTTCAGACCGAGCACCCTTTATACGAATCGGGTGAAGAACTGCTGGAAGATATGCTGAGGCATACTCAATTCAAGCATCACAGGCAGCTTCGCTATCTGGCAGATAATCACGCCGGGCATTTAGCGAAAGTCCGGTTCGTGTTGCAGCCGTTTTCGTTCGTCTTTCTTTTGGAAGGCTCGGAACAATTTCACATTGTTCTGGAAACACTGGATACAGAAGAAGCCAGTTATTTGTGGCATTTTCCAAAAGCAGTATCCGATTTACCATCAAGATTAAAGGAAATAGACCGGTACCTGGATATTATCCGAAAGCGCGGCAGACAGGCTTTCCTGATGGCGTCGCCGGAAAATTTTAGCCGAATTCTTCACGATTACTCGGATAGTCAAAAAGGGTTCATTCTTTGGAAAGATATACTGGAAGAAAGGTTGGTTTAACGGTAATAGTTATTACATCCCTCCTGACATTACCACTTGGAATGCAAATAATTTTAATTGCACATTGATTGCACCATAATTGCCTCAAATGACTCCTAATGCCTCATTATGAGTTCAGAAGAGCCCATACAATGCAGGGTTTTGATTTCAAATTTTTGCCAGTAAAAGCCATTTACTGTCCATTTTTTGATTTTTGTATCAGAGCTAATGCATTCTTATTCAATAATTTAGAAAAATTAGTTGCATTCAGTAACCGAGCTGATAGGAGTCACAGTGAATTATTTTCTGCCGGCAGACTTTTCCAGATTTTTAGCCTCTGTTCTCAGCCGTTCAGCCTTCTGTAAGCGTTCAAAATTGAGCCGGTGTTCTTCTTCTGTTTCAAGAACTTTTTCTCTCATATTCGGATATGTTTCATACAGACTGTCCAGTCTGTCAAGGTAAAGTTGAAGACTTTTATGGGTAGTATCCAGCCGCATCTGCCGGTATTTTGTGTCATTGGCGATGAAGCTGTTTAGCTTGCTGGTCGTTACATACCAACCTGAACATACTAGGCAAATCCCAACAAACAATCCGGCGGAAATCCATATCAGTTTCGGAACATGGTGCTGGTGTATTACTTTACTCGTAGGTTGTTGCTTTAGAGCTTCAGCTACCAATTCCAGCCGTTTTGAAAAATGCGCCAGTTTTTCCGGTAACACCGAAGCTTCGCTTATATCTGAACGCAGTCTTTCCATGCTATCTAATAGTTTGTTCAACGGTTCTGCATGAGCAGGTATTTCTTTCAGTTTTCCTTCCAGGGCGTCAATCTTTTTATCCAACCCCTCCATTTTTCGGGAGGTTACTTCCATAAACGCTGCACTGGTATTATTATCTTGTTGATTCATGATTTTACATTTAACTTTTAAAAACATGGCTACCGGCTAAGCTGTTGTGACCTCTTCTTTTTCTTTTGGTGTAGTGCTTTCTCAGTTAACTCATAGGGTATTTGTCCTTGTGTTTGTTCTACGTTCAGCAGCATATCCATAGTCTTTTCCAACCTATTACCAATATCCTGGTAAAATTCCTTTCCCTGCTTTTGCACTTGCCTTTGTTGTAAGGCGAGTATTTTTTCCAAACCGGAAAGAGAAAATTTTCGGTCTACCTGACTTCCTTTAAAAGAAATATTGTCCACCTTAAAACTTACCCCCTGCTTTTCTTGCGTATGGCTTTTGTATTTATACAGCGTTTGGATACCCTGTTTCAGGAGGCACTTTTCCAGTTCTTCCATTGTTTGGCAATGTGGGAGATTTTCGGAAATGGCGATATAAATTTTGTACTTGTTTGCTTCCAAATTACTAAGGGCTTCCATGTTTGTGAGGCGAAGATTTTTTCCCAATGCCGGAACTAATTTGTATTCCTGGGTAAGCCGCTGGGCAATTTTCTTTCCCTTTAGTCCTATCCAGCTATCGCTGATAGCCTTTCCTTCATTGTTGACCATGTTGGCAACAATATGCACGTGAAGATGCGCTTTATCCGTGTGCTTGCTGATAGCATATTGGGTATTTACGATTCCTAATTCCTTAAGATACTTCATTGCGATCTCCTTCATTGTTTCATCTGATGGCCTTTCGCCTGGGTAAAAGCTGAGAATGGAATGAAAGCAGGCCTTCTTTTTATCCGGTTTCAATTGCTGTTGGGTCTGAAAATCTTCTGCCATTAACTTATAATCGTGTCCTCTTACACCTTCGGCAACCAGCAATTCTGCACCGGGTTTATTACTGATATATCGGCAGGTATGGTAAAAAGAATTGGCAGGAACCGGTTTACTGATCATGACTTTAGTTTTTTAAGCAGTCCATCAATCAGGTTCCTGTAGTGCTCGAAATACTGCATAGCTTCAAACAGACCATCCCGGTGACAAATTTTTGCCACTTGGTTTATATTCACTGACATGCCGATTAACTGCCTGACAGTTTGGACTTCGTCGGCAGTAAGCCGGGGAATTATCTTCCCCTGGATTGTCGTTTGCCGGATATAAATCGAAGCATTTACACCTGCCTGAGCAGCCTTTTCCCGGATAATAAAATACTCGTGTCGGGTAAACCGTACGCAGGCCCGTATTTCTTTTTTAATGGTTTTAACCGGTCTTCCGGCTTTTTTCTGTTTCTTGCTCACTGTTTCCATACATCCTCCTTTTAAATTGTTTTCTGTATTTCCTTTTGCGACCAACGGGAGTAAAAGGCGAGCGTGGTTGGCGAACCGGGTTTTTGTTCGACAACAACACCGCTCGCCTTAAAAACTTCAAAAAGTCTTTATATCGCTTGGCGGTGTATTTGCTATTTCAAAGCGACCTTCCCGTTTTTGTCTCTTCCCTATTTAAATAATAGGCGGCTGTACCCTATCGTAAAGCATCATTATTGAAAACTTTAGGACTATTAACCCCATGTTTCCGGATATTATCCTTTAAATCCAGCCATAGCCGTATGGAGTAATCCGCCAGTTCATACATTTCTTCGGCTGTTAGTTGGTGTGGGTTTGAAACTGCTGGTGTGGGTTTTTCCTTTTCTTCATTGGAAATATGTGAGAAAATATTGGGAGCGTATCCTTCCGCTACTTCCAGAGATTTGCCGATTCCAATGCTTCCCGTATAATTTGATCTGTTTCCCTGTACTTAAAGTCAGGGTTCTTCTTTTAAATTCTGCCATGATTAATTGTTTTTAAAATGAAAAATTGAATCCTCTTTATTCGTTTTGATTGCAGACGATGCGTATTATTTCCAGATTGGTGGAGGGCGTGGCGGGAATATTTGCTGGACTATATAGAGCTGCTGGTGAAAGAAAAGAGAGTTGCGGGGGAATAACTTTTCCCTGAACTTATAGGTACATACTTGGGTCAGTAATAATTTTTTCATCCTTCCTCACATTTATCTTTCTCACAAAAAAGTCCTGCTGCCTCCGAAAAGGTAGCAGGACTTTGGCAATCAGGCTCCAATTGCAGCCAGTCGCCGTAAATCATCCATAAAGTGGTTCGAAAACTGTTCGAGAGGGACTACACCACCGGAAAAGCATAAATTTCTATTGCTTTTCCGGTTTTTTATTTCCCGGAACCTAACATCCTCATTTCATCTTTTTATATATTTAACGCGTTGTGCTATTGAAAAATATTTGATAATCAATGAAGCAAAAAATGTTGTGTCGTTGTCTAGGTAAGTGACCAAACCAACCAAAACACGT
>NZ_FNNO01000028.1:0-9147 GCF_900106985.1 Hydrobacter penzbergensis | reverse complement strand
GCAAACAACTGCACCACACTGATGTCGTGGCCAGCCTTTAATAAATTCGTGATCACACTCTGGCGTATGGTATGCGGACACACTGTCCTGCCCGGGTACATGGCACCATAACAACGCTTGATATGCACACTGATCGCCCACGCAGGTAAGGGCCTGCCCTGCAGGCCGATCAACAGCTTGTCTGTTGTGGTTCCTTGCTTGATCAGCTTCGGACGGATGGCATGTATGTACTCATAAAACAACAACACCTGGTTGGCTTTTAATGGCAGTGCTCTTGCACTCGTTTTAGTAGCAGCCCTGATGTATACCGTGGCCGCTGTAAGGTCTATATCTTCTACCCTCACTGCTGCTATTTCCTGTGGCCATAAGCCCTGGTAGATAAGTAAACCCACCAGCACTTTGTTGCGGTAACCCCACCTGTAATAAGGTTCCCTGCGCTCCAGCATCGCTTCCAGTTCTGCCGCAGTAAACAGATCCTGCAACTGTATATCGCTACTCCTCCTGTCCTTTAAGTGTATGGCTTTGGCGGGATTGTCCTTACGCATTCCTGTGTGGCAGAGGTAACTGTAATACGCTTTGATCGCACATACAGCACCTCTTATTGTAGATGCATTGCTGTACCTGCTTCTTAAGGCGCCGATATAAGCCGTAATGTCTTTGTACATGGCCTGCTCCGCACCACTTTGATGCAAGAGGTAAGCCGCAATATCGCGGCTATATTCCCTTACCGTACCGGCCGCATAATATTGCCTCAGGTACCGCTGTAATCCGCTCTCCATATTACAATGATTTTAATTGCGCTGTCCTGGCTCTCGCATACACTTGTGTGGTATCCAAACTGCTGTGCCCTAAAAAATCTTTTACATACAGCATGCTCATACCGCCCTGTACTAAATCTGTGGCAATAGAGTGGCGCAGGTGGTGCAGTGTCGTGCCCGCCGGTAGTGATGCGTCCGCACATCTTGCGATGATCTTTTTAAACATCGTCTGGTAACTGCTGCCGCTCATGCGCATGCCACGGCTGCCCAGCATAAACGCCGGCTCATCACTTACACGCAACGGCTTTATCTGGCAGCGATGATTACTGTAATAGTTCTCCAGGTCATGGGCAACTCTTGCCGTCAGTGGTATTACCCTTCGCTTACCGCCCTTGCCTTCTCTCACATAGAGTAGTTGCTGTTTAAAATGGATATCTCTTGTGTCCAGTGATGCCGCTTCACTTCTGCGCAGTCCGCAACTGTAAAAAAGATGCAGTGTCGCCAGTTCCTGTAAACTTCCTGCTGCTGCGAACAAAGCTTCTACCTGCTCCCGGATCAACGGCTCTCTTCTGTTTTTATGGTGCTGTTTAAACTTGATGCCGCTGATGGGGTTATACTGTATTTGCTCTGTTTGTTCCAACCAGGTAAAAAAAAGTTGCAGTGCATATACATAATGCGCTATCGTGCTTTCGCTTAAACCACTGCTGCCCCTGCGTTTGCCGGGGCATTCGTACAGCCACTCGTAAAAATCCTTTATCTGCCCTTGTGTGATCTCTGTAACATCCGTTACCTGGCTGTACGCTAACAACGCACCGGCTTGTGCACACAAGCACTGCCGGGTCTTGTTACCATAACCCAACTGGTATAAATAACCGCCAAACTGGTCTATGATCTCCTGCATGTCTATGATGTATTTAAAAGTGGGGGTAGCACATTTTTATGGAACACGGAACGCCAGGCCTTTTTTCCAGTATTTATGCGGGTTGCAGCGTTCCACTGGTGTTCCGTAGCGTTCCGGATTTCAGGGCCTGCAACTGTTCATCCAGGTGTGCTCTGATCTTTTCACGCATGGCCTGGTAATGATCCCAGTAACTGATCCGGTAGCTAAATCCTTTATTACCATAGCCACCACATTGCTGCAAGTATTCTAATCGCATCAGGTCATTTGTATAACGGAACACTTGTGTCTTGCTTACTTTCAGGGCTTGTCTGATCTCACGTAAGCTGAACTCCGCCGTCTGGTATTTGTCCTTGTGCCGCTTTTGTAAATAGTTTTTCAGGGCCTCATAAAACTGTCTTAACGACCCATCCAGTTCATCCACTTTCAGCACGATGCTTTCAAACATCACGGCTATGGCGGTTTCAACATCTGCTACCTCCGTCACCAGCCTGCCTTTCGCATCCCTGGTTCGCTGGTACTGGTTGAGGATCGTTACCATTTTTACAAAACCCTGGAACAGGTCATTGAGCCGCCTGATCTTATGCGCCTCGGGTGGCAGTTGTATCTTGCCCGCGAAGGGATTCACTACACGTTCAGGGCGCAGCAGCCGGATAAAATCGCGGATCAACTGTTTGGCCTTTTCTTCCTCCTCTTTGTTTATTTCACCTGCGGCTACGCTGTTCTGATAATCAATAATACGCCCGGTCTGCTCTTGGCTTTCGTCCACAGCAATCAAAAACAAACGACCCATATTGTCTTCATACAACTCGCCATGTGTCGTACAGCTTAACGACGCCACAGGGCCACGCACTGTTTTCTGTCCGCTCGTGATCTGGCCGTTTTCCAACTTGATACTGGTGGCGCTGTTCAACTCTCCGTTGCTCTGTAACTCTCTTAATGCAAACTCCGCTTCTTCGCTAAGACCGTCCATATCTTCCAGGCACAGCAAACGGTTTACAAAATAGTTCTCCGGGAAGTTGTACAGCACTTTATCGCTTAATCGCGTAAGCCTGGTTACACTTTCGGGCGGCATGCAATCGCTTACCTGTTTTAACAGCCTGGTCTTACCGCTGCCGCTGCTGCCTTGTATCAGCGCGTGCAGGGTGTCAGCCGTCTTGTGGCTGATGGCTATAATGAGTAAAAAAATACGGTTCCTCTCTTCTCCTACAATACCCGCTTTACCCAGCAGTTCATTTAAGCGTTTGATCAGTTTGGGTTTACTGGCAAACTGCTGTAAAGCTTCTCTTTCCTTGGCCGTTAATACCGGTAGTGCCTGCTCGGACGGCCTTGTTTGTTGCAGCTGCTTTTCTATCAGTTGCTCCAATAAATCGGTGAGCCGGTAAAGATCGGCCTGCAGTGTAGCTGCTGGCAGGGATAGTTTTTCGCCTACCTCTTTGCATAGCTTCTCTACCTGCTTGTCTTCATATAAATCAATGCGATTCCTGGCTTTTTGTCCGCTGGCTTTGTCTTCGATCACCAGCATGATCTTCATATTGTCTGTGGTCTTCGGTAGTCCACCCTGTACATAGTAATACGCTGTATCGCTTTCGTAGCGCAGCTTGTAAGGGTTCGTGCTGTCCAGTTCACCAGTTGGTGTTGATAGTGCTGATTGTACGGGGTGTTTTGGCGCACCACGTTCTATAAACAACTTTGCTTTTTCTTTTTGCTCACCGGCATTGTTATTTTCTTTTTCAATTGAAAAAGAAAAATCCGTTGTTCGTTGTTCCAGTAAATCAATAAAGACATCCGTGTTATCATGCGCCTGCGCAACACTGTTGATGTCTTCACCTTGCGGCATCTTTACACAACTGATACGCGCTTTCGTATATAAGGATTGTAATGCACTGGCATGTTTGCTGGTAGCTTCCGCACCTGGCTGATCGGCATTGAGCCAAAAAACAATCTCTTCTAATTGGGTTAATGATTGGATCGCTGCCTGGTGTTCCTGCGTAAATCCATTGGTACCATACAATGCTAAAACACTGTACTGCGCTGTGATAGCGGGGATTTGCAGCAGGGTGGCCGCATCAATGATGCTTTCGGTGAAGATTAATTTCTTTGTATCAGTTGCGGGGTATTTAGGATATAAACCTGCTCTTTCTTTTAAATAAAAATGACGCTGGTCCTGGTTGTTTAATGTACTTCTAAAATATAACCCTGATACATGGTTACTGCTGTCTTTGAGTGCAAACACGATGCACCATTTACCAAACACATTATACGCTGTATCGCCCGTGCGGCTTTTGTTACCAACATCACTTAATAATCCATGTTCTACACAACTCTTTATCAGCGCTTCGTCCTTTCTTGTGCCGTGATGGAACTGGCCGGCATTGTAGCCCACTTCCGTTTGCTTGTAGTCAATACACCTCGCTTGTAAATACTCCTGTGCAGGTTTTGAGTTGTACACCGCATTCTTAAAATAGCTGAACATTTTTGTCAGCACCGCCTGCCGGGTTAAACGTTGCAGCTGGTTATCTCCACCGATCAGTGTCTTTGCTTTTTCAATCGCTTCATGCTTACTGCATTTTTCCAGGTGCATGATAAAATCTATCACATCCATGCTCTTACCGTGCGTGGCGCAGTTACTGCTGAAGCAATACGCTGTCTGCGTTTTATAGTAAACCTGTAAACTCGGCGTGCTGTCATCGTGGAACGGACAGCGCAGGCGGTTCTGTTTATCCGGGTACAGGTTATAATGCTGCAACACTTCCCTGATCGGTAATTGCTCCTTAATGGCTGCTATGTCCATCGACTGCACAGTTTTTAATGGTGAGCATATTTTCTTCCACCCTGATCTCTACCGGGTCACCCACTTTAAAGCCCGCCTGTTCCAGCCACAGCCCGCACACATTTAACCAGGGGATCGTTTGGCACCTGCCCGGCTTGCTCCAATCACCGCCCGTTACCCGGTGCTTGTAGTGCAGCTTCGCTTTTCGGATCGTTTTCATTGCCATAAATATTTGTTTCTTATTTTTCTACTGCTAAATTACTAAATAGTTTCTATTTTAGACACTATTATGTTTACCAATTTTCCACATAATGCCAAAAGTTGCTTTAATTACTACTTTTGTGCCATGAGTTTAGCAGACAGCATTAAAAACATCCGGGAAGAAAAACACCTCATGCAAAAAGAGGTCGCCACCCATATCGGCGTGGATAAATCAACGTATAGCAAGATTGAAAAGGGGCTCCGTGAACTTACCGTGGCAGAACTCCAAAAAATCGCGCAACTCTTTAACATGACCACCGATCAGTTGCTTAACTACGATGGCGACATGCCCCAGGAAGTGGTACTCGAAGATAAAACCGCAGTGGAACAAATGAGGCTCATTCAACAACTCGATGATGAAGACAAAAAAACCATCTTCAAACTCATCGATAAAATGCTTACCAATAAAAAGTTCAAAGACTTCTTCCAAAAAAATGTAGCACTAATGTAAACAACAAAGCCACCCCCGTTGGAGTGGCTCTTGTTAAAGCATTATTTATTTATCGAACTTAAGAAGTCGCTTTTTGTATTTTTTTCTCTCTTAATAACTGTGTTATTAAAAGCGCTACAATAGCCGCTACAAATATCCACTCCTTGTATCTGATTGCCCAATAAACAAATGGGCTGCTAATAATCAGCCATTCTATTACCAATTTCGCTTTAAGATTATTTTGGCTTCTTATAAAAAGAAGTAAGTCCAAGACTATCAATGATACTATAAGCAAACCCCAAAATATTATCCCATATCCAAAAACTAATATTAAAGACGCGAATACTGACTGAAGCATGTTTCTGGAAGCATTTTCATCCATTAGATTTAATGCGATAGCATATAGGAAAACTGCTATAAATACGCCTACAATATTTATCCAATTGGTTTTTATAATTTTCATAATCTCACTATTGTACTGTTGGTTTATTTTGATTCATCTTATTCCATTCAGCTGTTGTATATTTCTTATCGCCTTGCTGAACACCTGTAAACACACCCTTTTTATCCATTGTGATAGTAAAATTAGCCTGCATCATTGGTCTATCATTGTCGCCAGGCAGGCTTGTATATGGGTTCCCGTTTGCTGGACTTACACCTATAAATAATTGATTCCCCTTTGTATCAGCTATCATTGTTTCAGCTGCCGGAAAAGCATCGCCGGTTTGTACTGCATTAACTTTTAATGTGCCGGCTTTATCATTCTCGGTTAAACTGAAGTTTGTATGGACATCTATGTCTGGTGATCCTTTCACTAGTGGATTATGCCCTGCCATATTAGATGTAAAAGAAGTAGTAGTACTTCCATCCTTATTTTCTACAGTTTTCAAATTCGTTATGCTCCCTCTATCATCTTTTGCCACATCATATCCTAACATTGGATGAAACGATCCATTAGAGCTCGTCCGCAATTCTGTAACTGATCCTTTAGTTGGGTCAACTGTAAATGACTGTTTTAAACGAGCTGTCGCATTTGATGAGGTGGTGTAACCTCTCTTGTTACCGTCACCCATGAATCCCCCACCAAACCAATCATACGGAGCAAAAGAACGAATGTTAACAGGGAATGGCCACATTCCATCAGGGTCGATAAATCTGATTGGATTATCAAATGCATAATTGTACGGAGACCATCTTCTTGATTTTTCACTTAACGGGTCAATCACCCACCATCTTCCTAGTTGTGGGTCTTGCATTCTGGCACCATAGTCGTACAACTCCAATCCGCTACCATCACTGAACTCCTGATGCTGTAATTCCTTGCCGTTATACTTGTATCTGTTCTCCGGTTTCATCGCCGAGCGACTACTAATGCCAGCCATCGTTAACCCAGCCGGGTAATAATGCGTTTCTTCAATTAAAGGTCCTCTATTATGCACCACCTGCAGGTTATCAAAGAACACATCAATGTTGCTCTCTGCACCAGTTTTGGCTTTAGTACCACTGCCCGCTTATCACACTTCCGGCCAGTCAAAGAACTTTCTTCTACCCCTAAAATACATGATTTTTTTATTTCAATTGAAAAAGAAAAAATGCCCTGCCTACCACGATGCACACTAATGGCAGTATATCACTGCAACGCGTGGTGAACGCATGGTGAACCCGTGTTTTGCCAACAATGTCATCAAACACACACCTTGCTGTATTTTTTCAGTAGTAGTATTTCCTGCATAGAAGGGGTATTATTTTGAAGGTGGGATAAAAAAGCAACGCCCCATGTGTATTGATGATTACATATTCTGTCGCTGGGATTTGTACTACTGCTGACGTGTAATCATCAATACACATGGGGCATATCAAAGCCGCCACGCGGGGGTTTCGGGTGGCGGCGTGATCCCGGCGGCTGCGATAGCTTTCGGGTGCCCGCATATGCTGCTGCCATTCCTACAACCGGTTCAACATGCAGCAACCAAAACAAACAAAATATCCGGCGAAGCCGGGCCTTGCTGCCGCAGGCCTGCTGTACAGCGAAGCGGACAGCACAACAGATCGTTGGCTATTTAGCATAATGGTGTTATAGGAAAAGGCGTAGCCCGGAGGGCAGCGACGCCCGAAGGGTTTTACTATAACTTCCATTATGTTACTTAGCCAACACCTTCTAGTATTGAGTTTAAACGCTACCTAAGTATCGCTACACTTTTTTTATTTCATCGGATGGTATCTGTGTACTGCTGCTTTTAAACTATCTACTCCACTTTGCTGGTAACGCTGCGTACTGGCTGCACATACATGGCCTGCAAACAACTGCACCACACTGATGTCGTGGCCAGCCTTTAATAAATTCGTGATCACACTCTGGCGTATGGTATGCGGACACACTGTCCTGCCCGGGTACATGGTACCATAACAACGCTTGATATGCACACTGATCGCCCACGCGGGTAACGGCCTGCCCTGCAAGCCGATCAACAGCTTGTCTGTTGTGGTTCCTTGCTTGATCAGCTTCGGACGGATGCTGTGTATATACTCATAAAACAACAACACCTGGTTGGCTTTTAATGGCAGCGTTCTTGCACTCGTTTTAGTAGTAGCCCTGATGTATACCGTGGCCGCTGTAAGGTCTACATCTTCCACCCTTACTGCTGCTATTTCCTGTGGCCATAAGCCCTGGTAGATAAGTAAACCCACCAGCACTTTGTTGCGGTAACCCCACCTGTGATAAGGTTCTCTGCGCTCCAGCATCGCTTCCAGTTCTGCCGCAGTAAACAGATCCTGTAATTGAACATCACTATTCCTCCTGTCCTTTAAGCGTATCGCTTTGGCGGGATTGTCTTTACGCATTCCTGTGTGGCAGAGGTAACTGTAATACGCTTTGATCGCACACACAGCACCTCTTATCGTAGCGGCATTGCTGTACCTGCTTCTTAATGCACCTATATAAGCCGTAATGTCTTTGTACATGGCCTGCTCTGCACTGCTTTGATGCAATAGGTAAGCCGCAATATCGCGGCTGTATTCTCTTACAGTACCGGCTGCATAATACTGCCTCAGGTACCGCTGTAATCCACTTTCCATATTACAATGATTTTAATTGCGCTGCCTTTGCTCTCGCATACACTTGTGTGGTATCTAAACTGCTGTGTCCTAAAAAATCTTTTACATAGAGCATGCTCATACCGCCCTGCACTAAATCTGTGGCAATAGAGTGGCGCAGGTGGTGCAGTGTGATACCTTCCGGCAGTGCTGCATCCGCGCACCTGGCCATGATCTTTTTAAACAAGGTCTGGTAACTGCCGCCGCTCATGCGCATGCCACGGCTGCCCAGCATAAACGCCGGTTCATCACTTACACGCAAGGGCTTTGTCTGGCAGCGTTGGTTTGTATAATAATTCTCCAGGTCATGGGTAACCCTCTCGGTCAGTGGTATCACCCTTCGCTTGCCGCCCTTGCCTTCTCTCACATAGAGTAACTGCTGTTTAAAATGGATATCCCTCGTATCGAGTTGTGTGGCTTCGCTTCTGCGCAGTCCGCAACTGTAAAAAAGATGCAGCACTGCTAACTCCTGTAAACTCCCTGCTGCTGCAAACAAAGCTTCTACCTGTTCCCGACTCAACGGCTCTCTTCTGTTTTTATGGTGCTGTTTAAACTTAATGCCGCTGATGGGATTGTAACATATCTGCTCTGTTTGTTCCAGCCACGAAAAAAAATGTTGCAGTGCATATACATAATGCGCTATCGTGCTTTCGCTTAAACCACTGCTACCCTTACGTTTCCCCGGGCAACTATACAACCACTCGTAAAAATCCTTTATCTGCCCTTGCGTGATTTGTGTAACATCCGTTGCCTCGCAGTACGTTAACAATGCAGCAGCTTGTGCACACAAGCACTGCCGGGTCTTGTTACCATAACCCAACTGGTATAAATAACCGCCGAACTGGTCTATGATCTCCTGCATGTCTATGATGTATTTAAAAGTGGGGGTAGCACATTTTTATGGAACACGGAACGCCAGGCCTTTTTTCCAGTG
>NZ_FNNO01000030.1:0-2500 GCF_900106985.1 Hydrobacter penzbergensis | reverse complement strand
GAAAGCCCTGTAGATAGAAATTAACATGGACGAGCAGGATCCTGAGTAATGCGGGACCGGAGGAATCTTGCATGAATTTGCCAGCACCATCTGGTAAGGCTAAATACTCCTCAGACACCGATAGTGAACCAGTACCGTAAGGGAAAGGTGAAAAGCACCCCGAACAGGGGAGTGAAATAGTACCTGAAACCGTGCGCCTACAAGCGGTCGGAGCCATTAGTGGTGACGGCGTGCCTTTTGCATAATGAGCCTACGAGTTACTCCTGACTGGCGAGGTTAAGTTCTTAAATAACGGAGCCGAAGCGAAAGCGAGTCCGAATAGGGCGGATAGTCAGTCGGGGTAGACGCGAAACTTTGTGATCTATCCATGGGCAGGTTGAAGTTCTGGTAACACAGAATGGAGGACCGAACCCGTTGACGTTGAAAAGTCTTGGGATGACCTGTGGATAGGGGTGAAAGGCCAATCAAACTGAGAGATAGCTCGTTCTCCCCGAAATGTTTTTAGGAACAGCCTCGGATATAGAAGTTTACTAGAGGTAGAGCTACTGATTGGGCTAGGGGGCTTCATCGCCTACCAAACCCTGACAAACTCCGAATGCTAGTAAATATCTCCGGGAGTGAGGCTGCGGGCGCTAAGGTCCGTGGCCGAGAGGGAAATAACCCAGATTAGCAACTAAGGTCCCTAATACATGGTTAAGTTGAACAAACGAGGTGGGATTTCAATAACAGCCAGGATGTTGGCTTGGAAGCAGCCATTCATTTAAAGAGTGCGTAACAGCTCACTGGTCGAGAGATCCTGCACGGAAAATAATCGGGCATCAAACCATGAACCGAAGTTCTAAGATCCAGCAATGGATCGGTAGGGGAGCATTCAAATCAGCGTTGAAGGTGTGCGGCGACGCATGCTGGAGCGATTTGAAAAGAAAATGTAGGCATAAGTAACGATAAGTAAAGTGAAAAACTTTACCGCGAAAAGTCTAAGGTTTCCTGATCAACGTTAATCGGATCAGGGTTAGTCTGGTCCTTAGGAAAACCCGAAAGGGGCATCTGATGGAAAGAGGGTTAATATTCCCTCACCTGCCATACAATAAAAGTGACGCAGGGACGTGGTGGTTGCGTACGTACGGAAGTGTACGCTGAGCTAAGTCTTCGGACGAGGCGAAACCATAAAATCCCTGCCAAGAAAAGCGAGTAAGGCAGCCAGTACCGCAAACCGACACAGGTAGACGGGATGAGTATTCTAACGCGCTCGGGTGAGCCGTGGAGAAGGAACTAGGCAAATTGACGCTGTAACTTCGGGATAAAGCGTACCATAGCGATATGGTCACAGTAAAATGGTTCAACCAACTGTTTAACAAAAACACAGGGCCCTGCAAAATCGTAAGATGACGTATAGAGCCTGAAACCTGCCCGGTGCTGGAAGGTTAAGGAAGGGTGTTCGTAGCAATACAAAGCTCCTGACTGAAGCCCCAGTAAACGGCGGCCGTAACTATAACGGTCCTAAGGTAGCGAAATTCCTTGTCGGGTAAGTTCCGACCTGCACGAATGGTCTAATGAGTTGAACACTGTCTCCTCCACGAGCCCGGTGAAATTGTAGTATCGGTGAAGATGCCGGTTACCCGCCACGGGACGGAAAGACCCCGTGAACCTTCACTACAACTTTGCATTGATTTTGAGCAACCGATGTGTAGGATAGTTGGGAGACTATGAAGCGGCGGCGCCAGCTGTTGTGGAGTCAACGTTGAAATACCAACCTTCGTTTGCTTAGAGTCTAACCCTGCGAAGGGGACATTGCATGGTGGGTAGTTTGACTGGGGTGGTCGCCTCCTAAAAAGTAACGGAGGCTCGCAAAGGTACCCTCAGTACGGTTGGTAATCGTACGCAGAGCGCATTAGTAAAAGGGTGCTTGACTGTGAGACAAACAGGTCGAACAGGAGCGAAAGCTGGCTAAAGTGATCCGGTGGTTCTGCATGGAAGGGCCATCGCTCAAAGGATAAAAGGTACTCCGGGGATAACAGGCTGATCTTACCCAAGAGCTCATATCGACGGTAAGGTTTGGCACCTCGATGTCGGTTCGTCACATCCTGGGGCTGGAGAAGGTCCCAAGGGTTCGGCTGTTCGCCGATTAAAGTGGCACGTGAACTGGGTTCAGAACGTCGCAAGACAGTTCGGTCCCTATCTGTGGTGGGCGCAAGTAAATTGAGTGGACATGACCTTAGTACGAGAGGACCGGGTCGTACGTACCGCTGGTGTATCTGTTGTGGTGCCAACTGCAATGCAGAGTAGCTATGTACGGACAGGATAAACGCTGAAAGCATCTAAGCGTGAAACCTTCCACGAGATGAGTTTACTTTTAAGGGTTGTCAGAGACGATGACGTTGATAGGCTACAGGTGTAAAGCTGGTAACAGCAAAGCCGAGTAGTACTAATTACCCGTAAGCTTTATTTTTTTCTTTTTGATTGACAAGCTTCCCAATATGAACTTATTGATGCCAAACGC
>NZ_FNNO01000031.1:0-3992 GCF_900106985.1 Hydrobacter penzbergensis | reverse complement strand
AGTGATGCGAATGTAGTATATACACATCCGCCACAAAGTGTAGGCATCGCCAAGAATGGGTACCTTTATGTGTATTGTTCAAATGAGAGTAACATAGATGTGTTCTTTGATAACCTACAAGTGACGCATAATAGAGGACCTTTACTCGAGGAAAGTCACTATTATCCGTTTGGCGGTTTGCTCGCGGGTATCAGTAGCCGTTCGGCGGGGAAACTGGAAAATAAGAGAAGGTTCAATTATAGTTCAGAGTTAGAGAATAAAGAATTTAGTGATGGTAGTGGGTTGGAATGGTACGCAACTGATTTTAGAAAGTACGATCCACAAATAGGCCACTTTCATCAAATAGATCCTCTTTCTGAATATTCATTTAATCAAAGTCCCTATTCATTTGTACAAAATAATCCGATCACGTTTGTTGATCCGCAAGGATTAGATACTGTTAGGGTAGAAGGAGAAGGTTCTCATAAGGTTAAAGTTGGTAAAGGAGATGTTCTTGCTGTCAAGCTTGGAGAAACAACATCGTATTATACCTATGATCCCAGTAACAAAGATGCGGTCAATGGTTTTGTTGCTAATGGCGCAGACGGAGGAAGTATACCTGAGGTTACAGTAACTACAAAAGCTAAAGAAAACTCATCCACTTCTTCCGGGGGAGATTATTCTTGGTATGACTGGGGTAGTAGAGCTAACTGGGGATTAGGCGCAAGTGGTGCTGGCATGGCAGAAATGACAAGTTCATTTAGAGTGACTAATGGAGCTGCGAACGGTAGTAGATTCAGCCCTAAATATTATCCTAGTGGTTGGTCAGGTGGAAGTAAAGCAAAAATTAAAACATTTAGTGTTGGGAAAATTGGTAATGCTCTTGGTTGGGCTACCCTTGGTATAGGTGTGATTATGGATGGTGTTGGGGTTTATAAATATTATCATTCAGGAGCAAATAATCCTAATGCAGTTCTACCAGGGAAAGCAGCTTTAAATACAGCAGTTGGTGCTTATGGGTTGTGGAATCCCGCTGTTGGAGTAACATATTTTGGTGTAGATGCCTTTTATCCTGGTGGAGCACAAGGATATCTAAATGATTATAACCGCTCATTAGATACTAAAAGTAGTTCACAGCAAGAACGTTTGTCATTACAGCTAGGTTATTGGCATTAAATTAAAATAATTATAAATGACTTTAAAGAAGGCATACTATTATCTGTTCTATAAGTTCTACCGATTGTTTGAAACATCGCCTGCTAAGTGGGCAAGCGAATGGAAAGCTTCACTTTGTATTACTATTCTTACTGGTTTTTTGATAATAACTCTTGGAGGGTATTATACAATAGGTACAAAAAGAGATGCTTTCCCTAATAATCCAATGCCAATAGCAATAACAATAATTGCGGTAGTCTACGGATTTAATTATTACGTGTTCCATCATAATGACACGTGGAGGGAGTATGTAAAAGAGTTTAATAAATGGCCAAAGAAAAAGAACAGTATAGGGAGCTTCATTACCTTGCTGGTTGTTCTTTTCGTTATTGCTAACGTAGTTTTTATGTTTTATCTGATGAGCCGAATTGATTGGACACAATATAGATGAGCAAACTTTTTGCTTACGAAGCCCTGGATTAATCCGGGGCTTTGTTGTTTAGTGGTTATAAGCTTTAGAGGTTTTAGCATCTCTGATGATGGCGTTGGCGAGGAAGAACAGTTTGTCTTTAACGGCTGGTTCGAGGTCATCGATCTCGTAAATAAGTTTGAGTGTTTTTTTATCGATGGCGGATTTTTTGCTGTTGCCGGCAAGGTAATCTAAAGAAACATCAAGGGCTTCGGCGATTTTAGCAGCCACTTCAATAGAGGGCATTACCTCGTTACGTTCATACCTGCCAATAATCTCCCTTGACACCCCGGCAGCTTTACCGAGCTCTGTCTGGTTCATATTCTTCTGCTTGCGCAGGTCTGTAATCTTATCTCCTATGTTCATATACTGCACAATTAACCATGATTTTGGACTGATACGAACAAAATTAGAGAACTATTGTGGGTAAATAAAAAGATAGTTCGCAACAACAAAAGGCATTATTGCTTACATTTGTGACAGATAGTTCACAATAAAAAATATTATCCACATGGCAGTAAAGAGTATCAGACGTGCGAAGCTGCACTACAAGTGCCGAGTAACGGGCGGCGATTGGGGCAGGCCGGGCAGGTGCCAAACGATCCCCTGGTTAAATGTATGCGGGTTGTGGCTGGAACAGGCGGGTTTTAAAGTAGGTGATCCGGTAGAGATCAGGGTAGAACACAATACGCTGACCATAAAAAACTGTTCAACCGATGGACATAACAACCATTAAAGAGCAATTACCGATGAGGGATGTGTTGCAGCATTACGGCCTGTACCCGGATAAACAGAACCGTCTGCGCTGCCCGTTCCATGATGACAGCACGCCCAGTTTACAGGTGTACTATAAAACGCAGACAGCGTATTGCTTCAGTAGTAACTGCGCCACGCACGGCAAGAGCATGGATGTGATAGATTTTATCATGCACCTGGAAAAGTGCAGTAAGCATGAAGCGATTGAAAAAGCAAAGACACTGATCGGCGGAGATAACCAGCTGCAACGCTTAACCCGTCAGGCCGTGCTGACAAAAATGTTCAGCTATTTTAAGAATGCGGTGTACAACTCTAAACCTGCACAGGAATATTTACAATCGAGGTGTATTGACTACAAGCAAACGGAAGTGGGCTACAATGCAGGTCAGTTCCATCACGGCACAAGAAAAGACGAAGCGCTGATAAAGAGTTGTATTGAACATGGCTTATTAAATGATGTGGGTAACAAAAGCCGTACGGGTGATACAGCGTATAATGTGTTTGGTAAATGGTGCATCGTGTTTGCCCTCAAAGACAGCAGTAACCATGTATCAGGCTTATATTTTAGAAGTACGTTAAACAACCAGGACCAGCGTCATTTTTATTTAAAAGACAGGGCAGGTTTATATCCTAAATACCCCGCAACTGATACAAAGAAATTAATCCTCACCGAAAGCATCATTGATGCGGCCAGCTTACTGCAAATCCCCGCTATCGCATCGCAGTACAGTGTTTTAGCGTTGTATGGTACCAATGGATTTACGCAGGAACACCAGACAGCGATCCAATCATTAACCCAATTAGAAGAGATTATATTTTGGCTCAATGCCGATCAGCCAGGTGCAGTAGCTGCCAGCAAACACGCAAGCGTATGTAAAGAACTGCTTCCACACCTGCGACTTAGCTGTGTACGCATGCCAGCTGGTGAAGACATCAACAGTATGGCGCAGGCGCATGATAATACGGGCGTCTTTATTGATTTACTGGAACAGCGGACGGCGGATTTTTCTTTTTCAATGGAAAAAGAAAATAACAATGCCAGTGAGCAACAAGAAAAAGCAAAGTTGTTTATAGAACGTGGTGCGCCAAAACACACCGTACAATCAGTACCATCAACACCAGCCGGAGAACTGGACAGTACGAACCCTTACAAGATGCGATACGAAAGGGATACAGTAAACTACTACATACAGGGTGGCCTACCGAAGACCACAGACAATATGAAGATCATGCTGGTGATAGAAGACAAAGCCAGTACACAAAAGGCAAGGAACCGCATTGATCTGTACGAGGACAAGCAGGTAGAGAAACTGTGCAAAGAGGCAGGCGAAAAACTGTCCCTGCCAGCCGCTACACTGCAGGCCGACCTGTACCGGCTCACCGATTTATTGGAGCAACTGATAGAAAAGCAGCTGCAACAGACAAAGCCGCCGGAGCAGGCACTACCGGTATTAACGGCCAAGGAAAGAGAAGCCTTGCAACAGTTTGCCAGTAAACCCAAACTGATCAAACGCTTGAATGAACTGCTCGGTAAAGCTGGTATTGTAGGAGAAGAAAGGAACCGTATTTTTTTACTGATTATTGCCATCAGCCACAAGACGGCTGACACCCTGCACGCGCTGATACAGGGCAG
>NZ_FNNO01000032.1:0-2630 GCF_900106985.1 Hydrobacter penzbergensis | reverse complement strand
CGGATGATTGCCAAGAAAGTGCCGGGTGCAGGCTGGGTATACATGATCTATGATAAAAGAGACCGGCTGGTATTTACCCAGGACGCTAATATGGGTGCTACCGCCCAGTGGTTGTATACCTTGTACGATGGACTCAACCGTCCTGTGCAAACGGGTATGCTCACCTATACCGGTACCCCGGCTGCTTTGCAGAGTTATGTAACTGCCAATACAGGTAACAATAATGCCGGTACCGTAACCACCAGTGGTACTTATGTGCTGGCCACCCCCACGGACTTATCCATAGGTGTGAGGGAAGTGGGCCGGGGCAGTTACCAGGCTTCGGGCAGCATCAGCTTCACCGATGGGTTTTCGAGTGAGGGCACTGCAGAGTTCACGGCACAGATCGTAGCGGCCACCCCTGCCAGCTTCAGTAATACGGTAACAGTGATGGATAACCCGCTTGCTGTGGGAACCAACCCCATCCCGCTGACCTATACTTATTATGATGATTACAGTGCTACGTCTAAGACTTATAATACTACCAACAATAGCAAACTGGGTATTGGTAACAATGTATATGGAGACAGCCTTCCACCCGCTGCCAGTGCTCAAATCCGCGGCCTGACCACTGTTACCCGGGTAAGGGTGATAGAAAACCCAGCCAACCTGGCCCAGGGTAACTGGATGGAAACAGCCATATTCTATGATAACAAAGGCAGGGTGGTACAAACCAATGCAGATAATTACCGTGGAGGCCAGGACATCACTACCCATCGCTATGATTTTAATCATAAGCTGATTTGTAGCTACCTGCTGCACAACAACCCGGCTGGCAATGATGTGGAAAGGATAAGAACAAATTTTGATTACGACCATGCCGGCCGATTGCTTACTGTTACCAAACAACTCAATGATAATGACAGCACCAAACGCTTTGTAGCCAGGAACAGTTACGATGCGTTGGGGCAATTACTGCGTAAAGAACTAGGCCAGAAATCCATGACCGATACTACTGCCCTGAACAACCAGGATTACAGCTACAATATCCGCGGTTGGCTCAAGGGCATGAACTGGAACTATGGAGCAGCTTCTGGGCCTACTACATCGCAGATGAATATAGCCGGCAACAAATGGTTTGCGATGGATTTGAGCTACGATTGGGGTTTTGGCAGCAATCAGTTCAATGGGAATATAGGAGGCCAGCGATGGCAGAGCGCCGGCGATGGGGCAGAGCGGGCTTATGGCTATGGTTATGATGCTGCCAACCGGTTGCTCTATGGAGACTTTAACCAGCACTTTGGTAGCAACTGGCAGAAATCCGATCCTGCTAATGCCAATTTTACGATCGACTTCTCAGTGAAAATGGGAGATGGCATCAATGCATCGAGCGCGTATGATGCCAATGGGAATATCCTGGCTATGCAGCAGCAGGGTCTGAAGTTGAATGCCAGCTCACTGATTGATAACTTGAGCTACAATTACAACAGCAACAGCAACAAACTACTCAATGTGATCGATGCCCAGAATGATCCCAATACGATACTGGGAGATTTTAGGGCTTCACAGACTTATTTGAACAGTATTGGTAGTAAAACTGCAACCACAGCGGACTACAGCTATGATAACAATGGTAACCTGTTGAAAGACCTTAATAAAAATATCGGAAACGGCAGTGCTAGAGGCATTACTTATAATCACCTGAATCTTCCTTATCTGATCAATGTAGCAGGTAAGGGAACCATCACCTATATCTATGACGCAACAGGCAACAAGCTGCAAAAGCGCACCTATGATTCATTAAAGAGTATCCTTACCATGACCACGGATTACCTGGGAGGTTTTGTATATGAAAACAGTGTGCTGCAATTCTTGGATCATGAAGAAGGAAGGGTGAGACTGAACCATAATGTATCAGTGAGCAGCCCTGCGGTATTCGTCTATGATTATTTTGTAAAAGATCACCTGGGTAATACCCGCATGGTACTGACCGATGAGCAGCAGCAGGGTGTGTATCCAGTAGCCACCCTGGAAGACGGAGCTGTAGCAACAGAGGGTAATTATTATGCGATCAACACAGCAGCTATTGTACCTAACCCCGCTTCATTGACACCCACTTATCCGAACAACAATGGTAACCCGCCTTATAATACTAACCCGACGAGTAATACCACAGCTACCAGCCTGAAGATATACCGGCTCAACGGTGCTACAGGTGACAAGATGGGATTGGGTATTACGTTAAGAGTGATGGCAGGTGATAATGTGGCGATCTATGGCAAGAGCTTCTGGCAGGGTGGTACCCCCACTAATACAGGATATAATATTGTAGTGAACAACCTGCTGATAGCATTAGCAGGAACAAGTGCAGTTGCTGGCACCGGTAAAGCTACAGCAGCCGCATTAACAGGTTCAGCAGTGACGCCTGGAGATGTGAACAACTGGCTCACAAATAATGAACCAAATACAGGTATCCGCCCCAAAGCCTACATCAACTGGATACTGTTTGATGAGCAGTTTAGGGTGGTGAGTGCAAGCAGTGGATTCAGTATGGTGAGTGATGCGAATGTAGTATATACACATCCGCCACAAAGTGTAGGCATCGCCAAGAATGGGTACCTTTATGTGTATTGTTCAAATGAGAGTAACAT
>NZ_FNNO01000035.1:0-1768 GCF_900106985.1 Hydrobacter penzbergensis | reverse complement strand
AAGAGGCCGTCTCAATACAATAATTGAGGCGGCTTTTCATTTTGAGAGGAGAGCGGGCATTTAAAGCTGGGATTAGATTTTCTGAGAAGTACCTGCTGTTTCAGGCAGCTTTCTTTCTTAGATTATGAGCCAGTGCAATTAATCCGGTTTCAACGGTGACTTTATCAATACCGCGCAGCATGAAGCGCTTAAAATGATGGTTGTATTTGATATTCCCAAACACAGGTTCCACATCGCAGCACCTTTGTTTTCGTTTTTTGATCCCTTCTTCGCTTTTCAACAGATCATCTGCCTGTTTTTTCAACCGTAACAGGTTTTCATTTACTTCAATGACCCTGTTTCCTTTGGCCTTGTAACAGACACCCCGTAACGGGCATCCTTCACAATTTCGGGCCTCGTATTTTTTACTGGTTTGTTGGTAACCAGTAGTGGTAGTTCGGGTGCTGGTAGCGATAAGTTCCATGTGTTGGCCCATAGGACATACATAGTAATCCTGCTCTTTGTTATAATGTAGGTTGTCTGTCGCCAAAGGCTTTTTACAGGTAATTGTTTTACGCTGCTGCCGGTCAAACTGATGGTGTTTTACATAAGCTGCCACCTGATTGTTTTCCATCCACTGGTAGTTCTCTTCACTGCCATAACCGGCATCCGCAGTATGGCTATCCGGCAATTCATTGAACTGTTCCCGGTGTTGCTCCAGATGCGAGATCAGCGTATTGGTATCGGTTGGGCTTTGATGAAGGGAATAAGAGGCTATGTATTGACCATTGGTCGATATTTGGACATTATAGGCCGGCTTTAACTGTCCATTGCACATAGCGTCTTCTTTCATCCGCATAAAGGTGGCATCCGTATCGGTTTTACTGTAACTGTTACGCTTGTCACCCAATAGCTTTTCCTGTGCTTCATACCTGTCCAGCGCGCCCGGCCAGTGCTTTTTGGCATAATTTAGTTTTTGCTTTATCTGCTTGCTTACCGGTTTATCTTTCATTGCTGCATTGATCTTTTCTATAGTGGCCTTTACCTTTTCAGCGTCTATTTTCTCAAAACTGGTTGGATCGGTATCATCCATCTCTGCTGAAGCTACGCTTTGTGCGTATTGCCACAGATCGTTTAACTGCTGCTTTATCTTCTCTTTATTGGTTTTAATGGATTTACCCCATACAAACGTGTAGCGGTTAGCATTGGCTTCTATCTTCGTGCCATCCGTATACAGATCCCTGATGTTGAGCAACCCTTCTTCACATAATAACATTACCACCTGGGTGAATATAGGTTGTAAGGTTTTTTGCAAACGCTGACCTCTGAAGCGATTGATCGTATTATGATCGGGTTTCATCATCCCTGCCAGCCACATGAACTGGATATTACTCGACACTGTTTCTTCCATCTTACGGCTGCTGTATATATTGTTGATGTAGGAATATACCAATACTTTAAGCAGCATCCGGGGATGATAACTGGTAGTACCTCCCGGCTTATATTCTTTAAGTAATCCCGCAATATCTACTTTGTCCAATACTGCATTAACAACCCGTACCGGGTGACCTGCCACTATCAGTTCATCCAAGCTAGGCGGTAGTACCATTAGCTGATTCTGGTAGTTCTGTTTGAAGATGACCTTCAGGTCCTGTCTCTTTGCCATACTTTAAAGACACTCAAAAAGCCCTCTTTATTGTATGATAACCTATATCTTTTTATTCACCTCCATTGTGCACAAACCCACCCTTAAAAATAAAAAGAGGCTGCCCTTTTGAGACAGCCTCTT
>NZ_FNNO01000037.1:0-1534 GCF_900106985.1 Hydrobacter penzbergensis | reverse complement strand
CTTGATCAGCTTCGGACGGATGGCATGTATGTACTCATAAAACAACAACACCTGGTTGGCTTTTAATGGCAGTGCTCTTGCACTCGTTTTAGTAGTAGCCCTGATGTATACCGTGGCTGCTGTAAGGTCTATATCTTCTACCCTCACTGCTGCTATTTCCTGTGGCCATAAGCCCTGGTAGATAAGTAAACCCACCAATACTTTATTGCGATAACCCCATTTGTAATAAGGCTCTCTGCGCTCCAGCATCGCTTCCAGTTCTGCCGCAGTAAACAGATCCTGTAATTGAACATCACTATGCATCCTGTCCTTTAAACGTATTGCTTTGGCCGGATTGTCCTTACGCATTCCTGTGTGGCACAGGTAACTGTAATACGCTTTGATCGCACATACAGCACCTCTTATTGTAGATGCATTGCTGTACCTGCTTCTTAAGGCACCGATATAAGCCGTAATGTCTTTGTACATGGCCTGCTCCGCACCACTTTGATGCAATAGGTAAGCCGCAATATCGCGGCTGTATTCTCTTACAGTACCAGCTGCATAATACTGCCTCAGGTACCGCTGTAATCCACTTTCCATATTACAATGATTTTAATTGTGCTGTCCTGGCTCTCGCATACACTTGTGTGGTATCTAAACTGCTGTGCCCTAAAAAATCTTTTACATAGAGCATGCTCATACCGCCCTGCACCAGATCTGTGGCAATAGAGTGGCGCAGGTGGTGCAGTGTGATACCTTCCGGCAGTGCTGCATCCGCACACCTGGCCATGATCTTTTTAAACAAGGTCTGGTAACTGCTGCCGCTCATGCGCATGCCACGGCTGCCCAGCATAAACGCCGGTTCATCACTTAAGCGTAAGGGCTTTGTATGGCAGCGCTGGTTTGTATAATAGTTCTCCAGGTCATGGGCAACTCTCTCGGTCAGTGGTATTACCCTTCGCTTGCCGCCCTTGCCTTCTCTCACATAGAGTAGTTGCTGTTTAAAATGGATATCCCTCGTGTCCAGCCCCGTAGCTTCGCTTCTGCGCAGTCCGCAACTGTAAAAAAGATGCAGCACTGCTAACTCCTGTAAACTTCTTGCCGCTGCAAACAAAGCTTCCACCTGCTCCCTGCTCAACGGCTCTCTTCTGTTTTTATGGTGCTGTTTGAACTTAATGCCACTGATGGGATTGTAACCTATCTGCTCTGTTTGTTCCAGCCACGAAAAAAAATGTTGCAGTGCATATACATAATGCGCTATCGTGCTTTCGCTTAAACCACTGCTGCCCCTGCGTTTGCCGGGGCACTCATACAGCCACTCGTAAAAATTCTTTATCTGCCCTTGTGTGATCTCTGTAACATCCGTTACCTGACAGTATGCTAACAACGCACCGGCTTGTGCACACAAGCACTGCCGGGTCTTGTTACCATAACCCAACTGGTATAAATAATCGCCAAACTGGTCTATGATCTCCTGCATGTCTATGATGTATTTAAAAGTGGGGGTAGCACATTTTTATGGAACACGGAACGCCAGGCCTTTTTTCCAGTG
>NZ_FNNO01000039.1:0-1310 GCF_900106985.1 Hydrobacter penzbergensis | reverse complement strand
AATGTGTTCAACTAAGATATAAAAGACCTACTAATACTACTATTACCTTTCTTTTCTTTTTTTGCTTCTTTTTTTCTTTTCTTTAGCTATCCACGAGGATATGTGGATAACCGCATGATTCAAGCTGCTTTTGCATTCAGGTAACAGGTAGCCGGTGTTTGATAATCCAGCGATTGATGTGGACGATCCTGGTTATAAAACGAAAAATACTGCTGCAGGCTTTCATAGAGTTTTACACCGTCTTCGGGAACATACAGGTAAACATGTTCATACTTCACGGATCGCCACAAGCGTTCAATGAAAATATTATCAATGGCCCTTCCTTTTCCATCCATGCTGATCTGTATACCCTCATCTAATAGCTGCTGGGTAAATACAGTACTGCTGAACTGGCTCCCCTGGTCTGTATTAAATATCTCCGGCCTGCCATGGTTATCCAGCGCTTCACGCACTACCTGGGCACACCACTCCGCACTCATCGTATTGCTGATGCTCCAGTTCAGCACATAACGACTGTGCAGGTCTATGACGGCACACAGGTACATAAACCCCTTTCGCATGGGTACATATGTAATATCCATCGCCCATACCTGGTTGACTCGTTCTATGGGAAGACCTTTGAGCAGGTAGGGGTACAGCCGGTTCTGCTTGTCTGGCTTGCTGGTATTCTTCCTGCGGTACAGGGTCTTCCAACCCATCAACTCCATCAGGCGTTTTACCCGCTTGCGGTTAATGTGATAACCCTGCCGCTGCAACCATACCGTTATGCGGCGTATCCCATAGAATGGCGTCTTAAAATACTGCTCATCCAGCAGCCGCATGATGGCCAGGTTCTCTTCCTGCTCCGCTCGTGGCTGGTAATAAAGCCCACTGCGATGCAAGCATAACAGTCGGCACTGGCCGGCTACACTTAAACTACCATGTGCCCGATCAACCATCCCTCTACGTTCCAACACAGGCTTGATCATAATCTTTTTTTTAGAAAATCATTCTCTACCTGTAATTGGCCAATACGGGCATATAATTGCTCTATCTGACGCTCGTTGTCACTGACTGCATCGGACTTGCCAGATACAAACACACTCGACATATTGGCCATCGCTTCCCTTTTCCAAGTGGCTATCTGCGTGGGGTGAAGCTCGTGCTTACGAGCCAGCTCTTCAATCGTTACGCGCTCTTTTAACGCTTCCAACACTACTTTCGCTTTAAATTCGGCGCTGAACTTGCGCCTGGTTTTCTTTGTCATATTCGGTAATTTAGGATGAAAAATTCATTCTTAACTACCTGCCCTTTTTTAAGGGTACATTATA